>DASZXN010000639.1:0-16869 GCA_035545875.1 Phototrophicaceae bacterium
ATAGTGATTGCGCGTGACGCGGGTCGATTCGCCAATTGGCGTCGAATTGCGCTGCGAGATCGCGTTCTGGATTTGATGCTGCGTCATCCACGTATTGCGGCGGTTCGGGAAATACCCGGTGATCCAGAAGGGATACGAGCGCGATTCGCCCGCCGGAATCGTATCGACCACGCCGAGCGATCCGGTATCGGGGCGGCCATCGGGCGACGGCGTGTCGTAGCCGAGGTCGGTGAGCAGGCCATCGTCGGCCAGATCGTCCCAGAACTCCTGCAAATAATCCCACCAGCCGCTCCGAAGCCAATGCGGTTTGATCGTCACGTTCGGGTAGGTCGTGACGAGGCTCAGGTTGCCGTAGCTCAACGCGCCCGGTTCGATGCCGTCCACGTCCATATAGACGCCGCGCAGATTGCCCTCGCTGCGCGCGGCGTTGACGGTCTTACCCTCTTTGCTCGGCGCGACGTTCGAGAACGGATCGAACTGAATGCCGCCGACCGGATTACAGAGCGAGCCGACCAGCGTGATTTTGAGCGGTTCACTCGACGTATTCGTCACCGTGTAGGTCAGCGCGGCGCAGGGAATCCCGGAATCGTCGGGGTTGAGCGGGATCAACGGCGTAAAGGCTTCGAGTTCGACGCGCACGGGCAGGTTCGGGTCGTCGAGGTTGACGGTCGCCAGCGGATACTCGCCGCGAAAGGTCGAGTTGGCGAAGCGCGGCAGTCCGCCATGCTGCCAGGGATGATAGCCGTGCGACAGGTTGTGCGGCGGCTGCATCGGCCCTTCGAGCACGCGCAGAATCGGCGCTTGATCGCCCGACTGCATCCGAAGGGCGAAGAAGGCGTTGGGCAGATGGTTGCCCTTCGCCGACGAGTTGAAGATTTCCCAGTCGATCAGTTCGCCGCGCGCCCCCAGCGAAATATTACCCGTACCGATCCCGCCGAGCGGGAAGGTCAGCGCGGTATGGGTCGCGTCGAACGGGCGTGATTTTTCGAGCATCCTTAAACCTTTCAGTTGTATTTCACCGGAGCGTTCGATTTCTAGGCAAAATCTCCGACGAGACGCAGCGTTTCCCAGTCTCCGAGCATCGGAATCGTGACCCTGACTTCAGACGCGGAACGGTCAATCGGCAGTTCCGCGCCGCTCGGCACGCGATAGACGGCGCGGGTCGCGGGCGGAATGGTGAGCCGAACGTTCGGCAGGATCACCTGCTCCTCAATCGAATCAACCGTGCGGGACAGGCCGAAGCGCACCGCGCGCTGCGGCATCCCGGTGACGAGATGCACGATCAAATCTGCGCCGAGGCGATTGGTGACGATCTCGGTGTTGAGCAAGCCCTCGGCGCGCACGGGCGGCAGCGATCCGGCAGCCCAGGTGATCGCGTCGGCGATCAGGCGGCGGTAGGGTTCGTGGCCGAGCCGCGCGTAGTTGCTCCCCGGCAGCGCGCCGATGTAGACGACGCGCCCCTTGCCGTAATTCCGATAGATGATCACGGGTTCGCCCGTGTCGGCGTCGGGCGCGGGCTGATTGTTGTGATAGTAGGTCTCGCCGCTCGTCTCGATCAACGGATTGCGCCGGGTCGCTGCGACCTGCACGTCAGCCGCGTTGATACGCACGTCCCACAGCGCTGTATAGTGCGGCAGGGGTCGGCGGATCGCGTTCATGGTGAACGGGCTGTCGTGGAATTGAATATACGGGAACGTGAAGTCGCCGCGCTTGACGAAATCCACGCCGAACAACTCCGCGAGCGCGTAATTCGGCAGACGCTTGCCCTGATCGTCGTAGAGCGAGGTCGCGCCCGTCGCCACCAGCCCGCCGCCGTCCGCGACGAAGGTTTGGAGCGCCTCGATCTCGTGGGGCGCGAGCGTCAGGATGTTCGCGAGATAGACCGCTTTGTACTGGCCGAGTGTCGCTAAACTCTCCGGGCGCTCATCGATCATCTCGACCGGGACGTGCGCCTCGATCAGCGCCTTGAACGTCCCCATCCACGCGGGCAGCAGATCGGAATCGGACGGATTGGGGTTGCTCTCCAGCGTGAGCGCTTTGCTCGGCGGTCTGGCGCGATTGAGCACCTCGTCCAGTTCGCGCGTCTTTTGCGAGACGTAGAGCGCCGCGTAGCGGAGCGGCTGCGCGCCGAGCAAAACGCGCTCGCGCCGCTCGATCTCGCCGTAAGTATCGGCAATTTTGTCGAACACTTCCGGCTCGGTCGATCCGTCCGCATATGGCTCGTCGTCGATGCAGACCGCGCCACCGTTCGCCACGACGCTGAAGGCTTCAAAGCGCATCTGCGCCAGCGGTCGCACCGTGAAATCCCAGGTTTGCACGAAGCGCCCGGTCAGAATCTCGAATGGTCGGCCATTGACGCCAGCGCGCATGTAGCGGGCGGCAAAGCTCGGAAACAGTAAGCCCTGCCACTCGGTATAGCCCTCGCTCGATCCCATGTCCGAGAGCGTGAGGTGCTTGAACGACAGCCCCTGACTCGGCATCGCATAGGGAGCGCCGTAGAAATTGACCACGTAAGCGGCTTCCGGCTTGATCGACTTGACCAGTTGGTAGCAGCCGTCCAGATACTCGTAGAGGATGTCCTGCTGCCAGCGCATCAATTTGATCCAGCCGGGGTCAGCGGACGAGCGCGGCATCGGCTCGCCAACGTCGTGGATGTAGCGCTCGCGGGAAAAATGATCGAAGGTCGGCAGGTCGCTCAGGATGTCGCTCCACACGCCGTCAAGGTCGTAGCCCGTGAACAGCTCGCGCAGATGCGCGTGAACGAGGTCGCGGTAAGGACTGAGCAGGCTCATGGTCGGCCAGCGGTTGTAGGAATACGAGCCATCGGCTTCCTGCGCCATCCACTCAGGATGCTCGCGCGCCGTCTGCGTATCCCACATATTCGAGTAGTAGCCGATGATGCGAATGTCGTGCCGGTGTGCCCGCTCGACCATCTCGCCGAGCAGATCGAGATCGCCTAATCCGGCGTGTTTATGCCCGATTTGGGTGTTGTAGTAGAAGTTCCCGAACTGGCATTTGGCGAAGATCACGGCGACGTTGATGTGGGCGCGCACGAACTCGTCCACGATTTGCTCAGGATCGAAGTGCGTAGCAACGCCGCGAACCTCGTGCTGGTCGCCTGCCGATTGACCCGGTTCCGTCCAGTCCGGCAGGTGCATATCAAAGAAGATGCGCCGTAAATTCCGTGAGTACCATTCAGGGGAAGTCATCTAAAATCTCTTGCTAAAATATATGCGCTTTTAAGCATAATCGGTTTTGAAGTTTAGTCAAACGTTTAGTAAAATGATCTGACCGTCGCCTTTTGAGCGCAAGGCTCGATCATGCCCTCTCCCTCACGTGTCACCCTGCGCGATGTCGCGGCAGCCGCCCACGTCTCGCTCACAGCCGTGTCGTTTTACCTCAACGACCGCCCCGGCCTCTCCGACGCGACGCGCAGGCGCATCGCCGCCGCCATCGAGCAATTGGGCTATGTGCCGCGCAGCCCTGCCGCGAACACAGCATCGGGCTTCATCGGCCTGCTGATCGAGCGGCTGCCGCTTTCGCCGTTCGCGGATATGTTTTACGGCGAGGTGATTCAGGGGATCGAGTCACAGGCGCGCAGCCTCGGCTACAACGTCGCGCTGATGACGGTCGAGGGCAGTGTCAGCCTGGCGCAGTTGTTCAAACAGCACACGGGCAGTCTGGCGGGCTTGGTCATCCTCGGCGGCGGCGACATCAACGCGGAGATTATCGAGCGCGCGCTCCACGAGGGCTTGCCCGCCGTGCTGGTCGATACCGACAGCGCCGCACCGACCATCCCCTCCGTCATACCCGACTACATTCGCGGGGCGTATGACGCGACCAACTATTTGATCGGCAAAGGCCACCGCCGCATCGCTTTCATTCAGGGGTCGATGAAATATCGCAGTCTGGTCGAACGCTTTCACGGCTATATCTGCGCGCTGGCCGACGCTGGCCTGCTCATCGACAACGCGCTGATTCAGCCGTCGATTTCGAGCGGCGTCCCTAACAAAGGCTACCGCGAGATGAAAGCGCTGCTGGAGCGCCACGCCGCGTTCGACGCCGTATTCTGCGTCACCGACCGCACCGCCCTCAACGCGCTCGACGCGCTGCGCGAGGCGGGCGTGCGCATCCCCGACGACGTTGCCCTGTTGAGCTTCGACAACGTGGCGCAGGCCAGCCACACCGCGCCGCCGCTGACCACCGTCGATGTCTACAAGCGCGAACTGGGCGCGACCGCCATCGACCTGCTGCATCGACAGGTCAGCGCGCCCAATGAGCGTCTGGCGGTCAAAACACTCACGCCCACCCAGTTGATCGTGCGCGCCTCGGCATAACCGGGAAGCGCCACAATCAGCGAACGCGCTTCAGCACGATTAGCCGCGAGCGCAGATCGCCGCTCAAGCGCACGTCCAGCCCGCGCATCATCAGCGCCTGCCCGCTGATCGACTGGGCTTCGCCCGAAACGGAATAGAGCGCGGCGGGCAGCAGGCCGCGCAGATAGATCAGGGGCGGCAACTGCTGGAAGCGCGGCCAATCGCCCATGACGAACACAACCGCCTCGCTTTGATCACCGGTGACGTATTGAACGGCGGAAGCAATCCCCACACCCGGCGCGATCAGTCGATACAGGTCGCCGCCCTGCACGATGTGGCGAATTTCCTTGTACTGCGCGATCAGGCGGCGCATCTCGGCCAGTTCGTCCGCGCTGTAGAGCGCCAGATTCAGCGACACACCCAGCGAACCCATCATCGCGCTGTGAAAGCGGTATTCGAGCGTCGTATCGCGGCTGGGAATGTTGTGCCCCGATTTCGTCACCCAGCATTCCATCGAGCGGGCGCAGTAAGCCATCGAGAAGCCTGCCTGAATTGCCAGCCGATCATGCGCGTCGGTGTTGTCGCTCGTCCAGACCTGATCGACGTAGGGCATCACGCCCAGATCGACCCGCCCGCCGCCGCCTGAACACGACTCAATCGTCAGCGTCGGGTGTTTGGCGCGCAGCCGTCCCATGATGTCGTAGAGCGACTGGACGTGGCGCACCCAGATTTCGCGCTGCTGCGCCGGGTCAGCATCGATCCAACCCGGCTCGCTGAACGAGCGGTTCATATCCCACTTGAAGAAGTCGATCTGATAGCGGCTAACCAGATCGTCGAGCGCGTTGAAGATGTACTCGCGCACGTCGGGGCGGGCGAAGTTGAGCACCAGTTGATGGCGCGATTCGGTGCGCGGGCGGTGCGGGAAGTTGTACGCCCAATCGGGATGGGCGCGGTAGAGGTCGCTGTCCGGGTTGACCATCTCCGGCTCGACCCACAGGCCGAACTTCATCCCGCGTGCATGAACCTTATCCGCGACCGGCAGCAGCCCGTTCGGGAATTTGCTCGGCGTCGGCGTCCAATCGCCTAAGCCCGCGTTATCCGAGGCGCGCGCGCCGAACCAGCCATCGTCAATGCAGAACAACTCGACGCCAATCTCCGCCGCCTGATCGATCAGTGCGAGTTGATTCTGCTCGTTCACGTCAAAGAAGATCGCCTCCCAGCCGTTGTAGATCACCGGGCGCGGCTGCGAGACATCGGGCAAAACGTGCTTGAGTTCGTAGCGATGCAGATTGCGGCTGGCCTGCCCGAAGCCCTCGCAGGTATAGCCGCCGATGAAGGCGGGCGTGGTAAACGATTCACCGGGCTTTAAATCCCAGGCGAAATCGAAGTCGTTAACGCCGCCGCTGATTTGCAGAAGCGTCGTTGGGGCGTATTCAGCAGAGATTTTCCAGTTGCCGCTCCACGCCAGCGCGCCGAACCAGACTTCGCCGTACTCCTCGGTCGCAGTCGCGTGATCTACCGCGAACCAGGGATTCGCCTGATGGCTGGTGTTCCCGCGTCGGCTCTCGATGACTTTCCTGCCGGGGGTTAGCTTGTCCTGATGGAGTTGAAATTCCTGCGTGTGCCGCCCCGCCAGATGGGTGAAGCGATACTCGCGTCCGCGTGGCAGATGCCAGATGCCGGACAAGACCTGTTCAAGCGTGATCGGCGTGTCGCCCGTGTTCTCGATCACGGCGAAGCGCTCGATCAGGTCGCAGTCCTCGTAAATTCGATAGTGCAGATGCACGCGCAGCGGATAATACGTGTCCCTGAGCGTGATGATCAGCGTCGGGATGCCGCCGACCGTTTCCTGCCGCTGCGAGGCGTAGACCAGCGCCACGTCGCGCACGTGATCGCTGAACGTCGCCTTGAGGCACGGCTCATCATAGTACATCCCGGTCTGCGTCGGGTACTCGAACTGCGCCGGGCCATCCGAGGGATCGAACGACGCGCCGCCGGGATAGGCGAAATCCGGGTCGCCAAACTCGGCGGGATTGGGCAGATTCGCGCCAAAATAGATATTTTTCAGCCGTCCGCGCCGATCCACGCCGATCCCATAGCTCAGGCTGGGGCTGTGCAGCGCCCAGATATTACGCTCGGCATCAAAGACAATCGCCATCAGACAACTCCACGCGAGTGAGAGAATAGGCGTCAATCTGTTAAGTGTAGCGAGAAGCTCTCAACACGCGAATCAACCCAGTCTGCGTGAGAGGACTTTCGTAGGGGCGAGGTATGCCTCGCCCCTACAGGCTCCACGAGATACATTTGTTGTCCTCAGCGTAAACATGGCTACAATACGAGGAAACTCCCTGATTGATCCCAGCGCAAAGCGAAAACTCATGCCTCGACAGCACCTATTGACCGATTTTCACCGCCCGCACTATCACTTTCTGCCGCCCGCCAACTGGATGAACGATCCGAACGGACTGATCCAGTGGCAAGGCAAATATCACCTGTTTTACCAGCACAACCCCAGCGGCCCATTGTGGGGCGACATTCATTGGGGACACGCCGCCAGCCTCGACTTGATCCATTGGGAAGATTTGCCCATCGCGCTCACGCCGACGCCGGGCGGCTCCGACGAGCGCGGCTGCTTTTCCGGCTGCGCGATCAACGCGGACGGCGTGCCGACGATCATCTACACGGGCGTGCGCGGCGAGCGCCACCAAATCCAGACGCAGAATATGGCAACGGGCAGCGACGATTTGCTGACGTGGCAAAAATACGCGGGCAACCCGATCATCAGCCAGATGCCGGAGTTCCTCGGCCAAACCAGCGATTTCCGCGACCCGTTCGTCTGGAAAGAGGGCGACACGTGGTACATGGTGCTCGGCTCGCGTGTGCAGGACGTGGGCGGTATCGCGCTGCTCTATCGCTCGCGGAACCTGACCGAGTGGGAATATCTGCACCCGCTCCATTCGCATCAGGGCGAGCCGGGGCGCGGCATCTGGGAATGCCCGAATTTCTTCCCGTTCGGCGACCAGTGGGTGCTGATCATTTCCGGGCATGATGGCATCAATACGGGCACAGTGATCTACTTCGTCGGCACGTATCAGAACCAGCAGTTCACGCCGACCACTCAGGGCGTGCTCGATTACGGCACGCTCTATGCCCCGCTGACCTTCGCCGATCAATCCGGTCGCCGCCTGTTGTTCGGCTGGCTGCGCGAAAGCCGCTCGGACGACGAGCAGCGGCAGGCAGGCTGGTCGGGCGTACAGTCGATCCCGCGCGTGCTAGCGCTTGACAGCCAGAATCGGCTCGTTATGACGCCTGTGCCCGAACTCGACGTGCTTCGCGGTCAGCAGCATCACATCGACGCGCGCGATTTGGGCGAGGAAACTCCGCTCGACGTGCGCGGCCTTGCCCTCGATATTCAGGCGGAGTTCAGCCTGCAACCGGACGGACGCTGCGGCTTCGCGCTGCTCTGCTCGCAGGATGGCAGCGAGCGCACGGAGGTTATTTACGAGGCGGCAGGTCAGCGGATTGTTGTTCGCAGCGGCGCGAACGTCCGTGAGATACCGCACTCGCTCGCGGAGAATGAGCCGCTCACGCTGCGGATTCTGCTCGACGGCTCGGTGATCGAGATTATCGCCAACGGGCGCACAAGCGTGACTTATCGGGCTTATCCGACGAGCGCCGATCACGATGGCGTGCTGCTGATTGGCGCAAAGGCACGTCTGCAAGCACTCGATCTCTGGGAAATGCCGTCGATCTGGGCATAGGCATGTCCGCGCAAACAGATAGCGGCTTTGGCGCAGGAATCGTTTTTGTAAGGGCGAGGTATGCCTCACCCCTACGGAGAAATCAACCCGTTTGCATCAGAGCAACAGATAGCGGCTGATCCAACCGACGATCCGCTCGTAGGTATCGATCTGATGGGCGCGTTCCTGAGCGTGGTGCGGCTCGCGCGGGTAGAGCACGAGTTCCGTCGGCACGCCGAAGTGTTTGAGCGCCGTGTAAAACTCAAGCGACTGCGCCGCTGGCACGGCTTCGTCGCGCTCACCGTGCAGCAGCAGCGTCGGCGTTTTGACACGGCTGGCGAAGGCAATCGGCGAGCGCGAGCGGTGCAAATCGTAATCGTCGTAGACGTGCGAGCCGAACAGGGTCGTTTGCCATTCGCGGTTGGGCACGACGCCGTAATTCGACTCGTAGTTGGTGATCGCCGCGCCCGCAATCGCGCAGCGGAAGCGATCCGTCTGCGTGACGATCCACGTCGTCAGGTAACCGCCGTAGCTCCAGCCGCCGACCGCCATCTGATCGGCATCGGCCAGCCCTTCGTGAATCACCGTGTCAACGCCCGCATTGATGTCCTGCCAGTCGCCGCCGCCCAGATCGCCAACGTTGGCCGACTGATATTGGTGCCCGTAGCCCCAACTGCCGCGCGGATTGGGCATCAGCACGAGGCAGCCAAGCGCGCTGATCAGCCGATCCCAGGGGCTGATATAGCGCGGCACGTAGCCCCACGACGGCCCGCCGTGAACGTGCAGAAACAGCGGATAGCGCCTGCTCGGATCGTAATTGGGCGGATAAACCAGATAGCCGTGAACACGGTCGCCCGCGCCACCCTGCCAGAACTTATTCTCGACGCGCAGGGGCGGAAAGGTGTCGCGCGCGATAGGCAGATCAGTCATGGCCTTCCACGAGCCGTCCTTGATTGCGCCAAGATAGACATTCGGAATCTCGGTGAAGCTCTCGCGCAGCGCCGCGAACGTCCCATTCTGTGCCGGGTGCATCCGCTGCATTCCCCAGCCGTTGATCGTGAACGCGCCCTGAGCGATGCCCCGCTGTTCGCCGCTCTCCGGGTCGATCAGGGCGGCGACCGCTTCATCGACTTGGCGCGCCCCGTACAGGATGCCCTCGGCGCGCCACTCGATCCACGTCACGCTGTAAGCGCTGTCGGGCGTGAGGTTGCGCGGCTCGCCGCCTGCCGTCGGCACGGTGTAAACCTCGCCCGCGACGTTGCCCTCGTCACTCATGACGCCAGAGACGAAGGCAATCGACTGACCATCCGGCGAAAAACTCAGCCTGCCCAGTTGATGGTGCGCCTCGAAAACCTGATGAAACGCGCCCGATTCGACATCGACGGTGTGCAACTGCGCGGAATACCAGCCCTCCTGCGGATTGGGGTGCGGCGAGATCAGCACGGCCAGCGTTTTGCCGTCCTCCGACCAGTCATACTCGAAAACGTGAACCGTCTCCGGCGTGATGGCGTTCAGCGCGCCCGTTTCGAGGTTGAGAATCCAGACGCGGTTGAAGGGCGGCACGGCATCGACCACGACCGGATCAGTGTCGCTGTTCGGGCAGTAGAGGAAAGCAATCGAATGGCCGTCCGCCGACCACTTCGGCAAATCGACCTTGCCGCGCAGATCGGTGAGCGCCTGGGCTTCGCCGCCATCCAAATCGATCACGTAAAGCTGGCTCTCGCTCTTACTGGCGCGGTTAGAGACAAAGACAAGCTGGCGGCTGTCGGGCGACCAATGCGGCTGGCTGTTGGTGCCTGTCCCTTTGGCGGTGAAAGCGCGCACGCGCTTGCTCGCCACGTCGATGACCTGAATGGTTTTCGGGTGCGCTGTGTCCTTGTCCGGCTTGTAGCTGTGCCCCAGCACGAAGGCGACGTGCGCACCATCAGGCGAAATTTCCACGTCGGACGGCGCTTCGATGTCAACCAGAGCTTCGATGGTGGAATTCATGAGCTTTCAACCTTTGCGCTAACGACGAATAGGGCAAAATGATCGGATCGTCCTAACAGCAGGGGCACGACAGATCATGCCCCTACAAGACATCATCGCGGGGAACATTGAACAGCGGACGCGATCAATCGCATCCCTACAAAACCCCAGTTTCGGATAGAGCCTATCCGTAGGGGCACGACATGTCGTGCCCCTACAAAAACCTTCCCTCAAAATTCGCTATCCGAAATTCAGGTTACAAAAACATTCGGCAGCCTGCTTTAACGGTGAATTATGGATAGGCCCTCAATAATCCGGCGGCAGCGGGCTGATGTTCGTCCAACCGCCATCGACCAGCAGCGTTTGCCCGTTGATCTGGCGCGCTTCCGGCGAGCAGAGGAACAGCGCGGCAGCGGCAATGTCCGCGACGTGCGCCGCTCGTCCCGTCGGGATGACCGCTGCCCATGCCCCTTCATAATCGGACGTTTCCTGTAGTGTGCGCTCGGTGATGGTCGCGCCGGGCGCGATCACGTTGACGGTAATGCCGTATGCGCCGAGTTCGAGCGCCAGTGAGCGCCCCATCATACGGATTCCGGCTTTGGAGATGCCATACGTCCCTAAGCCGCGAAACGCCTGCACGCCGGTCACCGACGACATGAGGATGATCCGTCCGGCGATCTGCCGCTCGATCATGGCGCGGGCGGCGGCCTGCGCCGTGAAATAGCTCCCACGCAGATTGACCGCCAGCAGCCGATCAAAATCTTCCGGCTCGTAGTCGAGAAAGCGCCCGCCGAGCGTGATCCCGGCATTGGCGACGGCGATGTCGAGCCGCCCGAAGTTATCGGCAACCGCCGCGATCACCCGGCGGGTGGCAGGCACGTCGGCCACATCACCGCCATAGCCGATCACCTGTTCCACGCCGATCTCGGCATTGATCGCGGCAGCCGAACGCGCGGCTAAATCGCCGTCGAGATCGTTGAGCGCGACCTGCGCGCCCGCGTGGGCAAAGGCGCGGCAGATTTCATAGCCGATGCCGATCCCCGCGCCCGTGACGAGCGCGACCTTGCCCGCAAATGATTGAGTCTGGGTCATAACCTTAACTGCTGTATCTTGCAGCCCTCACCTTCAATCCCGCTCCCTGAGGGCGAGGGACTTTAAAACAGGCGCTCTCGTTCCCCTTCTCCCTGAGGGAGAAGGGGCAGGGGATGAGGGCTAAAGTAATTGGCTTGAGTTTACTCCACCACACGCTTGGCGCTGACCGTCGCGCCGGGCTGCGTGATCACGGCCTCCGTGACCGCGCCGCTCTCGTCCCTGACGAACTTGATGCTGAAGCCGGACAAGCCTTTCAGGGTGAAGGTCGTATCCATGTACGGCTCCAGCGTTTGATCGCCCTGTCCCGGCACGCTGGCGATCAACTGGGTGTCACCGCGCAGCGAAATTGTGACCGTCATGCCCATCAATTCATATTTGCCGACGAACGGCTCCAGAAAAGCGCGGTTCTGCATCGCCTTGTCGGGCAGGCGCGTAAAGACAATCGGCTTGGCGCTCGGCTCCAGACCGACCGACAGGCTGGTGACGTTGCCCTTCGTATCGGTTGTGAAGGTCATCAGCAGCTTTTGCTCGAACTCCTCGACGTTCAGTTCGAAGATGTCGTAATGGTAATGCTCGATCACCATGCCAATGCCGTTGAAGGTTCCGCGCAGCTTGCCGTCGTCGCCCTTGCTGACCTTGAACACGCCGTAGCCGGGGTTCTCGAACTCGCCCGCGTAAGCGTCGAGCGCGTGCGAAGGCTGCGTCCCTGCCACGCGATCCGAGGCGGCTTTCGCTTTGGCTTCCTCGGCCTGCGCCTTCATCTTTTCAGTGAGGCCGAAGAAATAGTCGTGCCAGTCTTTGCCCTGCGTACCGAGCAACCGATCATACAGGTCGTAGGTGATCGTCTCGGTGAGCAGATTGCTGTTCAGGTTGGTCAGCACAACCATGCCGATTTTGCGCTTGGGGATGAAGGACACCAGCGCCGAAAAGCCGTCGATGTTGCCGCCGTGATGGAGCAGGATTTCGCTCTGATAGGGCATGATGAACCAGCCCAGCCCATAGCTGACCATGCTCACGCCGAAAATTTCGCGCCAGAGCGTATCGGCAATCGACATCTGCGGGCTGTGCAGTTGATTCATGTTGGCTTCCGAGACAATCGCCTGATCGCCCCATTTGCCGTTGTTCAGGTGCAGCTTGACCCACTGGATCATGTCGATGAGGTTCGAGTTGATTGACCCGGCAGGGCCAATCGCGTCGATGTTGCGGAAATCGGCTTTGACGATTTGCTCGTGGCGGTTGTAGTAAGGCAGCGCGGCGTTACCGCTTTTCTTGCTCTCCTCGACCGAGAACTGACTGCTGGTCATGCCGAGCGGCTGGAAAATCCGCGCGCGCACCACGTCCTCCCAGCTTGAGCCTTCGACCACGCCCGCCAGATAGCCTGCCGTTGTGTACATGAAGTTCTGGTATTGGAAATAGGTGCGGAAATCGTGGTTGGCTTCGAGATAGCGCACCCGCTGGATCAACGCCTCGCGCGTGTCCGTCGAGCCGTACCACGAGAGATCGTGGCGCGGCAGCCCGGAACGATGGCAGAGTAAATCGCGGGCGCTCATACGCGTGCTGGCAAACAAATCCTGCATCTGGAACCAGGGCACGTACTCGCGCACAGGCTTGTCCCAGTCCAGCTTGCCATCATCGACGGCAATCGCGCAGGCCGCCGCCGTGAACGCTTTCGAGGCCGAGCCGATGGCGAAAATCGTCTCCGGCGTGACGGGCAGGTTGGCTTCCACGTCGCGCAGGCCGAAGCCCTGCGCGAAGATCACCTCGTCCTCCTGAATGACGGCCACCGCCGCTCCCGGCACTTTCCACGCCTGCCGCTTGGCTTCGACGTACTCGGCAAACCCGTTCAGTTGTTCAGTCAAGATTTCCCCCTGTGATCGTCATAACATCATTAGGATGAGGCGTTATATTCGCGCATCACATATCGTAGGGGCGCAGCGTGCTGCGCCCATAGGCATCAAGTTAAGCCCTCACCCTCAATCCCTCTCCCTCAGGCCGAGGGACTTTAAGAGCTTTTCTCCCTTCTCCCTCATGGAGAAGGGACGGGGATGAGGGCAAAACATCCCACCTACCCCTTAAATTGATGTGAATGGGGGCGCAGCGTGCTGCGCCCTCTTTGCGTCTTTCTTGACACCTTTGCGACTTTGCGTTGATGCTTTGCTTTAGTTTTGAATACGGTCGATGCCCTGTTTTTGTTGCGAACTCAGCTTACCGTCGTGCGGTGCGCGGATCGAGCGCATCGCGCAGGCCATCGCCCAGAATATAAAAGAACAGCACCGTGATGGCGATCATCACGCCCGGCCACAAGACCAGCCACGCGCCTTTGGCGAAATACGTGCGCGAGTCGGTCAGCATATTGCCCCACGAAGGCGTCGGCGGCTGAATGCCGAGGCCGAGGAAGCTCAGGCCGGATTCGATCAGGATCAGCGACCCGGCGCTGATGGTGAGCGCGACGATCACGGTCGAAACCACGTTCGGCAGGATGTGATTGATCATCAGGCGCAGATTGGTCGCCCCCAGCGCGCGCCCGGCCAGCACGTAATCGCGCTCGCGCAGCGAAATCACTTCGCCGCGCACCAGTCGGCAGGTCGGAACCCAACCGAACACCGAGAGCAGAACGATCAGCACGCCCGGCGACGGCGACCAAATCGTCGAAGCGATCAGCAGCAGGAAGATCGACGGGATTGATTCCAGCGTGTTGACGAACCAGATCATCACGTCATCGATCCAGCCGCCGTAGAAGCCCGCCAGCGTGCCCATCGTCACGCCGATGGCAATCGAGAGGAAGCTGGCGGCATAGGCAATCGCCAGCGAGACCTGCCCGCCGAACAGCAGGCGCACGAACTGGTCGCGCCCCAGATTATCGGTGCCGAGCAGGTGCGCTGGCCCCGGCTCCTGATAACGCTGGACGATATTGGTGCGGTTGATGTCGATGTGCAGCACATTCGTGACGATGATTGGGCCGATAACGCACGCCACCGTCAGGATGACGAGGCCAATCAGCGCGACTATCGTCAGGCGGTCGCGCAGGATGTGCCGCACGGCATCCTGCCAGAAATAGCGCTGCTTGGCCGGTGGATTGATCCGGCTCACCTTGTCGATATGCGCCACTGTGTCAGTCATAAATCCATTGCCCCAATTACCGCAGTTGAACCCGAGGATCGAGCCAGGCATAGAGAATATCGGAGAACAGCACGCCGATGATATAGAGTACGCCACCGACCAGCACGAAGCCCATCACCAGCGGATAATCACGCGCGAAGGCCGCGTTGACCGCCAGCCTGCCCAGCCCCGGCCAGCTAAACACGTCCTCGATGATCACCGCGCCGCCGAGCAAGCTGCCGAGCGCCGGGCCGAGGAAAGTCGCCACCGGGATCAGCGCGTTGCGGACGACGTGCTTCCACCAGATCGTGCGCGACTTCAGCCCTTTGGCCTGCGCCGTGCGCACGTAATCCTGCTCCAGTATTTCGAGGGTGCTGGCGCGCACGTAGCGCGAAATCCCCGCCACCGTGCCGACGCTCAACACAAACACGGGCAGCAGCATATAACGCAGCGCTTCCGCGACGGTTGTCGGCCCGCTGTCGGTCACGTCGCTCATGCCTGCCATTGGCAGCCAGCCGAGCCGCACGCTGAACAAAATGATCAGCAGCAGCGCCAGCCAGAAGCTCGGCACGGCGTTGCCCAGCACCGAGATGACCCGCGACACCTGATCGAAGGCGCGGCGGTGATTGATGGCCGCGAACAGGCCGAGCGGAATCCCGACCACGTAGCCGACAATCAGCGCCGAGAGCGTCAGTTCTAAGGTCGCCGGGATGCGCTGGACGATCAGGTCAAGGACAGGCTGTTTATAACTAATCGATTGACCAAGATCGCCGCGCAGCACGCCTTTGCGCGTCCCCTGCACGTCACCTACGCCGTCGCCGTTCACGTCGATTTTCACGAAGTCGTTGCCGAACAGCCAGTAGAAATACTGCACCAGCGGCGGCTGATCCAGCCCCAACTGGCGGCGGAGAATCGCCGTCGATTCAGGCGTCGAGTTCGGGTTGAACGTTACCATTGCAATCGGGTCGCCGGGCGCGGTAATGATCAGCAGAAACGAGAGGATCGTGATACCGAACAGCGTCGGGATGAGTTGCAGTGTCCGCCGTAGAATATATGCGCTCATATTCGCCTGTAGCCAGCCAAAGATGCGCCGTATCATAGCGAAAAAAACGGGCGACTGGCAACAATTCATGCAAATCTGCCAGCTTTTTCGCGCTCGATTTATCAGTTTTCCCCTGATGGTCTGCAACAAAATGCGCAAAATCATTTGCAGCCTGCGCGCGGGGTCGTTATACTCGCCCTGAAATTTCCACATCCATCCGGTTGTGCGCACCGCTAAATTCATTGATCTTCACCCCGGCACCCGTGTTCTCAAACGAAATGGGGAATTTTTGGCCTAAGTTGAAGGACGCAAACTGTAAGGAGCATCATGTCTGAAGAAAAGCGTACCGTCGAACCCGCCGATTTGTTTCGCCTGAAGTTTATCAGCGCCGCCCGGCTTTCCCCGGACGGACAACGTGTCGCTTACACCATTCAGCACGTCGATCCCGAAAAGGAAGAAGAGTACAGCGCGATCTGGCTGCTCACGCTCGATACGGGCGAAACCAGTCAGTTGACCAGCGGCTCGGCGCGTGACGCCGCGCCCGCGTGGTCGCCCGATGGCAAACAAATCGCCTTTATGTCCACACGCGGCGAGAAGCCCCAGATTTACGTCATTCCGGTGAACGGCGGTGAAGCCCATGCGCTCACCTCGCTGAAGCAGGGCGTGGGCAGCGGCCCGGTCTGGTCGCCGGATGGCACGCAGATCGCCTTCAGCGCGCCGCCGCAGACCGAACCGCGCGATCCGAGCAAGCCTTACCGCGTGGATCGGCACGTCTATCGCTTCAACGATCTCGAATATCTGGACGACGTGGTGCAGTCGCTTTACGTAGTCGCTGCGGCGAGCGGCGACGCGCGGCGCCTGACCGACGACCGTCTCACGCATGGCGCGCTGCAATGGTCGCCGGACGGTACGGAAATTCTGATCGCTTCCTCGATGGCTCCCGATGCGCACCGCGTGTTCTCGCCGAGCCTGCGCGTGGTCAACGTCGCCAGCGGCCAAATTCGCACCTTGATCGACATCGAGTGGGGTGCGGTCGGCGCGGCAGGCTGGACGCCCGATGGCAAGTCGATTGTCTTTGAGGGATCGGTCACGGGCTTGCCGATTGGCTCGAAAAGCGACATCTGGATCATCAGCAGCGCGGGCGGCACGCCGGAAAACCGCAGCGCGGGCTTGAAAGTTGGCGTGGGCGGCGGCTTGCAGGCCGATATGCCGGTCATGCTCTACAGTTCGATCCTGCCGATCTCTAAAGACGGCAAATCGGCCTACGCCTCGGTGCAGGACGGCGGCGAGGTTCACATTTACGAAGTCGCACTCTCCGGCGCGGAGTCGTGGAAGCCGCTGGTCACGGGCGAACGCTCGACCTTCCTCGAAGATTACGACGGTCAGCACCTGCTCTACGCCGCCAGCGATCTGAATCACCCGATTGACCTGTATATCTCGAATCTGGACGGCAGCGGCGAGCAGCAGTTGACCCACATCAACGACGAACTGCTGGCGACCCTCAAGCTGCCGACGATCAAGAACATCCACTTCCCCGGCAGCGACGGCGTTGAAGTCGAGGGCTGGGTCGTGTTTCCGGCGGAAGGTCAAGCGCCCTATCCGGCTGTCCTCG
>DASZXN010000640.1:0-17403 GCA_035545875.1 Phototrophicaceae bacterium
CGCCGATAGTTTGGTCTTGTCGGTTATCAGGTGAAGGTACGGACGGGATATTCGCCTGCGGCGACACGAGCGGCGATCCTGCGCTGTTCGAAGCTGGTTCGGCGCTCTCGGCGCGGCTCGACGAATACAACGCAGCTTCACGTTGAACGGAAGGGGCTTCGCCAGCGAGCGCTGGCGCGGCGCTCATTGGGGGCGGCGTCTCACGTTCCGACACGCTTGACCGGGAAGTCTCGTCGATCTGCCTTTGCACAGATGGCGCTGCATTCGCTGCATTTGCCTGATTTTCGACGGACGGCGCGGAAGGTTCAACAAAACCATCAGCCGCGTTTGGCGCAGCCGAATTTGCTTCCGCTTCCTTATGCTCAACTGGCTGCCTGAGCGGAGGTGTCACATCGATAACCGCTCCGCGACGACGCGTTGTAGTGCGCATAATTGCTGGCGGGTTATAGGCGGGCGTCTCGGTCTCAGCAGATGGATTTGCCGCTGAACTGGCTTGCTCAGGGGCGGGCTGAGGGGGATTGGATGCCTGTTCAGCTTCCTCACGAGCGACACGCTCCTGATGCATTTTGAGTAAGTGCGTCAGGATTGGATCGAAGCCGTTTGCGGGTCTGACTTCTGGCTCTGGAGCTGGCTCCTCGGCGGTTGTCTCCGGTTGAGACGCTGATGGTGGTTCGACCGGAGCACGTGAGATTTGCTCGGCAGGCGGCGTCTGTGGCGTCCAGGCGAGCGGCTCACTGATGTTCCAGGAATGCGGGAGTTCCGGTACGGGCTGGTTCGCTGTCGCTGAGTAACGGCGAATATGCTGGCGCGCTGAACCGAGCAGACGCATCCCCAGCGTCCGAAATTCCTGATGAGGGCGCGTTGATCCGCTTTCGTTTCCGCGCGTTGGCTCCTGATCAGCGCCGGAAGCGGAAGTCGAATTATCGTCGTATTCGGTCATACTCATTCGACCTCAAAACCATGATGCGCGAACTCGATTTCCTCGATTGCGACCGCTGATTCACCGGATTTCATGGCTGGCCCAGACCATTTCACGGGAAATGCTCCGTAAAATGTCCAGATGGAGACCGGCGTTCCCATCAGGTCGAAGGTGACAACCGTCACGGTGCGGGTCGCGCTTTTCATGTCGCCTTTCAGCACTTGCAGATACCATTGCAACAGTTGATCGTTTCTCGTGATACCACGCCGCAGCGTAATCGTTCCAGCATTGACGCGCACGGGAAGTTTATGGCTGTAGGCGTTTAATCCGCCTTCCTTGATTTCCTCTGTTTCGACTTGCAGACTCGGCAGCGTACATTCTGTGAACGCGGCAACATTCAACCCTTCAATGGCGACCATGAAGCGGTAGGTGAGATGAAGCTCGGAGGGTGTTCCAAGAGGAGGCATCTGGCTTCCCTAAAATTCAATGTTTTGGACGTAAAGCGCCGCCGCGCTCGCGCGAAATCCGCAGGTCTTCCTGCAATAATTCCCAGACGCGCTGATTGACGCGACGCAGCAGCTCTTCGCGCGTGATCACTTCGCCCGTGCTGAGTCGAATCTTGTGCTCGCCATCGTCGGGAGCGGAGCGATCATGGTTGACCATAGCGCCGTTCATTGATCCGATTAACCTGCTCTACCCAACGTCGTCGTTCCTGGTGCGTCAGCGCGAGAATTTCGTTGTGCGACCAGCCCAGATTGACGGCGACAAATGCTACCTCCTCGTGCAGGCGTTCGAGAGGGTAGCTTACAATTCCCCCAGTAAAGGCATCTCCACCGTAAACTCGTGATGGCAATTGGGGCAAACTGTGAGGACGGAATGACTGTCTACCTCGTTGATCCGTTGATACAAGTCTTGCAGATAAGCGAGATCGGCAGCAAAGAAACGCTCCACCATTTGCGGCGTGACATTGGCGTACCCGCCGAGGCGGGTGATGACCTGCGAAAGCAGGATCACCACCAGATAGGCCTCGTTGGAGCGCACACGCGGGTCGCGCAGCGGCGCAATTTCGTCAATGGCAGTCGCCAGGCGCATCGTTCCTTCGCGATGAAGGCGACCTTCATCGTCCAGAAAACCTTTCGGCAGTACGAACTCAAATTCCGTTTGCAAGTTCATGTCGATGCCTCAACTGCGGCTACCCAAACCGTGCTTGCTCAAATTACTGGACGCGTTCCATCGATTCAAACGTGATCGTCACTTCTTCGACCGCCAGTGAGCTGTTGTCGGAATTGCCCGTCGGGCCGGAGATCTTCGTCGGCCAGGCGTTGGCAAGGTTCCACTTGGCAACCGGCGTATAAGCTGCATCATACATCGTGATGGTGCAGTTGACGCGCGCGTTGGTCATATCGCCTTTTTCCACCGCTGCGCGCCACTGCCACAAATCCATCTGGGCCGTCACGCCGCGCTTCAGGGTGACATCCGTCCACTTGAGACGACCCGGAATCTTCTGGATGAGGCCGTGACCAGTCGGATCGGTCACCTTGTGCTCGGTCACATCGCTCTCGGAACCGAGGCCGTTCACTTCCAGGAAATATCCAGCGGCCTTGCCCGACAGGTCAAGGCCGAAACTAAAACCAACTAAAGGGTCAGTAGGGCGTGCAGGCATTGTTGAATGCTCCTCTTATACTGTGATGATAATCGAGAAACTACTGCGTATCACCAGACCACTGGCTGACGCGGAAAATTACGAATTCTGCCGGTTTGACTGGCGCCATGCCGATTTCGACAATCATCTGCCCCACGTCGCGCGTTTCGGGCGGGTTGGTTTCCGCATCGCACTTGACGTAGAAGGCCTGATCTTCCGAAGTGCCGAATAATGCGCCCGTGTGCCAAATCAGACGCAGGAAGGCGGTCACGTCACGGCTGACACGCGCCCACAGGTTCGAGTCGTTCGGCTCAAAGACGACCCACTGGGTGCTGCGCTCGATGCTCTCTTCGACCATGTTGAAGAGACGGCGAACGTTGATATAGCGCCACGACGGATCGCTGGAGAGGGTGCGCGCGCCCCAGACACGGATGCCGCGTCCTGGGAAGGTGCGGATAACGTTCATGCCAATCGGGTTGAGCAGGTCGTGCTCGCCCTTGGTGACGACGACTTCCAGACCCAGCGCGCCACGCACGATTTCGTTGGCGGGAGCCTTGTGAACGCCGCGCTCGTTATCGACGCGGGCGTAGATACCAGCGATGTGGCCGCTCGGCGGGATCATGCGCGTGCGACCATTGCCGCCCGTGAGGTCAGCAACTTCGATCCAGGGATAGTAGACGGCGGCGCGGGTCGTGTCATAGTTGACTTCGTTGCGCCACGCCTTGATTTCCTGGGGCATCATGCCGGGAGGAGCGTCCAGAATGGCAAAGCAGTAACGCACCTGCTCGCAGTAGTTGATGATGGCAGTCTGAACAGCCTGCACGCCCTTCATGTCGATTTCGCCACGCTGATAGCTGGTCATCAGGTCAGGCACGACGATCATGGTAATGTCATCGAGCGGTTCCAGACCGCCGAGGCCGGTGCGCTGCGCGACATCGCCCTGATAATCGACCAGCGAAATCGCCTTCGTCTTGATTTCGCCGCCCGCCAGCGGATAGACACCCGCCGCCGGAACCATGTCGGCCTTGCCCGTGACCTTGACTTCGACCAGTTTCGACTGGGCGACGGCGGTGGCGACGTTGCGCTCGCCCTTGCCCGTCGTCAGACCTTCGTAGGTCTCCGCCGGTTTGCCATTGAGGTTGACGACCAGCGTGAAGCTGCCGACCGCGTCCGCCGCTTTGCCATCGCCGGCAGGCTTCTCATCCGTCTTGACTTCGACGGTGATGTTGTTGCCGCTGATGCCGGGTTCTTTGGCAGTGAATTCGAGCAGGTTGGTCTTTTTGTCGCCACTCGTGATTTGGGCACGCGCCGGGACTGCTTCGTCGCCTTCGGACGCTTCGCCGAGCGTCTTGATGCTCAGAATGTAGCAGATGCCGCCGCCATTGGCGAAGAAGCCGTAGACCGAATCGGGCAGGAACGCGCCGTCAACGAAACCACCAAACTTGGCGACGTATTGGCTCCAGTTGGTGACCAACGACGGTCTGCCCACGAGCGACGTGGTTTTGCCATCGCGCGTTTCGGACGCGCGCTCGGTATAACCAATGAAGGCCGCGACCGCTGTCCCGACGGCTTCAATCGGTTTTGTGCCCTTGTCCACTTCTTCCATGTAGACGCCGGGAGATAAATAATTAGGCATTTATGCTTTTCCTTATGCTGTATCTCGACGATAGTGAACAAATTGTGCGACGGTAAACGAAATTAACCCCGTTTACCCCGATGACCTCTCTCCTTCGTTTCTGTTTCTGAATCCACTTTTTTAGAGATAACCCCGTCGGTAGACGTAAGTACGCCTGCGAGGGGAGATTCAGCTTGACCAATTTCCGTGCGCTGCTCGGTGACGAAGGGTACTTCAATCGCACGCCCGATGTCGAGTGCCAGGGTCGCGCGCAGGATGAAACCCAGGCGCATCTGGTTGTTGACGACACTCCATAAATCCGTGATGTTCATCTGAAATTCGGGCATGTTGGCGACGCGCAGCGGAATATCGTACGGTTGATCCCGGACGGAGCCGATTGCCTGCTCCGGTGGAAGCAGCGGCACCTGAGCGAGTGCGGCCAGCGCGCGCCAGAGCAGTTGGTGTTCGTCTTCAATTTTGCGCACCCATGCCGTGATGATGTAGCACAGGTCGTAGCGGCGCGGCGGCGTCGTAATTCGGGTGGTATGCTCTCCCCGTGTCATTGATCCAATGGGATCGCTGACGCGCAGGGCGGTGTTTTCACGAATATCGAAACACCAGAGGTCGATAGTCGGGCGGTTCAAGCGTGCCGACCAATCGCCAGTGGGAATTTCAAACGAGACATCAATATCACTGCGGTTGATTTTTCCCTGCTCGTAAATGATTTTTTCAAGCGTCTGGTCAAAATCCTGAATCATGGTTCTGTCCTGACCACTGCGGTCATGATGGCTTCCCGGACATGAGATTACAGATCATCTAAAAGCCGCCCCATTTTCTGATGCTCGCGCCGGATGGCGCTGCGGATATGGTTCATGTTAATGATCCCGCCGTCGGCTGCCGCGAAAAATGCCGATGCGATTGCCGCGTTGCGAATGTTGCCGCCCGCTAGACGAAACTGGCTGGCAATCGCCCGAAGATCAACGTCGTCGGACAGCGGCGCTTCCGGCGGGAAATGCGCTTTCCAGAGCCGCTCGCGATACTCGCTGTCCGGGAACGGGAAATCGATCAGGAAATCGATGCGCCGGGTGAAGGCGTCGTCGATGTTCTGGCGCAGATTGGTCGCCATAATCGCCACCCCATCATACGTTTCGATTTGCTGAAGCAGATAGGCGACTTCGATATTGGCATAGCGATCATGCGCATCCTTGACTTCGCTGCGTTTGCCGAACATCGCGTCGGCTTCGTCGAAGAACAGGATAGCATTACTAGCGCGAGCTTCTTCAAAGATCAGGTTAAGGTTCTTCTCAGTTTCGCCGATGTACTTGCTCACGACCGCCGACAGATCGATAGTATAGAGGGGCAGGCCAATCTCGTGAGCGATCACCTCGGCGGCCAGCGTTTTACCGGTGCCGCTTTCACCGGCGAACAACGCGCTGACGCCGCTGAGGTTGGATATTTTTTTGTTGAAGCCCCAGACCTCGTGAACGATTTCGCTGTAACGGGCGCGTTGGGTAATCTCGTGAAGCTGGATAAGATAATCCGGCGGGAGGATCAAATCGTTCCAGCCAGCTTTGGGCGTGACGCGCCGCGCCAGTTTGCCCAGCCGCAGGGCTGAATGCGCCTGCGCTCCGGCATACAGGTCGTGAATCTGGATTTCGTCCCGGTGCGACGCGGCGAAATCGGCGGCGGTTTGAACCGCGAGGGAAATTTGCAGCGGCGAAAAGCGGAATTTGGCCGAGATTTCCTCAAGCTGTTCCGGCGGGATATTTACGGCGTAGGGCTGGAGCAGTTCGTCCCAGATTGCCCGCCGCTCCTGATAGGTGGGCAGGTCGAGATGAATGCGCAGCACGCGCCGCTGGCGCTCCTGATCTTGCGGTTCCCAGTTGCCAATCTGCGACAGCATCACCGAGCGCGGGTAAGCGGTCAGCATCGACCAGATTTGCGCAGGTGTCTCGATTCGCTCAGGCGCGACTACCGTCTCTTCGCTCTCGCTGCGCATGGGCGCGCGCTTCTTGAACGCATCTTCCCAGTGGGAAATCAGTAGAACGGCATTGTGGAGTGCCCCTTCACGCAGAGCAAGCTGCCACGCCGTTTCCAGCGGCAGATCAAGCTGTGCCAGCCGCGCCGCGTCGATCCGAACGAGGGGCTGTTGATTCTCGTGGCACAGGAACGTGACCAACGTTTGCGCTATCAGGCCACCATCGCTGATCGGTGGGTCAGAGAAGGCTACCATCAGCGCTTTGTCCCACTGCTCGTAAAGAAGGTCGAGCGCTTTCAGGTTGTGATGCTGGATGGCTGCGGGCGGTGTATCGACGTTGATCGGGGTGACGGCATCCTTGATGCGCGCGTCAATGCCGTCGATGCCGAGCAGGATGCTGAGAATGTGTGCGTCGATCTTGAGCGGTAGGCTTAACGCCCCGGAGTAGACCCGGCTTGCATCGGGCAGAACGTCGATAATTTTGTGAGCGACCAGCGGCATCGACGGCTGTAGGCGCTCCCAGACTTCAAAGCGCGCGGGGAGATCGCTGCCAATCAGGTTCATTATCAGGTGTAGAGTCGGACGGCGCAGGGTAACGTCATCCTGCAAGAAGCCGTAAATCCGCTCGTAGCGGCGGTCAAGTTCTGGGGCAAGGCAGAGCAGTAGAATGATGATGTCGAGTGCATTTAAGTGAAAATTAGCAATTAAATTTGCGAGTGGAGTCTCTGGCGGTGTCGTCACCAGCAGTTGAAAGTTGTTGACATCCCACCAGCCGTTGAGCGGATTACGCGCCAGTTCCGCTTCAATGTCCTCGGCGGAGAAAACTAGGCCGCGCAGAGCGTCGTTTGGGTCTCCACCGGCTTGCGCGACTCGTTCCACAGCCAGATTGAGCAAACTGTCAACTGCTGCCAAAGAATCCTGTAGATAGTGTAATGCGACGATATCAATTTGTGAAGCAACCAATTTCGCAGCCCGTAACTCAATACTGACATGAGTCTATCACTTATTCATGACATTACAAATATAAGGCAGATTGAAATTATGTTCGTGTCACCAGAATAACGACCACAACAATCACCACGATCACGATGGCACCGATAATCCAGTAAAGCCGCTGGCGCGAATTTGCCACCTGCGTCCGCTCCTTTTCAACTTCCAGAACGGTGAACTGATCCTGCACCCGTTTCGGCGGCGTATAGGGTGCGACCGGCGTCGTGGGCGATGCGGTTGCGGCAGGCTTGGACGGCTCGGTTTTCACCGCCGGAGCTTGCGGCGCTGGCGCGGCGGCGACCACTTTGGCTGGCTCTGCTTTCGCTGCCGGAGCCTGAACAGGCGCGGCGACAGGCTTGGGCGGTTCCGCTTTCGGCGGCTCGACTTTCACCGCCGGGATTTCGGCGGTGTGCGCTTCCAACTGCGTTGGCATATCCTCGCTGGTGCCGCTCCCCGGCGCGTTGACGACCCCATCCTGGGGAATCGTGATCGCGGCTTGCAGGTCAGCGACAAAGGTCTTTAAGTCGTCGTAGCGATTTTCAGAGTCGCCGAGCGCTTTCGTGAACACTTTATCCAGTTTAGTTAAATCCGACTGGCGCAAATCATAAGGAATTTCGTCCGGGGGAACTTTGCTGGGAACGTGCCATTCGCCGTTGGCAATTCTTTCCCCGGCGATAGTGCGCAGATAGCGTGACGCTCCCAGCGCGTTGTCTTCGGCGCGGAAGATCGGGTGTCCGCCAAAGAGCAGTTCATAGGTGACGATGGCGAAACTGTAAATATCAGCGGAGGCGTCAGACGGAAGATCGTCGGGAGTCATATAGAGCAGCGTTCCAACCTGGCGCATGGTTTCGTTCAGGTTGACCTCTTTAATGGCAAGCCCGAAATCGATCAGGTAGGGATGCTCGATGCCGATCATATTGGATGGCTTCACGTCACGATGAATGATACTGCGGGCGTGACAGGCATCGAGCGCGCTGCCTAAAGCCGCGATGTTCGCCAGGCGCTGCGTCAGGGGAATCTGGAGCATACTTCCATTGCCGAGAAGCTTATCGTAGGTTTCGCCCTCGACGAAAGTCATGACCAGATAAGGCGGGACAACATCCGTGTTCGCGTCGAAAAGCGTCGGGATGTTGGGGTGGCGCAGGTTACCTAACGCCATGATCTCGCGCTGCATCCGCTGGCGGTGCTTGGCAGCGGACTCGCTTTCGATCAGATTCGGGTTCATGAACTTCATCGCCACGACTTTTTCGCCGTCGCGCGCTTTCCAGACCTCACCTGCCGCGCCGCGTCCCGCGAGCATTTCGAGCGTGTACTGGTCAATCGTAGTGCCGGGTTGGTAATTGATCATAGGCTTAGAGTTGGGTCACACTGGCGCGCGTACCGCCAGAGAGTATAAAACGGACTTTGACGAGATTGCCGAACTGGATGACATCGCCGTTGAAAAGCTGCTGCGGCTTTTCGGGCGCAACCTGCTGAAACTGATCGTTGACCAGAATATACGTTCCGTATGAACTGGATTTGTCGGTGAGGAAATACTGGTTGATCTGCGGGTTGTACTGGAACATGGCATGTTCGCGGCTGACACTCTTTTCGTCCAGCACGATCAGGATTTTGCGTTCTTCGTTATAAAAGCGCCCAATCCCGAATTCCGAGCCGGGCAGATTGACTTCCATCAGGTCGGGCAGCCCGGACAGCACTACCAACTTGCCAATGTCGGCGATAACCGAGCCTGCCGCAGCCATCTCGCCCGTAGAGGCAGGCGCGGGCGGCGGAGTCGCTACGCTGACGGGCGTGGCACGCGGTTTGGGACTCGATGGTGGGGTTGTCTGAACGCGCGGCATCGACATGGTGGAAGTCGGTACAGGCGTTGGCATGGCAGCGGCAGGCGCATTGGCGACGGGCAGCCCGGCGACGTTGAGCGCCGGGCTAGTCGCGGCAGCCTGCACATTCGCTGCCGGGCGCGCAGGCTCCGTATGCCGCTGCTGTGTGCGTCTGGTCGGAATATAAGACAGGAAAATCAGGTAAAACACCTGGAGTATTACGACGCAGAACAGCACGCACGTAACAACCCAGAGGATGAAAGGAGTATTCATGATTCGGTAGCGCAGCTTTGTTAGTTGAACTATAAAATGAATTTTAGCGCATCTGTGTGAAATAGTGCTATATTTCATGCGCAGAATTGCCACGAAACGTTCTGATAAACATACCATAGTCACGATCAAAATCACAAGGCGGTTCGGGATTTTCACGTGGTAACGACAAACGTTTCCCAAATTCATCTTGTTCATGAGGGAACGAAGGCGCGCACGATTGTCCATTTGGGGTCAGAAGTGCGCCAGAGTGCCCGCGAATTTACGTTGGAAAGGCCGGGACTGCCGCCTGTGCAGGTGCGCGTCTCGCAGGTCGATACCGAAACCTACGGCGCGCCGATCCTGTTTGAACTGCTCAATAACACCGAAGATGAACTGATTATCAGGAGTCGCCCTGCCGAAGTCGTCGATGGGAACCAGCGCGCGCCGCTGAACCAGAACGATGTCGTCGAAATTGGCGACGTGATCTACCACTCCGAACTGCACATGGGTGGCAATTACCCGCGCCCAACGCTCCAGACAGCCTGGAAGACCGTTGCTGGCCCGGTGGACGATCACAACGAAGATGCGGTGGGCGTCTACCGCGCGAACTGGGGCAATCTGTTCGTGATCGCAGATGGTGTGGGTGGGGCGCAGTCGGGCGAAATCATCAGCGAATACGCCGTGAAATCCATTTTATACACATTTCGCGAACAGCACCGCCAGCATAACGATGAAAACTGGCTCGATGTCCTCAAGACGACTTACGAAGACATCAATCGCGAAGTGCGCCATTTTGCGCTCATGGCGGGCGCGTCCGCAGGCTGCACGCTGACCACCGTGATCCTCAAGGGCTGGGACGCCTATATCACCCATGTGGGCGACAGCCGCCTGTATCTGTGGAACGGGATCAGCCTGCGCCAGATCACGACCGATCACATGACGCTGGTCGCGGGCAACAACCGACAGGTGGGGGTGACGCAGCGCGCGATGCTGACGAAGGCGATTGGCAAGAGCGATGAGATCGAGCCGGAACAGCTTGCCTTGCGCTTGCAGCCGGATGATCGACTGATGCTCTGCAGCGATGGCGTCTACGGTCATCTGCACCTGGAAGATATGGCGAATCTGTTCCGCAACAGCAGCACCAGAGCCATTCCCGGTAACATGATTGACGCGGCGATTGAGCACTTCACCGACGATAACCTGAGCGTGGTCGTGGTTCGGCTGATGGTCGGGGGCCTGAGCCGTGCCGAACGCGAGCCTGCGCCTGAGCCAATGGAGCGGGTTTACTATGGAAACCAGCGTAAGCCGCGTCTGCGTGCCATCGAAGAACTGCACACCAACTATTTCGTCTCGCCACGAGATCGGCTGTACCTGTGGAGCCGGAAAGCGCGGCGGCGCGGCGCGCTGCGCTGGTGGATCGCGCTGGCGGTTATTCTCGTCCTGATCGTGATTCTTGTTCCCATGATCAGCAGCAGCACCCCACCGGGCGGCGCGAATAGCGGCGCACTCGGCGGGATCGCAACTGTGCGACCGAGCGCGACGCTAATCAACACGCCAATCCGCCCACTCACGCGCGTGCCGACGGTCACGCTGACGCCCAATTACACGCCGACGCCGAGCGCGACGCCGCTGCCCTTGACGGCGTTAGCGACGCCAGCAGCAGCCCTGCCAGCAACGGATGATACTGCGTACAATCGAGCGGGTGACACTCCAAACTACTCTGAGGCATTCTTATAAACGGCAGCTATCGACTTATGAATCAACGTTTTCATGCTCGAACGACCTTCCGGTTTATCTTTTGCCTGCTGATTTCAGGCTGTGTGCTGGCCGTTTCGTCAGCCGTGAGCGCGCAGATCACGCCGACGCCGACCTACACCCCGAACGAAATCTCGGCGCAGGCGGGCTTTTTGGCTTACGCCTGCCAGTTTGAGCCGCTCACGAATACCGTGACGATCAATGCGGCGCTCGCGGGAGCCGACGCCCAGACCATGCCGCCCAACAGCTATAAGCTGGCGATCAGCGAGGTCGGCGGCAGCGCCATCACCATCCCGACCGATCACATTGAAGTCACGCCGACCACCCAGCGGCCTCCGCTGCAAATGATTCTGGTCATGGACGAGACGGATACCATGCCGCTGCCGGAAATCGTGACGGCTTACAACAACACGATCCCGTCACAGCTTGAACCGGACGACAAAATCGCACTGCTGGCCTTTGGGTCAGACATCAAGCCGATGACGCAGTTTTACACCGACAAGAGCCGGTTGGCGAGCGACAACCTGACCAACGTCAAACTGCAATCCGGCGATAATCATCTTTACGACGCGCTTTATCAGGCGCTCGATTACTTCCAGAACTCGACCGATACGACCACGCGCCGCGTCGTGCTGGCGATCACCGATTCCGGGCGGCGCGGCACGCAGCAGGTCGCCACCGACGACGTGATCGCGCGGGCGCAGAAAGCCAACGCGCAGGTCTATTTCATCAGCTTTATCTACACCGATCATCCTGACGTGGACGACATGTTCAGGATCAGTCAGGCCACGAATGGCTACGGGTGGGTCTTCGACGGCGAGCGTTCGCGCGTGGCGGTCGGTGGGGCGGTGGCGGATTATCTGACCAATCTCGTCCATGACCTGAGCGCCGAAATCTCGATGAAGATCGACCTGAGCGGGCAAAACCTGACGCTGACCGACTCCGGCGTGACTTTTCAGGTGACGGTCAGCCCAGCCAATGATCGCACCATGACGGCGCAGATTAACTGCCCGGTGCGCTCGCTCCATCACTCGATTGAATTTGCCAACGTGCAGGATAACACGACCTTCACCAGCCCGGTGAATATCAGCGTGAACGTCCACTCCGATATGGACTTGACCAATACCCACGTTGCCTTTTGGCTGAACGACGTGGTGGTTCAGGACACGAGCAGCAAATCCTATACCATTAACGCGCCTGATTTAGCGCCGGGCGTCTATACGCTGCGCGCCGAACTCCGCGATCAGGAAGATCAGGTGCTGGCGACCACGCCGACGATCAATACCTACGTGCAGCAGTCGCTCCAGTTGAATACAGTCGGCGGCAGCACCAATAACCTGCACGGCAGAGTCCAGTTTCAGGCCAACGCGGGCGTCGGCACGAAACTGCCAGATATTCAGTTCCGCGTCGGCACCGCCGCTGATCCGAACACCACGTTCCCGTTAGGGACAGGCACAGCGCCGCTGCAACCCGATGGAACCGCCACGCTCACCATCGACAACCTTCACGACGCGCTCAAGGCAGTTTTCCCGAACGAGCAGGGGCGGGATTTCGTCATCAGCGCCTTCGTCCTGGGGTCGTCATCCGACGTGCCGCTGCTGGCGCGCAGCAATCAGCTTGCCTTCAGCGTAGCGACCGCGCCCGCCAACGTCGAGGACAGCGCGTCGCTTGCCGCCAGCGGCACGAATGGCTCTGGCGGCGGCACGGGCGGGGCGAACGGCGCAGGCAGCGCGGCGGCTGGTGCGCCTGTCGTAGCCGGGATTCAAAACGTGACCGGGCAAATCGCCGCCTGGAACAATAATCCAATTCTGCTGCCGCTGCTGGCGGTGATCTTCATGTTCATCCTGAACGTGCTGCTGCTCCGTCAGGTGCGGCGCTCGCGCATTTACCGCATGATTATGGTGCCGGACGACATCGATATGAGCGACCGCCTGATGGCGATCACGGTGCGGCGCGCGGGAACGGTCAGGACGTACCCGCTGACGAAGAATACGGTGTACATCGGGCGCGGCTCGCAGAATGACATCAACGTGGGCGATGAACCGGCGATCTCGCGCAGTCACGGGGTGATCATGTGGCGGCGCGGCGGCTGGTATTACACCAACCGCAACCCGCGTTCGAGCACGCGCTTCAACGGGAAGCGCTTTCGGGGCTACAAGCTGCGCAAGCTGGAGCCAGTCACCGAGCTTGAAATCGGCAGCGTGCATCTTTACTACCATTCCAACGCGCAGCAGGATATTTCGGAGCTGACCAAAACCAATCTCTAGCGGCACTGACGCACTTTAGCCCTCATCCCCGACCCCTTCTCCATAAGCGAAGCGGCGGGAGAAGGGAAAAACTCAGCCTCAGGGTTTTAAGTCCCTCGCCCTGAGGGAGAAGGATTGAGATACCGTCTTGAATGTCAAGGGGGAGCCATCCGGTTTTGGAGTGAGGGCTTAACTTGATGCCTGTAGGGGCGGGTTTCAAACCCGCCCGCTGTTCAGCCTCTTCAGGGGGCTTGGGTTTCATAGCCCGATGCTTTAGCGTCGGGCGGCAAAAACAACTGTCGCCCCTGAACTCAGACGGTGAGGGCGATTGACGACCGATCAGCGGACTTCGACCTGTGATCCACATCTCAGCGGTGACGTTACTCTCCGGCGATGCTTATGCGCTGCAACTGGGCGAAAGCGTCACGGTTGAACGGTTGGCGCGCTATCTGGCGCAGTATTACGCGCAGGATGGTGAACATCTCTCGCTGGAGTTGGCGCAGCCGGTGCTGCCGCGCCATCGCGTCGATGAAATCGACCTTCAGTCCGGGGATCGGCTGCTGATTCTGGATCGGGCGCTGCGCCAGAGCGACCTCCCCGACGCGCTCGGCCCAACGAAAAAAGCGCTGTCATTCGTCGGCGGTGATTATCACGTCGAGTCGCGCGGGAAGCGGCGGTTGCTGCTGGGCAAGCCCGACATCGCGCACGGCATCGTGCCGGACATTGACGCGCGCTTTTTCATCTCGCCCCAGTTCATCGACTACATTTCCCGATCCTGCCTACGCTTCGACTTCGACGCGGCGGCGCAGCGCTGGTACGTCGTCAAGACGGGCGCGACCCGTGTGCTGATGGACGATTATGAGCTAGGCAGCGAACCCGTTCCGGTGGACAGCAATACCTGGCTGAATTTTTACCGTGCGACCGACGAACCGCGCTCGCCAGTGGCGCGCTCGCTCGGCGAAGTGCGGTTATTGGTCGAGGATGTGCCGTCGCCGGGGCGCGAAATTGTTGGGCTGGAACGCGGCGGTTATGGTCTCGTGGCGGTCGTGGGTGCGGAGAAGGAAAACCGCCATCTGAGCGTCAATGCGACCATCACGGCGGAAACGATTGCCGAGCGCTTGGCCGAACGTGAGCATACGCCGCTGACGGAGGGGTATCGCCTGTACATTTTGCGTCTCATCTCGCCGCGAACGCCGTTGGGGACGCTGCGCCTCGCTGATGATCAGTTCCTGTACTTTGGGACACCAACCAATTACGCGCAAAACGCGCTGATTCTGCGTGAGGCGCGCCACCCGGAGAGCGTCTACGTGCTGAACGCGGGTGAAGACAAGGTGATCGGCTATCGCGGTCGTATGGAGACGTTCGAGCCGAGCCTGCACGTCGATCTGTACGATTTCATGCTCCAGCAGCAGCTTGACCCGCCCGCGCCCAACGGCGCTCCGCAGTATCTGGCCTGGGTTTCGTGCCGCGCTTCGGATAATACGTGGTGGATCGTCACGGCAGTCTCGTCGAGCATGGCGATCTACCTGAACAATCGCAAGTTGAGCGCGGGCGAAGCGGCGCAGGTCTTGACCGGCGACGTGATTACCTTCAGCGTCGGGAGCGGGGCAGGCTTCGAGAATTATTTCGCCCGCTTCGAGATCGAAATCGCGACGCGGGCGTATAACGCGGTTCAGCACACCGTGATCAGTTAGCCGATCAAGACGGTGCTGACGGCGACGACCTTGCCGACGGGCAGCGGGGAAGGATCGTTGCAGGTATTGGCGGTATCGCCGTTGCGGACGGCAGGCTTATTATTGATAAGCACCGTCTGGCTGCCCATAATCACCGTACACTCGTTGGTCGGCGGGGTCTGGAACGGCCCTCCACCGAGCGGAATGTGAGGCGGCGTGTTCATACCACCGCAGCCGAGGATGGCGGCGGGCTTGTTCTCAATCATCACGTTGGTGCTCAGGCCAGTCGAGAGCGTCCCGCTGAAGGGATGCGGAATCGGCGTCGCTACGGGGCCGCCCGGCGTTGGAACCATAATGATGTGGATATCGGTCGCAACAACTTTATCGCCCATTTTCGCGGCGGGCATACCCATAAAGACCTCCTGACAACACTTTTTCGATCTGTGACTCCATTTTACGGTATAATTTCAGCAGGCGCACGTTTTTGGAATAAAGTAGTGGGAAAAATCAGGCATGGATGACTCGGGCAAGGTACTCGCGCGTATCGCGCAGATGCGGGATGCCGCCGCTGCGATTGAGCAGAGCGCCCAGCGAGTGAGCAAGAGTGTTGATGCGGCGGAAAACGAAATCCAGCAGTTGACCGCAGATCGTTTTGCCAGCGATGCCGCTGACGCCTTCTTTCGGGACTATAACCACCTGACGCCCCAACTCCGCGAAGCCTCCAACGTGCTGCTGCGCTTTCGTGACAAGCTCGTTTCGGCAGCCGACGCGATTGAGGCTGCTGCGCACGCCGCCGAATAACGCCAGTTGAGTCTAGTCAAGGGAATCTGCATTGGCAGACACGATCAAAGTCCCCTATACCGAACTGTTTCAACGCGCCGCGCGCATCCGCGAGCAGGCGGACGCGGTGCGGCATGAAATCGACAGTCTGACGCAGACGGTCGAGAGCATTGAATGGATTGGCAGCCGCGCCAGCCGTTTTTTCAGTATGTGGTCGCAGTCCAAGCCGGATATGGAGCGCTGGGCTTCCACGCTCGACAACTTGGCTGACGAACTGGAAGCGCAGGCGCGCCGTATGCAGGCCGCCGATGAAGCTATTTAGCATCGAAAATCAGGATGTCACGGGAAACTCAGTACAACGCTAGCAACTTTAACCGCCCGCCGCGCGTTCGCCTGCCTTCGCTGGAAGGCGAGCAGATCGAGATTCCCGCGCCCAATCCGCTGCCCGCTGCGCAGGATCAGAATATGCTCATGAGCCTGATCCCCGTTCTGAGCATGTCGGGGATGGCTCTGTTTTACGTGCTGCGTGCCGACGATGCGTCGCTGGCGCTGCCGATGGTCGGGATCGCGCTGCTGGCGTTTGGCCTCGGCATCTTTGCCATGCGCTGGCGCAGACGCGATCAGCAGCGGCAGAAGCAGGAGATTCAGCTCAACTATTTGCGCCTGCTCGACCAGATTCGCACCCGCTTGCAGGCAGCGCAGGACGCGCAAATCGGCATTCTCGACGCGAATTATCCGCTCCCGGCGGACTATCTGCACATCGCGCTTTCGCGGGATATGCGTCTCTGGCAGCGCCGCCCCGGTGATGCTGATTTCGCCTCGTTTCGGGTTGGCAATGGTCGTGTGCCCTCGCAGGTCGAGATCGTGCCGCCGCCGCCCGACGACACACGCAGCGAAGTCCAGTTGGCGCTCAATCTGGCGAACAGCTATCGCTTCCTCGACGACGCGCCCGTCACCGTCCCGCTGACGCAGCTTACGGGCAGCGCGATTGGCTTTTGTGGCAGACGCTCCGAGGTCATGCGTGCGGTGCGCGCGGCGCTCTGTCATCTGGCGGTGCTGCATTCACCGGACGATTTGCGCATCTATCTGGCGGCGTCCGGCTCGCAGGCTGACGAATGGCGCTGGCTGACGTGGCTGCCTCATTCCGGGCTGGCGCAAAGCTCCGGCGGCGAACTGATCGCCTTTGACGCGGCGCAGATTCGCAATCTGATGGGTGGGATCGCTCAGTTGGTCGATGAGCGTAAGGCAGCGCTGGGCGACGGCACGACGGTTCAACCGATTCCGACGCCCCATCTACTGCTGATCGTCGATGAGGGCCAGTTCGTCAAGCTGGAGGCCGTTTACCCGACGCTGCTGCGCGAAGGCGCGGCGCTGGGCGTGTCGGTGCTGTGCATCGCGCCAACGTTCGAAGCGCTCCCCGGTGACTGCGCGGCAGTGGTTCAGGTAGGCGAGGGCGGCACGTTCCAGTACGTGCGCACGCATCTCAGCGGCGGTACGACTGCGCGCATCGATGGGCGCGGCTGCGATGGTCTCTCGCTCAACGAGAGCGAGCAGATCGCGCGGGCGCTCGCTTCGATCACGGCCAGCAGCCTCAGCAGCGCCGAGCGCATTCCCCAGCGTGTCGATTTCCTCTCGATGTACGGCGCGCGCCGCGTCGAAGACCTGACCCTCAAGCTGCGCGCGCGCTGGTCACGCTCGATCCCCGATGGGATTCTGCCGTTCCCGGCGCTGCT
>DASZXN010000641.1:0-8210 GCA_035545875.1 Phototrophicaceae bacterium
AGTTCGGGGTCGCCTGTCGTTGCCCAGATGCGCGCCGCCGCTGACAGCCAGTGACCGACGAACATGCCGCGCACCTGGCTCGTCGGCGCTTCCCAGCCCATGTGAATATGCTCAAAATCGTGCGGCTTGGCCGTTGGCTGCCACAAACCGGCTTCCATGTAGTGACTGTGAAGCAGATTTTCCGCCGTCAGGCTCGCCACGTAGCGGCGGTTCAGTTCAAAGCGTTCGCGAAAGAGACTTGGCTTCAAAGCAACTGCATCAGGTTTGAAACTTGTAAATTTATTCTCGACCATTGCTCTTTTCCTTCAGAAGGTCGCTAGTACGTCCATTATCGTGCCTTTGCTCGATAGCTAAAAGAACCAAGCTGCGTTATCTTTTACGAGCGATTACTTCATTGGGATAGAAGACTATGACTCTCAAACCCACTCCCTTCCCTGTGCCGCAAAGCGATGCGGATCGTGCCGCGCTCAAAGCGGCGTTTCCGCAAGCCATCGCGCTGTTCGAAAAACATATGAACGAGAACTTCGTGCCTGGCCTCGCTTACGGCATCGTCCTTGATGGCGAGTTGGTCGCCAGCGGCGGCATGGGCGTTCAGAACATCACCAACAACATCGCAGTCACGCCTGACAGTGTGTTCCGTATCGCCTCAATGAGCAAAAGCTTCGCGGCGATGGCGCTGGTCAGGTTGCGTGATGCGGGCAAGGTGCGCTTCGACAACCCGGTCGCGGATTACGTGCCCGAACTGGCAACGCTCCCCTACCCGACCCGCGACTCCGCGCCGATTACGGTGCGCGAGTTACTGACGATGAGTTCCGGGCTGCCGCAGGATGATCCCTGGGCAGATCGTCACCTCTCGGAAACGCCCGCCGAATTTTCCGCGCTGATGAAAGGCGGGCTGTCGTTCTCGAACCCACCGGGCATCCGTTACGAGTACTCTAATCTCGGCTATGGCATTGTCGGGCGCATCGTCACCAACGTCTCCGGGATGCCCTATCAGGAGTACGTCAAACGCAACATCCTGCAACCGCTCGGCATGACCTCCAGCACCTATGACATCAACGACGTTGCGCCGGAGCGTCTGGCGATGGGCTATCGCCGCGAGAACCATCAATGGGTGATCGAGCCACCGCTGCCCGATGGCGAATTCGGCTCAATGGGCGGCCTGTTCACGACCATCAACGACTTCTCACGCTACATGATTCTGCTGCTCTCCGGTTTCCCGCCGCGCGACGACGCCGAAGACCCGAAAGCGCCGCTGCGCCGCAGTTCGCTGCGCGAGATGCAGCAACCCTGGCGACAGCGCTTCGTTACCTCAGCGCGCGCGACCCCTGATCAACCCGTACAGGTGATCGGCGACGGCTACGGCTATGGATTGGTCGCCGGGATCGACTCGCAGATGGGCTATTACGTCAATCACGGCGGCGGACTGCCCGGTTACGGCACCTTTTACTGCCTGCTGCCCGAATGCGGCATCGGGATCGCCGTCTTTTGCAACCTAACCTACATGTCGGCGCGGGCGCGCATTTTTGAAGCGCTGACGATGTTCAACCAGAAAAAGCTGATCAAGCCGCGCGTGCTGCCGCCCGCCAAAGCCCTGCTCGACGCGCAGGCGGAGATCACCAAGCTTTATGAACAATGGGACGACAGCGCCATCGAGCAAATGACGACCGATTCGTTCTTCATTGACATGCCGCTCGACAAGCGCCGCGAGGAATTCGCCAGACTGCGCGCCAGCTTTGGACAATGCCTGTCGGTCACGCCGATTGAAGCGGAAAACGCACTGCGCGGTCGCTGGCAGATGCGCTGCCGCCGGGGACAGATCGAGGTCTGGATCACGATGGCGGCGCTGGTTCCACCGAAGGTACAAGTGTTGGAATTCAAGCCGATCAAGGCGCTGAATGACGCACTCAAGCAAACCGCCGGGCAGGTGGTCGCGCTGCTCGACCAATGGGACGAGGATCAGGCACGCCGCCTGTTCGCTCGCACGATCAAACGCGCGGCGCTCAAGGCGCAGGCCGACGCGCTGCGCGTGCAGTACGGCAAACTCAGGCTCGGTCACATTGTGGAAAGCGACGGCAGCACTTACGCACTGGTGCGTCTCAACGGCCAACGCGAGAGTATCGATTTGAAGCTCACGCTCAAGAATGGCAAGGTCAGCCAGATCAGCTTCACGCGCCCGCGCGAAACCAACTTCGTTCCCTGATCGTGACCTCAAAAGAGGGACGCACTCACTCGTGCGCCCCTCAGCCGTCCATTATCCGATTTGCATTTCCCAGTGAAGTGAAGTTCGCAACCCCGGCTGCCGTTTATTGCCTGCTCTCTTCGCTGCGCAGCGAAGACGAGAAGAGTAAGCTACGCTTTCGGGCTTGCAGCGACCTGTTATTCCAACCCGGCCAATTTCCACTTCACGATCAAATATTCGGCGTGCGACCACAGCAGCGGACTGGCAATCACGCCGCGCTGCGCTACCCAGGGATCGTAGTGATCGGGCGCGAGCATCGTGGTGATCACCTGCTCCGGCAGGTCGCCCTGCGCATTGGCCTGCGTTTCGCACCAGTCGAGTAAGACCTTCGCTCGTGCGAGATCACCCTTTTCGGCATAGTACCAGGCCAGATGCAGTTCGAGCAGCACCCACGCGCCACCACCGTAATAGACATCCTTGAGATGCCGATGCAGGCCGCCCGTCTTGGCGTGCAGTTCGCGCTCGATCCGCTCGACCGTCTTGACCATGATCGGGTCGTCGGGCGCGAGTAACCGATGCGGCGTGCAGACCATCAGCAGATTGGCATCGACCATATCGATCCCAACGGATTTCGCCAGTTCGCCCGTCGGCGTTAAGCCTTTTTCGAGGACAAAGGCGCGTATCTCGGCGCAGGTTGCCTTGTAATTCGTGCCAGAGATCAGCTTTTCTGCCGCCTGCAATCCGGCATAGATTGTCGCCAGCGTGCTGATATGCACGTCATTGCCAAGTTCTTCCCAGCAGTCGTAGCAGGGCACGCGCCAGAGCGCCGCCAGATAGCGCGCCGTCAGTTCTGCGGCCTGTGCCCACGCTGTCGGCACGGGTTGAAAGCCAAAGCGCTCGACGTAGACTTGCAGCGACCAGAGCCACGTCCCTAAGCCGTCGAGTTGAAACTCCGGCCAGTCGTCCGGCCCTTCGACGCCATCGGCGCGGTAACGGGCATTGAGCACGTCGCGCATATCGGGTTTATTGCCCGCCTGAACTGCCGCAATCGCCCGCTCGACCCGCTCGCTGCGCTCGTTGATGCGCTGCGCGCACCAGTTCTGGAAGCGAAAGACGTTTTCCCACTGCGCCGAGATGCTGCTCTTGTAGACCTCGCTGGCGGCGCTGCCATCGACCGTCAGCGCATAGGCGATATACGCACCATCGCGGAACCACGAGAAACGGTAATCGCCCATGTTCGGGCAAGCGAGAAACGCGCCGCTCTCCTGCTGATTGCCGAGAATGACTTCAAGGCTGTGTGCCCGCAGATCAATCTTCGTATTTACGCTCACGACTTATACTCCACAACCAGCATTGTCCAGTAATCAAGCTGCGGCACGGTGAAGGCGATGGCGCTGCCATCGCTTTGGAAATTGACCGCCTGCGCTGTTGGATCGCTGCCGTCAGGCGAGGCCAGCCACACTTTATCGACGGGTTTGCTCACCTGAAGCGTGACCGCCAGATCGCGCAGCGGCGTCGGCCCATGCGCGAGCGCCTCGTCCCAGTAGCCGCCATCCAGCCCCATGAGATTCACCAGACTAAACGTCTCCGAGGATTGCCCCTGACGGACAATCACCGCCACGCGGTTCGACGACTGATAGCCGCTCGTTTTCACGCCGCTAATCGTGAGCGCTTTGGCGCGATTTTGGGTCGCGTCACTCGTGCCGAGCGCCAGCACGTTCTCATAGCGCACGAGGAAATCGTAATAACGCCGCTCGATTTCGAGCATCGTATCATTCATCACGCCGAACCAGGGGAAATAAGCGTGCGCCAGCATCGCGCGCGGCTCACCCAGTTCGAGGTGATATGCACCGCTGGCGAAGATCAGCGCGTTCATGATCTGCACGTTGGCCGACCAATCGGGCGAGACGTAGGCCGCGATGATTACGGGCTTGCCGCCGCCCAGCGCCTGCGCGTTGCTGACGATCTGCGCCAAATCCATGAACTGGCGATAGGGATCCCAGACTTCGATGTAGACGACGTTTTCATCGGAAGGCGCGACCGTCCGCACCGGCCAGTTGCGCACGAGGTTGAAGATCGTCACGCCATCGTCGCCACGATACTGATGCACGACTTCGGCGGTCTGGTCGATGAAGCCCGGAAAAACCTGTTCCAGATCGACGGGTTGACCTGCTGCGTTCAGACCGCGCATCGGCGCGCCATATTGATCGACGTGGATACCATCGAAGGCGGTGTTTTTCAGCACGTCCGCGAACTGCGCCATCAGATGCTGTTCCCAGGGCGATCCCGGCGTCGGATCCATAATCTTGAGAAAGTTGGCGAAGTCGAAGGGCTTGCCGCTCAAATCGAACAGCGCCCAATCGGGATGCTCATTGTAGAAGGCATACGACGCGCCGTAGATCGCCGTGTAAGGCATCGCCGCGATATTGTGCGCGTGCGCCGCGTCGATCAACTGCTTGACGGTTGTCAGCGAGTGCAGTTTGTCGAGCACATCGTTGTAACTCTCGGTCGTCGGGTCAAGGATCGCGTTCTGCGGGGGCAGCAGTTGTTCATGTCGATACTGCCAGTCGTAGAATTGCAGTCCATTAACGTGATATTTGGCGTCGTAAGCGGCGGTCACTTCGGCGTCGCTGCGACCGGGCAGGAAGTTGCTCAGAAAGCCGTAACGCGGCGCTTGAATCCAGTGATCGAGTACGTCGAAGGCCGTCGCGGTCGTGGCGATGATCTTACCGTCCGCATCCAACACCGCGACATCAACGCCGTAGCCGCGCTGACTCGGCGCTGGCGGAGTCCACGTCAGCGCCGCCGCGCCGTTCTGGATCGGCGCACTCAACGTCGTCACGATCTGATCGAGATAGCGCACGGTCGCCTCAACCTGGACGCCCTGTGCGGCGCTCACGGTCAGAACCACCGCCTCGCCGGGGTGATAGAACGCCTTATCCGGCGCAACCTGAACTGTCGTATCAATTGCGAGCACAAATCCCCCTTGCAATAAGAGAAACGCCGCCAGAAATCCGATAAAAATTCTCATCAAGAAGCTCTATGTGTCTTGTAAGGGCGAGGCGTGCCTCGCCCCTACGGAAAATATCTTTGGGCGCATAACCGTGCGCCCCTACACGGGAGGCGATCATCCTCTGACTGCGCCGCTGGTCAGCCCTTGAATGAAATAGCGCTGGAAGAAAATGAACAACAGGATCGTCGGGATGACCGCCGTCAGCGAGGCGGCGAAGACCAACCCCCAGTCGGTCGCGTGAACGCCACGAAAATTGGCAATCGCAATCGGCAGTGTACGCTTGGATTCGTCCGTCAGGAAGTTGAGCGCCAGCAGATATTCATCCCACGAGCCGAGGAAGGAAAAGACCGCAACCGTACTCACAGCAGGCGTGGAAAGCGGGATCATGATGCGCCAGAAGATTGTGAACGAGTTCGCTCCATCGATTACGGCGGACTCTTCGAGTTCGCGCGGCAGGTTCTCGAAGAAACCGCGCAGCAGGAACGTGTTGAAGGCCAGCGGCCCCGCCGAGTAGACCAGAATCAGACCGGGCAGGCTGTTGATCAGCCCCAGATTTTTCGCCAGAATGAACTGCGGGATCAGCAGTACGACGGCGGGAATGAGCATCATGCCGAGCATCGAGTAGAAGATGATGTTCTTGCCCACAAAGTCGAAGCGGGCGAAGGCATAGGCCATCATCGTCGTCAGAATCACGACGATGATCGTCGTTGACCCGGCGACAAAGACGCTGTTCAAAAACGCCTGCGCGAAGTTACGGCTGGTGAAGGCCGTGACGAAATTGTTGATCGTCGGATTAGTCGGTAAAAGCTGCGGTGGGAAGGACTGCACGTAAGCGTTGGCTTTGAACGACGTGCTGACCATGTAGAGCAGTGGCCCAACCGCCAGAATCGCGCCGAAACTGAGCACCACGATAATCAAGAGGTTGAACCAGCGCCGCTGGCTTCTCGATGCCGAAATCATGGCCTAATACTCCACGTTCTTGTCAGGTCGGTTGAAAATGCGCATCTGCAAAAAACTCACGAAAACGATGATCGTCGCCAGGATGTAGCTCAAGGCCGCGCCGTAGCCGAAGTCGAGGTTGCCGAACGCCTGTGTGAACATGTAGGTCAGTTCGACCTCGGTACGGTGGAGCGGTTGACCATTGGTGATCAACAATACGGAGATGAACACCTGGAACCCCCCGCTCAGGAGCGCGATCATCACGAAGATCGTCGTGCGGCGGATCAGCGGCAGGGTCACATCGCGTAGCTGCCGCCACTCGCCCGCGCCGTCAATTGCGGCAGCTTCGTAGAGTTCGGTTGGGATGCCTTGCAGCGCCGCCAGAAAGATCACCATTGCCCAGCCGACGCCTTTCCAGATGCCAAGCGCATCAATCACGACCCAGGCGGTATCGGCGTTCGCCAGCCACGAGACCGGCTTCGAGACGACGTGCAGCACGTCGAGCAGGATGAAGTTGACTAACCCCGAAGCCATCGGGCTAAAGAGGTATTGAAACAGGAAACTCACCACAATCCACGAGGTCACGACGGGCAGATAATAAATCGTGCGGAAAAAGCGCTTGGCGACCGTGACGCGATGCACCATCACGGCAATCGCCAACCCGATCACCATCTGCCCGGCTACGGTGACAACGGCGTATACGACCGTGTTCTTGAGCGCCAGCCAGAAAATCGGATCGTCGAAGGCGCGCTGATAATTCGCCAACCCGATGAACTGGCTCACCTGCCCCGGCATGATCTTCCAGTTGAAGAAGCTGATGTACAACTGGTAGGCCAGCGGATAGACCGTCCAGACCAGATACAGAATCAGTCCCGGCAGCAAGAACAGATAAGGCACGTACCAGCGATAGTAGAGCTTGCCTCTGCTGCGCGAACCGCTGCGTATGCCAAGCGTGCCTGTGTTCGCGCCCACCGATGAATTGGCGTTCATAAATCGTTCTCGCTGCTCTTGGTTTCAGATAATTCAGGTTCTAACACAAGTTTCTCTTTAAGAAGCACTTTAATTGTTTTCCGCATCACAATTTTTGGGAAAGGGCGCAATAGTTCTCGTAGGGGCGAGACATGCCTCGCCCCTACAACAAAACTCGCTCGCTGTTTAGCTTGAAGCCGTCGCTGCGGCTTCCGGCGTGACCGGAGCGCCCGTCGGGATCGGTTCCTGCGTGGCCTGCGTCGCCAGCAGTTGATCGATCTGCTGCGCTGCCGAGTCGAGCGCGTCCTGCGCCGACGACTCACCGCGCAGAATCGACTGCCCGGCGTCGGTCAGGATTTGCTCCATCGCGTTCCACTGGGGAACCGGGGTGCGCGGCTTGGCCGTCTTCAACTGTTCGAGATAGGTCGGATAGTACGGGTGATTCTTGAAGTAGTCGGTTGCCACCAGCGCGGGCTGAACGGTCAGTTGGCCGATGGTGGACATCTTCAGTTGATAATCCTGCGACTGCGTGAATTCAAGGAACTTGAGCGCCGCCGCCTGATTCGGGGTGGTGTTGAACATGACGATATTCTCGCCGCCGACCACCGAGATCGAGCCGCCGTCGCCCGCAGGCATCAGCGCGGGGGTCAGCTTGAAGTCAGGATACTGCGCCTGCGCACCGGGGAACGCCCAGGGGCCATCGAGTTCGGTCAGGATCGTGCCGCCGAAGAAGCCCGCGCCCGTGTCGAAGCTGGTATCGGTGTACGCGCCGCTGAAGCAGCCCGAATCGACCATCTGCTTGAGGAATTCGTAAGCGGCGACGGTTTTCGCGCCGTTCAGGTAGCCGCTCGCTTTGGTGTAGTTCGCGTCGGTGATGTCGCCGCCCATGCTCCAAATCCAGGGCAGGACATTCCAGCCGGACGTGCCGCCATCGCTGAACAGGTACGAGCCGTTGTTCAGCGCCGCGACCTTCGTGCAGTCGGCCTTCACGTCGTCAATTGTGGCGGGCGGCGCGTCGATGCCAGCAGCCTTCAGGTTATCGGGGCTGTAGAGCAGCACGCGCGTGTTGGTATCGAGCGGCAGGCCGTAATAGTGCCCCTGATAATA
>DASZXN010000642.1:0-6578 GCA_035545875.1 Phototrophicaceae bacterium
GACTGAACAGGTCGCGCGGCTCGATGCGGTTACCAGGCGTGACAAAATCTATCCCTACTGGCATCAAGAAGGTTTTGAGCGGAATCCATTTCCCACGAATTGACATGATCGTCGTCGGGGCGCGGCGCGGCTCGACGACGATAGGCTATTTTTTGCCCGACTGCTTGCGCGGCAGGGTGATGGTGATGGTCGTGCCCACGCCGAGCGCGCTGTCGATCTTGACTGCGCCGTGATGCGCCTCGACCGCCCGCTTGACGACCGCCAGCCCCAGCCCGGTTCCCTGCCGACCGCCGACGTTGCCGCCGCGATAAAAAGCCTCGAACAGGCCGGGCAGGTCGTCCGGCGGGATGCCGATGCCGTAATCCCGCACGCGAATGGAGACCGATTCCGCCTCCGCTGTGAGCGCCAGCTCGACCCGCGCATCTTCCGACGAATACTTGAGCGCGTTCGAGAGCAGATTGATTAGAAGCTGCTGGAACAGGCGCGAATCAAGCTCGACCTGCCACGATCCCGCCCCCTCCTGAAGGACAATCTCGCGGGTCGGAGCAAGGGAGTAGCGGACTTCCGTGATCACGTCAGAGCAGAGGGTCTTTAAGTTGACGGTGCTGAGGTCGAGGACGAGGCCAAAGGTATCGGCTTTCGAGATCGTGAGCACATCTTCCAGCAGCCGCGTGAGGCGATGAATTTGCGACTGAATCCGCCCGATGATTTCGTTGCGGCGATCCGGCGTCAAGCGATCAAAATAACCGTAGAGCAAATCGGTCGAGGTCTGGATCGAGGCGAGCGGCGTGCGAAACTCGTGCGAGACCATCGCCACGAAGCGCGCCTTCAGTTCACCCAGCGCCTTCTCGGTTTCGAGCGCCGAGCGCAGCTCACGCTCGGCGATTTTCTGCTGGGTGATGTCGTGCAGATCGCAGACGTAGAGATAGCTCTCGCTGGCGGGGTCGAACAGCGGCGCGATTGCCATATCTACGTCAAACGAGTCGCCATTGAGCCGCTGAAAGACAATTTCAAGTCGCTCCGCTTGTCCGCTGGCACGCACACGCTTGAATGCCTCGTTCAGCCGCTGCCATGCCTCCGCGTCAACCAGCGCGTTCAGAGCGGGATAATCGTCGCTGGTTGCGTTCAGACCAAACAGGTGCCGGAACGATGGATTCACTTCGCTGATGACCCCCAGCGCGTTCACCAGCACAATCGCATCGCTGCTGTGTTCGAGGATCGCTTCGACGTGATCTTTGGCGCGGCGCAGTTCGGCGGTGCGCTGAGTTACGCGCGCTTCCAGTTCGCTGGCATATTCGCGCACGGTCGAGAACAGGCGCGCGTTCTCGATAGCAATGGCCGATTGATAGGCAAAAGCGCGCAGACGCTCGGCGTCGGGCGGCTGGAAGAAATTCGGCTCGCCGCTGTCGAGCGTAAGAAAGCCCAGAATGACATCGCGCGAGCGAATCGGAACGCCGACCGAGGAACGCACCCAATCGGTTTCCGGGAAAGTTACCCAGTCCGGCGTAGCGTGCGTATCGCTGACCAACGTCGGCAATCCGGTCGCAAGCATCTGTTTCAGCATCGGCAGGTCGAGCGGATAGAGCGACGTGCGGAAAAGCTCATCGCACTTAGGGCCGTAGTTGTGCCAGAAAGCAACGCGCACCTTGTCATCTTCGATCAACATAATGTTGGCGGCTTCGTGCAGCACGACACGCCCAACGTTCTCCAGAATCCGCTCCATGACGGTTTTCAGGTCGAGGCTGCTGGTCAGCACCGCTGTGATATTGCTGAGGGCGTTGGCAAAGGTGCGATTTTTGCGCTCGGCCATCTCCAGACGGCGCTGCTCGGTGATGTCCTGATTGACCTCAATGCCGCCAATGAGACGGCCTTTTTCGTCGATGATCGGTGCCGCCGAATTGAGCAGCGTTTTGCGCGTTCCGCTCCGGCCTTCAACTTCGATCACTTCGTTGAGTGTGACTTTGCCGGAATGCAGCGCCCGCTGAAGGGCAAAATCCTCCGGCGCGAGCGGTTGATCGCTGTTGGCGAGCCAGGCATTGCGCGGGTCGTGTGCGTTCAGATGCGCTCCAGCGGCGTCATCCCACATGCGCTTATCCGCCGTGTTGCGCAGAACGAAAGCTCCCTGCTGATCGACGACCCAAACGCCAACGGGAATCGTCTCCAGAGCGCGACGCAGCAGCTTTCCGTTCGCTTCGATCAAATCGCTGTTGGCTTGGGTGGCAGACGCGAGTTCGCTCTCCGTCGAAGCGGACGGCGCGGGAGTGAGCCGGATGACTGCTCCGCCAGGATTTCCGCTGTCACCCGGCATCAATGTCACCGTCGCCTGAAACGTCGCAGCAGCTCCATCTTTGCCTTCCAGCGTCCACAAGCGGACGCTCGGCTGATCATCTGCCAGCACATTCAGCGTCTCGCGCCAGCGAACATCCACAGGCAGAAGCGCCTGGATCGGCTGACCGACAACTTCCGTTTCCGACCAACTGATGAGCGCTGCGGCAGCACGATTGCAGAAGGTAATCCGACCGCTTGAATCGATGGCAAGCAGCCCCTGATCAATGCTGTTCAGAAGGTGTTGATAAAGGATGTTCTGCTGCTCAGGAAGCGAAAGTTCATTCATGCCAGGTGTCAGCCATTAGGAATTTGCGAGCACTGCTCGATGCTCGGCTCAAGACGCAGGGGTTCACTCACTCCTCATGATATTACAATCCTTAGCCAAGCGATCTTAATGATTGGACTCAACGCCATCTCTATTCCAAACCGTCCTATTTATAACGGCTACTTTAACCCACATTCACAATCCGCGATCAGCGACTATCACGAACGTTCGAACTGCCGACAACCTCACTGACACGCTATTTTGTCATCGTCATCTTTATACAAGTGCAAAGCTTCCCTCAGTTTGAAAACATTATGGGTATATCCGGGTATATTTCTCCTACATTAGAAGGAGCGTGTTATGCACACGGGTAGGGATAAATGACAAACGTGTCGGAATGTTCAGTCCTCGTAGTCGATGATAACTACTACAACCGCGATCTCTGTCGCCTGGCGCTGGAACATGCCGGATTTGACATCACCGAAGCGCAGAGCGGCGCAGAAGCGCTCAAAATTCTGAATGAACGCACCTTCAACCTGATGGTGCTCGATTTAGCCATGCCGGAACTCAACGGCGTCGATGTGATCCGGGAACTGCGTCATCAGACTCAGCACGAGCACATGCTGATCGTCGTCATGACCGCCAACCCGCACATGGCAACCGACGAAGTGGAACTTGAAGTTGACTTCGTGCTTTATAAGCCGATTGATATTCTCAATTTTTCGTCGATGGTGCAAAGGATTGTGCAAAAGTCGTGCTAGCGGGGGTACGCCAGCACTTATTCCTTGCCTGTGAAGTTCGACGAACGCACCAGCCCCAGCGTCGATTCGGGATCATTGACGAGTTCTTCAATGCGTACTCGCTCGATTTGCAGTTCTTCCGCCGTGACTTGCCCGCTGTAATCGAGCTTGGTGGAGCGCAGCCGTTTGCCGAACGCCAAATCTTCCAAAATCGCCTGCATGGTTTCCCGTTTCATCAGCAGGGACGGATAGGGCGTGAAATACAGGCGAAATGGCCCGCCACAGAGCATGGCAATCGGGAGCAGCGCGCGCAATTTCAGGTCGCCATTGCGGTTGTTACCGAGGTAAAAATGTGGAATCGGCAGATCGGTGCCGTACACAGCACGCGCATAATAGGCATAGAGCAAATCGTGCATAGCCTGTAAATTCGGCGCTTGCCTGAGACGCGCTTCCAAGTCCGTCCGCGCTGGTTCGCCCATGACGGCGTGGGCGCGGTAAAAGGAAAAGAGCGGAATCGGCGCGATTTCCCAGATCAGCTTACGGCGCCCCGTCTGATACGCCCAGGTCTGGTTAAACTCCTGACAGCGAAGCGCCAGATCGTAGCCAGCTTTCTGCTGCGGAAATTCCAGCAGGGTGTCGATTCCGGTCAAGTAAGGGTCAATTTCCATCTTGCGATAAAAATCGACCCACTCCCCCTCCATTAAGTCGAAGGTGATCTTCGCGGCCTGTTCCGCGTAATCCTGACCGCGCTCGCTGCTGAACACCTGATAAGACAGCGCCGGAACGACGACGTTTTGCCCGCCCAGTTCGAGGAAGTCCGTGATGAGCGTGCGCAGGTAATCAAAGCCGTAGTCGGCATATTGATTCATCTCATGGATGCGTCCGGGATCGGCCTGCTGGCTGTTCCGGGTCAGAATGTAAGACATTCTGGTGCCGCCAAAAGCGAAAACTCCGGTCAAACCTTCGGGATAACGCTCCCGAATCTGCTGCACGAACGAGAGGTCATCGACCATTCTGTTCCCACTTATCCGCAATCATCTTCCCCAGATCATCGATCAGCCTCATCACGTTGAGCGGTTTCGCCACGTAACCGTCAAACCCCGCCGCCAGAATCCGTTCCTGATCGCCAGACATCGCGTAGGCAGTGATGGCAATTGCGGGGATTTTGCGCCACTCCGGGCGCTCGTGAATTTTGGCGAGCAGTTCAATTCCCGACATACCCGGCATCTGTATGTCGATCAGGAGTACAGTCGGTCGCTCCCGTTCCAACAGCTTGAGGAATTCCTGCCCGGTTTCGACCGCGTGAACAGTCGCCTTATACGACCCCAGGACGAACTCCAGAACGCCTCGATTATCCGGTTCGTCGTCAACAATGAGCACATTCCAGGCAGATAGGTCTTGCATAGCGAAACCTCAATAGACCCCTTCAGCTTGATAAGCAAATAAGGCAGGCGTGCGCTTAGAACTCGCGCAGATAATTGACCAGATTTTTGTCAAACGGCTTGGCGAAATAACCGTCGAAGCCACGACGCAGGACTTCCTCCTGCGTATCATGCGTGTAGTAGGCCGTTGTTGCAACCACACGGCAGTTCGGGAGCTTAGACATCTTGCGGATACGATCCAGCGCCTGATAGCCATCAAGACCCGGCAGAAAAATATCCATCAGGACGACATCCGGCGAATGCGTCTGGAGGAAATCCAGGGCGGATTCAGCATCATCGACGATGGTAAAGGGCAGCTCGTAATGCTTCATCAACAGTTCGAATACACCCTGCGAATGTGGATCATCATCGACGAGCAAAACGGACAGCGAATCAGCCATGTATTTTAACTCCCCGCGCGCGCTGGCTGCGCCTCAGCCACGTCGCTTGGAATTTGAGCGCGTGGCAAACTGATGGTAAAAGTGGATCCTTCTCCGAGCATTGTATCGACCTTGATCGAGCCGCCCAGCCGCTCGACCAAACGCTTGGTGATCGCAAGCCCAAGCCCTGTGCCCTTGTACTTGCGCCGTTCCGTGCCATCGACCTGCTGGAACGGCTCAAAAATGTAGGTGACGGCATTGGCGGGCATCCCGATGCCTGTATCGCGCACGTGAATTTGCCAGTTGCTCGCGTCGAGCGTACCGACCTCAATCGTGACCCCACCCTGCTCCGTGAACTTGATCGAGTTACTGAGCAGGTTGGCGACAATCTGTTGCAGCTTGTTGGCGTCTCCCAGCACGACTTCGGGCACATCGTCCGAGAACTTCACGTCGAGGTAAATCTTCTTTTCGTCGGCGAGACTGCGCAGACTCTCAGCCGTCTCGCGAATGATCTTCTGCGGCGACATCGGCGCGAGGAATACCTGAAGCGAGCCGGACTCGACTTTCGACAAGTCGAGGATGTCGTTGATCAAACCGAGCAGGCGGCGGCTGTTGTACTGAATGTGCCCCAGCAGCTTGGACTGCTGCGGCGCAAATTCACCAGCCAGCCCACCGAGCATCGCTTCGTCATACCCGATGATCGCGTTCAAGGGCGTGCGCAGTTCGTGGCTCATGTTGGCGAGGAACTGGGATTTCGCCTTGTCGGATTCTTCGGCGCGCTTGCGGTTGATTTCCGCTTGCTGGCGCGCTTCCTCGGCCTGCTGCTTGGCCGTCTCTGCCTGAACAATCAGTTCGCGCATGGCATCGAGACGGGCATCGAACTCAACCCGGAGGCGGTGCAAAATCGCGCCTTCGGTTGGAAACAGCAGTACGACCGCGACGTAAGCGGTCGATGCGTCGAGCGACGGATCATGGGTCGCGTCCGCCACACTCAGAATTGCCAGAATATCGAGCACAACGGCAACCACGCTGATCGGCAGGATCATGTTGCGCGGCAGCACAAGTGCGGTCAGCAAAATCACGAACATGAAAACGGGCATACCGCTCGCCAGTTCCGAGTAAGGATTCTCCTGACGGGTCAAAATGGTGAACCCACAGGCCGCGATCAGGGACGTGATGACGACTAAGGTTGCCGATTCATTGATTTGTCCTCGTGTTATGGCATACGCGGCAGCGAAGAACCCCAAAAGCACGACGACGTGCAAGGTCGGGAACGAAATGGGACTCCAGGCGTTGCGAAACACGAGGACATTGAAGGCAAAACTGATTAATCCAATTACCACCACAACGGCAATCGCTACACGAATGCTGCGTTCGCGGAAGGCTTCATCGCGGTCAGTCGATCGCGGCTGTAACCATCGCCCGGCCAGTGAGCGGAGGTCAT
>DASZXN010000643.1:0-6969 GCA_035545875.1 Phototrophicaceae bacterium
GCCGACCGCGAAGTTCTGGCTGCCAAGACAACTGCTAACGTCCTGCAAGCCTTTGAAGATCGCCCGATGAACTTCGACGCCTGGGACATTGACATCTTCTTTGAGGATCGCACCGAAAAGGTCGAAGGTGTCGAGAGCTTCAAGGTGATCGAGGAGGGGCCGCTGCGCGCAGGCGTCGAGTTGACGCACAAATATCGCAGCAGCACGATCCGCCAGAAGATTTATCTCTACAGCGAGAGCAAGCGCATCGATTTCGAGACCTATTTGGACTGGCACGACCATCACATTCTGCTCAAGGCGGCCTTCCCGGTCAACGTGATGAGTCCGAGTGCGACCTTCGACGTGCAATGGGGCAACGTGCAGCGCCCAACGCATCGCAATACCTCGTGGGACTGGGCGCGTTTCGAAACCTGCGCGCACAAGTGGGCTGACCTGAGCGAAGGCAACTATGGTGTCGCCGTCCTTAATGACTGCAAGTACGGCTATGACGTTCACGACAACGTGATCCGTCTGTCGCTGCTCAAGAGCGCGACCAACCCGGATGCCAACGCCGATCACGGCGAGCACTACATGACCTACAGTCTGCTCCCGCACGATGGAGACTGGCGCGCTGAGGTCGTGCAGGCCGCTTATGATCTCAACGACCCGCTGATCCTGCGTCCTGTCAGCGGCGGCGCTGGAGCGAAGGCCAGCGCCGAGCTGGTGTCCGTATCCGCGCCCAACGTCGTCATCGAGACGGTCAAGCAGGCCGAGGATGGTAACGGCGTAATCGTGCGCATGTACGAGGATCAGCGCAACCGCAACAAGTTCGCCTTGAAAGCGGGTTTCGGCGTGGCGAAAGCCTACATCTGCAACTTGCTGGAAGAGAACAGCGACGAAATCCCGGTACAGAATGATCAGGTGCAGCTCGACATTACGCCGTACCAGATCATCACCGTGCGCCTGATCCCGCAAGCGTAGTCAGGCGAAGTTCAGTAGAATAGGGGCGAGGTTCGGCTTGTGCAGCAAGCACCCTCGCCCTTTTGATTCGTGAAACGGCTTAAAATCATGCTGATTCTCTCTGCGGAAGCTGTACAACGCGCGCTGCCCATGCGCGACGCTATCGACGCCGTGCGCGCGGGCTTTATCGCGCTCTCGACGGGCAAAGCGACAGTGCCGGTGCGCGGGGTCATGTCCGTGAATGGCAACACCACGCTGACCATGCCTGCCTACATTCACGGCAGCCCGGTCAGCGTCGTCAAGATCATCTCGGTCTATCCGGGCAATCCGGCTCGCGGCCTGCCGACGGTGCTTGGCAACGTGCTGGCGCTCGACGCGGCGACAGGCGAAGCGCTGGCGCTGATCGACGGTGGTTCGCTCACGGCGATTCGCACGGGCGCGGCTTCCGGCGTCGCCACTGATCTGCTCGCTCGACCCGATGCGCATCGCCTCGCCGTGATCGGCTCCGGCAAGCAGGCGCGCACGCAGGTTGAGGCGGTCATGTGCGTGCGCCCCATCGATCAGATTCGCGTCTACAGCCCGACGCCAGCCCACGCAGCGGCTTTCTCTGATGAACTGCGCCAGCACTATAAGGTTGATGCGACTGCCGCACCTGATCTGGCAAGCGTACTCCGCGATGCCGATGTTGTGGTCGCCGCGACCAACAGCGCTGAACCCGTCGTGGAGCTAAAGCATCTGACACGGGGCGTTCACATCAACGGCGTTGGTTCATTTCGCCCTGACATGCGCGAGATCGCGGGTGATGTCGTGGCACAGGCTACAATCGTGGTTGATCACCGCGAGAGTGTCTGGGCAGAGGCGGGCGATTTGATCATTCCGCGCGATCAGGGTTTGATCAGCGCGAACAGCGTTCACGCCGAACTCGGCGAGATCGCGGCAGGCTTATGTCCCGGTCGTGCCGACGCAGAGGAAATCACCTTTTTCAAATCGGTGGGGAACGCGGTTCAGGATGCGGCGGTCGCTGAACGCGTCGTTGCCGCGTTGCGCAAGTGATAGAGTGAGACGATCCGGTCGTAGTTGAGCGTATCCATCGAGAGATTCAGGTGCGGGCGGACGATTGAGTCGCGGATGTCGATGCCGACGACATACATCCCGCCCGTGAGCGCCGCCTGAACGCCTGCGCTGCCGTCCTCGACCACGATAATCTCGGCGGGATGCAGTCCCAGCCCGCCCGCGACCCAGATGAAAATATCCGGCGCGGGCTTCGAGCGTGAAACGGTATTGCCATCGGCGATCACGTCGAACAGCGGCTTCAGCCGGATAATCTCCAGCACGTGATGGGCATTGACGCTGGACGAGGCCAGCCCGATTTTCAGGCCGCGCGCTTTGGCTTCGCGCAGCAGGTTGACGACCGGCGTATGCAGAATTTCATCGGGGGTTTGGTTGAGTAGCTCTTTGTAAAGCGCGTCCTTGCGGCTGAGATGCGCGCTGACCTGCGCTTCGTCCAGCTTGCCAATCACCGAGAGCAGAATCTCGCGACGGTGGACTCCGCGCAGGCGTTCCATGTCGCTGCGGCTGAAAATGACGCCGAGTTCGTCAAACAACTGCTTCCAGGCGCGATAATGCAAATCGACGGTGTTGACGATGACGCCATCCAGATCGAAGATGAAGCCTCTCAATTCGCGGGTCAACGCGCTGATCCTGTCGCTGCGCTTGGGACTGCGCATAGAGATAGCACGAGATGACCTGTCGCGCAACCAGATTTAACAATTTTTATGCAAATTGCCGACCTACATCTTTGTAGGCGACATTTTTGTAGGCTACGCCTTTGCAGACAGGCCGAGCGTCTCGCGCAGCGCCAGCGGCGTGTTCGACGTGAACTGATCCACGCCGATGTGCTTGAGCTGGTGCGCCGCTTCTTTCTGCGCGTCGGAGCGAATGTCGAGCGTCCAGGCATCGCAGCGCACGTTGGCCTGGTGCAGAATCTCGACCACGTTCGAGCCATCCGCGAGCGCCTGCAAAATGAAATGATAATCGAGATAGGCGACTTCGATGCCGGGAACCATCACCGCCAGCGCTTCCATCCGGTCGTCGAGATACGCCTTCGTCGTCACCAGCGGCGCTTGCGCCAGCATGTGATCATCCCAATAACCGTATGCGCCTTTGCGATAAGGCGGTGGGTTCTGCATCGGGTCTGGATCAGGGACGTAATCGTCTTTGCGCCAGTCGATGTAGAAATGGATGTCGAAGCCGAGCCGCAGGTTCGGCGCGAGCTTGCGCAGGCTGCGCAGATGCCAGTCCGATCCGGTGCTGACGATCACGCGGCTGCCGAGCGGCTCGATCAGACGAATGAGCCGCCGTAGAATCTCATCGTCGCGCATCGGCATCACATTCTTGAAGTCGATCTGAAGCTGCGACCTGGCCGGATGCTCGCTGAATAGTTGGACGACCTCGCTCAACAGCGGAACGCGCACATTGCTTGCGCCGTTGTGTGGCTTGAACACGACATTCCGTGCCTGCGCGACGGTGTAATCGCTCGGTACGCCCGTCGAAATTGTCTCGTCGGTCATGTCCGGCCCGTGCATGGTCAGAAAATCGTCCGCCGCCAGCGCGTTCACGTCGATTTCGACGTAATCGGCGTTCGCGTCGAGCGAAGCGCGCATCGCTTCCAGCGAATTTGGGGGCGCGCCGCTGCCATCCAGCGCGCCCATGTGATGAACAATCAGAGGTGGATTGAACGGCTGGATTGCCAATTTACTGCCGCTTGCCCAGATATTCGCGCATCATAGCGACCTGATGAAGCAGTTCCGGCTCGGTGATGTCCGACTCAATCTCGATGGTGACGCATTCGCAGGGTGTACGATCCAGCGTCCAGCCGAGCAGCGGCAGGTCTTCCGGCTGAAGCGGCTGATGCAGATCGACCATCTGCTCGCCCATCCAGCCCGGTCGCGTGATGTGAATTTCCTTCACCTTGTCGAGCGGCAGCGCTTCGTAATAGGCTTCGGCGCTCGGCCAGCCCATATTGTGCGCGCTGATACGGGCGTGCGCCATGTCGAGCAGCATCCCGCAACCGATGGCGTCGAGGATGTGATGGACGACTTCCGGCTCGCAGATGTATTCGTAAGCGTTGGTCTTGTGATAGTTGAAGTTCTCCAGCAGCAGCGGCGTATCGCCCAGCCATTCCTTCAGGCGCGTGCCGTGTTTGACGATGTTGGTGATCACCGTTTCGCGTGACTGCAAGTCCTTGTCGTCGCCTTCGCGGTACGGCCCGCCGCGATGCTGCTGCGGCTCGGCGCTCGCGCCGATTCCGGTTGAGAGCCAGGGGCATTGGGCGATGTCGAGCATCTGGCGCTCGGCGTCCATAACTTCCGGCAAAAAGGGATTCTCATAATTCAGCCAGAACGGTTCGGGCAGGTCGTGAATGAAAATTGGCTTGAGATCGGCAATCGGGCGCAGTTTGTCAACGCCGCGCTGCGCATAGTAAACCAGATAATCGACATCGAGTTTGCCGGCCTGCGCCAGCGAAACGGCTGCGGGAGCAGCGGGAACACCAACCTTGACCATGAATAATCCTTTACGCGTTTGAGCGCAGTGATTCGCTTGCCTGTAATTTTGCTTCGACCGGCGGCTGGCCTTCACGATAGATCAGGCAGCGCGTCGGGTAGAGCGCCAAACTTTCGCCTTCTGAAAATGAGGTGGCTTTCGACAGGTACACCTTGATCTCGCCGAGCGTTGGCACGTTGACCAGCGCCTTGCGGTAGTGCCCCAAATCCATCAACTGATCGAGCTGGCCTTTCCATACGCCGGGAGTCGTTTCGCTGACGACGTTCAGGTCTTCAGGGCGCACGGCAATCGTCACGCTGCCCGTGTAAGCATCTTCGGCGGGCACAGTCAGCTTATAATCGCCAATATTCACGCGATCACCTGCCTGTGTGCCGGGGATCAGGTTCATCACGCCGATAAAATCGGCCACGAACAGCGTGCGCGGGCTGGCATAGATGTCGCTCGGCTTATCCAACTGCTCGATCTGCCCCTTGCTCATGACGGCGATGCGATCCGCGAGGCTGAGCGCTTCTTCCTGATCATGCGTGACGAAGATCGCCGTGATTTTGGTCTGGCGCTGAATCTTGTGTAATTCCTCGCGCAGACGGACACGCAGCAGTGCGTCGAGGTTGCTGAACGGCTCATCGAGCAGCAGAATGGCCGGTTCCAGCACAATCGCCCGCGCCAGCGCCACACGCTGCTGCTCACCGCCGGACAGTTGCGATGGCATCCGGTCGCCGTAGGAAGCCAGCCCCACCAGCGTTAGCGCCTCGCGTACCTTGCGGTCGATCTCCTGCTTGGGCAGACGGCGCAGCCGTAGGCCAAAAGCAATGTTGTCGTAGACGGTCATGTGCGGCCAGAGCGTATATTTTTGGAACACCATTGCGGTCGGGCGGCGGTTGGGTGGAATTTCCACCACTGATTTGCCGTCGATCAGGATGTCGCCGGAGGTCGGCGTTTCGAAGCCGGAAATCATGCGCAGCGCCGTCGATTTGCCACAGCCTGACGGCCCCAGAAAGCAGACAAACTCGCCGTCCTGAACTTCCAGACTGATGCTGTTGACGGCGGAGACGTTCCCGCCGCTGAATTTCTTGACGAGGTTAACCAGTGACAGTGAGGCCATTGCTAGACTCCAAATCCGGCGGCGAAATAGCGCCCACGCAGGAACCGCTGTGCGAAAACCAGGAAAATGAGAGACGGCACCCAAGTGATAACCATCAGGATAGCGCCGTACTGAACGACCAATTCATTGTTGGTCAACGTGTACATCAGCACAGGTACAGTCGTGACATTGGGCAGGCCGATAATCAGCGCCGCCTGTGATTCATAGAAGATGCCGACCGCGCTCAACAGAATGGCAGCGATAATCGCCGGAAAAGCCAGCGGCAGCGTGATCTGGAAGAAGACGCGCAGTCGCGACGCACCGACATCCAGCGCGGCTTCTTCCAGCGAGCGATCCACGCCCCGAAACGCCGCTGTCGGAATCCAGATCATCAGCAGGAGGCTGTTGACGACCTCAATCACGATCACGCCGGGGAGTGTACCGATCAAGTTGAGCTTGAAGAAGATTACAGCGATGGTGATGTACAGGCCGAAGCGCGGGAAAGCGTTGGTCGCCAGAAATGAGAGCAGGAAAATCTGCCGCCCCGGAAAACGGATGCGCGCGAAAGAGTAAGCAGCGGGTAGGGCGACCGCCGTCGAAATCACGGTGGCAATCAGCGTGATGGTGATGCTTTGCGGAATCGCTTTGGCGATGTCCGCGCGCTTCAGCGTCTCTGTCCACCAGCGAAAGCCGAACGTTTGTGGGATTAGCGCCGGATACTGCCATTTCGTTGCAAACGCCCAGAAGATGACCGAGAGCATCGGGCCAATGATCACGAGAATCAGCAGAATTGCAATCAGCGCGCCAAATCCATCACGACTTAGCCAGCGCAATACTTCACGATACCAGGGACGCCGTATGGGGAAGGGTGAGTTTGGAAGCACCGCAGTGGTTGCCATGATTAATCCTCGTTGGCCTGCTGTGCGGCGACGGTGCGAACGTAGAAGTAGCCAGCAATCGCCGCGATCACGAAGGTAATGACCGCCTGCGTTTGCGCCTGAATCGGCGCATGTACCTGACTATAAATGCGTTCCATAAACACCCCCATCATTTCCGGTTCTGCTGGGCCAAGCAGATAAGGGATGGTATAGCTGCCGAGCACACCGAGAAATTCCAGTGAGAAGATGATCACGACGGCGTTCTTGATCAATGGCAGCATGATTTGCCAGAAAATCTGCCAGGAATTCGCGCCGACATCGCGCGCGCTTTCCAGCAGCGAATCGTCAATCTGAACCATTGCGGCGCTCAGGATCAGCGTCGTAAAGGGGATACCTTCCCAGACCAGACCAAAGATCGTGCCGCGCGTCGTCAGATAGGGCGTGGAATATTGGGTAATCCCAATCCCGCTCAGAATGCTGTTGAGCATCCCGTGCGTCACCGTAAAT
>DASZXN010000644.1:0-3935 GCA_035545875.1 Phototrophicaceae bacterium
CTACGTGATTCCGCTCAAGGCCGAAAACAAAGGCAAAATCCCCGGCGTCGTCCATGACTCGTCGGCCAGCGGCGCGACCCTCTGGATCGAGCCGCTCGAAACGCTCGAACTCAACAATCGCTGGCGCGAACTACAACTGGACGAAGAAAAGGAAATCCGGCGGATTTTGCAGGCGCTCACCGATCTGGTCGCCACCGACTCCGAGCAAATCGTCCGCACCGTCGAAGTCCTCGGCTATCTCGATCTCGTGTTTGCCAAAGCGCGCTATGCCGACGAGATCAAGGCCGCGCAGCCCGAACTGGTCGCGTTCAAGCCGCATGGGGATCATCCGGGCAGCACGATCTATCTGCAAGGCGCGCGCCACCCGCTCTTATCGGGCAGCGTCGTCCCGATTGACGTGGAGTTCGACGAATCGACGTGGATTCTGGTTGTCACCGGGCCGAACACGGGCGGCAAGACCGTCTCGCTTAAAACGGTTGGCCTGCTCTCGCTGATGGCGCAGTGTGGGCTGCACCTTCCGGTTGAAACAGCCAAGCTGTCGGTGTTCGAGGGCATTTACGCCGACATTGGCGACGAGCAGAGCATCGAGCAGTCGTTGAGCACCTTCTCGTCGCACATGACTAACACGATTCAGATTTTGCGCGAGTGCAATGAGAAATCGCTCGTGCTGCTGGACGAACTCGGCGCGGGGACTGACCCCGCCGAAGGCTCGGCGCTGGCGCGGGCTGTTCTCAACTATCTGCGCGGACATCACGTCACGACGATGGTCACGACGCATCACCCCGAACTGAAGGTCTACAGCGTCGATACGCCCGGCGTGCGCAACGCCAGCGTCGAATTCAACGTCGAAACACTCGCGCCGACCTATCACCTGATCATGGGCTTGCCCGGTCGATCCAACGCGCTGGCGATTGCCACGCGGCTCGGCCTCAACCCGGCGATCATCGAGGACGCGCGCGGGATGGTCGCCACTGAAGAACTGGTCGCGGACGACCTGCTCGACGAAATCCACCGCACGCGCGAGGACATTCGCCGCCAGCAGGAGACGATCACACAGACGCGCGAGGAACTCGAAGCGCAGCGCGCCGAACTGCAAGCGAAACTCAGTCAGGTCGAGGACGAACGGCGCAACATCATCGCGGCGGCTCGGCGCAACATGCAGGGCGAGATCGAGGACTTCCAGCGCGAGGTGCGCCGCCTGCGCAACAACATGCGCGATGCTTCGCTGCCGCTCGAAAATCTGCGTGCCGTCCAGCAGGCCGCCGACGACCTGAACAAGTCGATCCAGCAGCCAGTCGAGAACGGCGTCAAAAGTGATGAGCCGCTCGGCTGGACGCCACGCCTCGGCGATGCCGTCTGGCTCGAAGCGCTCAAGGCGGAAGGTACGATCATCGAACTCGACAAAGACGAGGCGATGGTACAGATCGGCTCGCTCAAGGTGCGCGCCAATCAACGCGACCTGAAGAAGCCAACCGCCGTCGAACGCAAGACCAGCCGCCGCCGTCGCGTGACCAATTACGCGCCTGCGAATGAACTGGCGATCCCGAAAGGGCAGTCGCCCGGCCTGGAACTTGATCTGCGCGGGTCGCGCGTCGAGGATGCGCTCGAAAAGCTCGACAACTACATCGACGCGGCCTATCTCTCCGGTATTCCCTTCGGTCGGATCATTCACGGCAAAGGGACGGGCGCGCTGCGCCGCGCGGTACAGGATCGCCTGCACGAGCATCCGTTGATCTCGAAAGCGCTGGCCGCTCCGCCCAAAGAAGGCGGCGACGGCGTGACGCTGATTTATCTCGTACCGACGACGTAATCGCTCTCAGACGCCGATCCTTGAGGGGCGCAGCCGACTGCGCCCCTTCCACAATTTTCAACCGTTTTAAACCTTCCCGAACTCTTAATACGCCTCACAGTTGACGCTCAGTTACGTCCCTGTTACACTAAGCTCAGAATTGAATGGTAATAACCGTTCGGTCTGGGGCTGTGGTGAAATGGCAAACACAGATGACTTAAAATCATCCGCTCGGAAGAGTTTGTGGGTTCGAGTCCCACCAGCCCTACAGCAGTTGTTTTGAGAGAAAATCGGCGGCAGATACCGCCGATTTTTTATTTAGGTGATTATCCCTTCTCGCTACGTCTTGCAGGGGCGCAGCCTGTCACGCCCTTGTCATCAGGGATAATCTCTTTCATTTATCCAAACAGATGCAGGTTCGAGTCCCCTCAGGAATTTGTGCCTGGGCATCAGCGGCTGCCAATTCGTAGCAGCGCGGCATAGCAACCACAAAAGGGCATCCGCGTGCGCTGCCGCACGCAGCGCAGTTCGTGACAAAAACTTCGCGCAAACGACCTTTGCGCACCCAGTAATCGATCATTTCTTGCAGCATGGCTTGTTCCAGACCCAGTTCACGCGCCAACACTGGCAGCGCGATGGTTCCGGGTTGACGCTCGAAATGCTGCAAGACTGTTCTCAGCGTGCTCATCGTTCAGTGGACTCCCAGGAGCAGGCCGCTCTGATAGACCAGCACTGCCCCAATCCAGGCGACAGCCGACGTATAAGCGAGCTGGTAAAACATCCAGCGCGAGCCAAACTCGTGCCGCATAGCCGCCGTCGCGGTCATGCAGGGAACGTACAGAAGAATAAACACCGTAAATGCGACCGCCGACAGCGGCGTGAACGCACGAGTCAAAACCGCGCTTAAGGCAGAGGTGTCTTCGCTCGCCGCAGCCGTATTCAGAAAATTCGCCAGCGGCGCGTGAACGCCGGGAACCAGATTGATCGTGCGCGGCACAATATTGACGATCTCCTGCCCGGTCAGCAAGGTCGCGCGCCCAAATGACTGCACAATGTCAGCGACATCCTCCGTAAACGGCGGCGGTGTTTGCGTCACATTTTGCGTGCCGCCGACGTAAATCTGGCTCATCGTGCCGATGATGACTTCTTTAGCGACAAACCCGGTTATCAGAGAGCCGGTCGCCGCCCAATTGCCGAAACCGGCAGGCGCAAAAACAGGCGCGAGCGCGCCGCTGACTGCCCCGAACAGACTATCCTGCGGCGAAACGGATGCGAATTGATTCCCGTTGGCGCTGCGGGGGATTGCCAGCAGCAGCCAGACGCCAACAGAGCAGGCGAGAATGATCGTGCTGGCTTTATGGATAAAACCGCGTGTCCGCTCCCAGATTTGCATAAGCAGGGTTTTGGGATTCGGCATCCGGTACGGCGGCAGCTCCATCACGAACGGCTGCGGTGGGCTGTTGCGATAGATCGTGTGCTTCAGAGCAAAACCGGTTGCCAGCGCGACCCCAATACCGAGCAGGTACAGGCCAAAGACCAGATTGCCTGCGTGCGTGCCAAAGAAGGCCGCGCCAAAGATGACGTATACTGGCAAACGCGCGCCGCAGCTCATAAAGGTAGCGAGGAAACCCGTCACCTTACGATCATGCTCGTTTTCGAGCGTCCGTGTCGCATAGACCGCCGGGACGGTACAGCCAAAGCCGATCAGCAGCGGTAAAAAGCTTTTGCCATGCAGCCCAATCACGCGCATGACCCGATCCATCACAAAGGCCGCCCGCGCCATGTAACCGGAGTCTTCGAGCAAGCCAATCGCAAAATAGAGCGTCACCAGCACCGGAATAAAGCCCAGGACTCCGCCGACCCCGGCAATCACGCCGTTCACCAGCAGCGACGCGACCCAGGTATTCCCCAACCCAACCGTATTGAGCACAGCAATTGCCCAATGCGTGATCGGCCCGCTCATGACACCACTAATCCAGTCAACGTAGGGTGCGCTGACGTTGGCGGTAAACTGGAACACCAGCCACATTAGCAGCAGAAAAATCGGGACGCCCCAGATGCGATGGGTAATGATCCGGTCAGCCCGATCTGACGCCGTTTCAAGTGTATTCTTCGGGCGCGTGACCGCACTTCCCACGACCTCGCC
>DASZXN010000645.1:0-15097 GCA_035545875.1 Phototrophicaceae bacterium
ATTATCGCTTCCGTGCCGAACTGTACCGGCTGTGGGGTAAGCTCGACAAGGCACGCAAGGATTATCAGCGTATGACCGAGCTTGATCCGAAGTCGGCGGTGGCGTACAACGGGCTGGCGGAGGTCTATTTGCAGGCGGGTGATTACGAGAAGGCGCGCGAGGCCGGGCTGCGAGCGTTTGAGCTCGCGCCGGACGAGTGGGTCGCGCTCTACAATCTCGGCATGATCGAGGATCGGCTCGGCGATTCGCAGGACGTGGTCGATCATCTGCAACAGGCGCTCGCGCTCAACGTGCCAGACGCGCGTCACCGCCTCTTGATGTATCTCTATCTGGCACGAGCCTATGCCCGCTTGGGCAATGCCTCTGCCGCTCAGGATGCCGTGATTCAGGTGCGCAAGCACAAAAACGGCCTCGCAGAGTGGAACAAGATTCTCGAAAGCGATCAGGCGGAAACGCTGCGCGACGTGCTGGGCGAAGATGTCGCTGCCGCTGGGGAACTTCTGCGCGGCAAGCTCGACGTGATGGCGCTGGCCTCAGGCTAGGGATCAAGTGATGGAACGCCGCCGCCTGTGGGTCATCGCCATATACATCACGGTCGTGCTTGCCGTCGTCGGCATTGTCGTCTTTATCGGCGCGCTCGTAGCGCAGTATTTCAGCCCCGCGAATGAGAATAGTTTCCTCTCGCCCTTCGTGATGATCGCGCTGGCAGGCTTGTGCGTCGCTGCCTTCATGTTCCTGCTCTGGTTCACAGCGGTCGGCGTGCTGCTGGCACGGCAGACGCGCGCGCAGGGGTCGGGCTACGGCGATGCCTATCGCTTAATCGAAGCCTTCCGTTTCCGCGAGGCGATTCCGCTGCTCGAACGTTCGATCCGCGAAGGCAAGGAAACATCTGAGGTGCTGATGCTGCTGACGAGCGCCTATGCCTATACGGGGCAGCTTGCCAAAGCCCAGCAGACGGCGGATCGCGCGGTGCAGTTGTTCCCCGGCGAACCCGCCTCGTATATCACGCTGGCGAACGGTTACCGGATGCAGGCCGCCTACGACAGCGCGGCGCAGACGCTCGAAGAAGCGGCCAAGCTCGATCCTGATCAGCCGATTGTCTGGGCGGAACTCGGCTTTACGCAGCGCTTCGCAGGCGAGCAGCAAACGGCGATTCAGTCGTTCGAGCGTGCTGCCCAACACGCGATGCCCGCGCCTTACGGGGTGCGCGTCTATTATCATCTGGCGAATGCGTATCAGGCAGCAGGCGAAACGAAACAGGCCGTGCGCGCGGCGGCCAAGATGATGAGCGCGCGCGATGGCTTGACGACGTGGAAAGCCGGACTGAAAGCGCTCGAAGGCACAGCTTATGGTCAGGCGCTGCGCTACGAGATCGCCGCCATCGAGCAGGCGATTGCCGACGCCGACGCGGGCAATCTGGGTTAAACCGGTATGATCTGGCTGGTTGCGCGCCTGCGCCACGACTTCGCCGCCTGGGATCGCGCTACCCGGCTGGCGTTCGTGCTTGGCGTGGCGCTGCTGCTGATTGCGATTATCACGGCGATTATCGCCCCGGCGGAAGCGCGGCTGCCGCTGCTGATCGGCGCGGGGCTATTGCTGATCGTGTTGGAAGCGACCGTTCTGTGGGGCAATCGGGGCATGGTCTCGGCCTATACGCGGGCACAGCGCCTGTATCTGGAAGGCAATCTGGAAGGCGCGCGCGATTTGCTCGAAGCGGTGCGCCCCAAAGCCAATGCTCGCGTGCTGACGCTGCTCGGCAACACCTATCGACAGCTCGGTGACCTGGATCAAAGCGAAGCGGTTTTGTCAGAAGCTGTTGACAAAGCACCAAAACATTATTTCTCGTTCTATGGATTTGGGCGTACACTGCTCTCAGAAGGCCGTTATGTTGAAGCCGCCGAGATGCTTCGACGTGCGCTGGAACTGGGCGCGCCGACGGTCGTGCAGGTCGATCTGGCTGAGGTGTATTATCGCCTGAATCAGCCGAACGAAGCGCTGGTGGCGCTGCAAAATGTGGATACGAACGAGCCACCGCGCGCGCTGATGATCAGCTACCTGCGTTACCGGCTCGACCAGGCGCCGCCGCCCGCACCGGAACTGGTGAGCGAGGGCGTGACCTACTGGCAGGCGCTGGCAGAACGTTTCCGCGCGACGCCTTACGGACAGGCGTTACTACTCGATGTGCGTGAGATGCTGAATCAAGGGACACAAACGCATGTTTAATCGCAAGGGTGGCTTATCCGTTATCCGCATCAGCATCATTGTCGCGATTGTCGGCATCGTGCTGGTGGCTGGAGCCGCGATTACCTATCTGACCGATCAAGCGGCGGCGCGATCACCGCTCGACATTCCCGCCTATCCGAAAGCGGTCTACTGGGGCACGAAAAACGTTCAGACGACCTCGCGCGAGGTGTATTATCGCGTGGCCGATACGCCGGAAGCGGTCGCCAACTACTATCAGCAGCAGATGAATCAGCATTACGGCAACAGTGATCAGACCTGCGTGCGCCTGCCCGCGAGCGGCAACGCACCCGGTTCGGACACCGACCCCAGCATCGTGCCGTATCTGTTCCGCTGCATCTTCGACAACTCCGGCTTGAATACCTTCCAGTACACTCAGGTGGACATTTATCCGGGCGAATCTAACCCTGATCCGTTCCTCAACGCGGCAGGGATGACGGTCGTCCACTATACGGAACAATGGCAGAGCTAACCCCCGCTTCTTCCGAAGAAACGCCCGGAACACCGCCGGAAAACGCGCCCGAATCACCTGTCGAGGCATCCGAGCCAAGCGCGGAAACAGCCCCCGCGCGGCAGCGCCCGCCGCTGCTGGCGGTCGTGCTGGCAGTCGTGGCGTTAGGATTGGCGGTGTATATCGGCACGAACGTGTTGAGCGTGCTCTACGCAGTGATCGCGCCGCCCGCGCCGCCGACACCACCCAACATGAGCCAGATCAGCCACATCAGCGAAGCCTACGGCGTCGATCAATGGAAATACGTCTCGACCGACGATGCCTGCACGCTGCTCCAGTACATTCAGGAAAAGGGCGGCGACTGCGTGATCGCGCCGCTGGCCTGCGGGACGCAGCGCGAGGTTGACCCGTATCTGAGCACCGATAACACGATTGTGGCGCGATGCAGCGGCCAGATGGCCTTCTCGATCTTCAACGAGCAGTGGTGGAATCTGATCACGCGGACGCACGATGGTAAGGCGCAGATCGAGATCAATCGTGAGGTCTACTGGATCGGCACGGGGCCGGAAGATCAGCCACAGACGACACCCGCGCAGTAGATCGGTATCATCCCCCTACCAAAAAAGCGCATTTTAAGCGATAATAAAGCGTGTTTCCGTTGGTGTAACACGCCCATTTTCACATACCTAAGGAGGTGCTGTGGTGGTGAGGGTCAAACTCACGCCACGCTCGATTGCCCCCTCGATACGCCGCTAACGTCCGTCATTTGAACCATTTCAAGCAGCGACAAGCAGAGAGGGCAGCGATGTTTAAGGCAGTCAATCCGAAAGTCGATATTCCAAAGCTGGAGCAGGAACAGCTTGATTTCTGGCGCATGAACCGCATCTTCCAGCGCTCGATGCAGGAGCGTGAAGGTGCGCCGCGCTATGTCACTTATGAAGGCCCGCCGACGGTTAATGGGACGCCCGGCGTCCATCACGTGCTGGCGCGCGCCTTCAAGGACATTTTCCCGCGTTACAAAACGATGCGCGGCTATTACGCGCTGCGCAAGGGCGGCTGGGATACCCAGGGTCTCCCGGTTGAACTGGCTATCGAGAAGGAACTTGGCTTCAAGCATAAGCACGACATCGAGGAGTATGGCATCGCGGCGTTCAACGAGAAGTGCCGCCAGAGCGTGCTGCGCAACATCGGCGCATGGGAGCGCTTCACGGAGCGGATCGCCTACTGGACAGACCTCGATAACCCTTACGTCACGTTCACGAACGACTTCATCGAGAGCGAATGGTGGATTCTCAAGCAGTTCTGGGAGAAAGACCTGCTCTACAAGGGCTTGAAGGTCGTCCCGTACTGCGCGCGCTGCGGCACGGCGTTGAGCAGTCATGAAGTCGCGCTCGGCTACGACGAGGTCGACGATCCCAGTGTATTCGTGCGCTTCCCGCTGCGCGATAAGCCGGGCGTGTATTTCCTCGTCTGGACGACGACGCCCTGGACGCTCCCGGCGAACGTCGCGCTGGCGGTCGGTGAGAACGTCAATTACGTGCAGGTCGAAGGCCCGGTTCACGAGGGTGGCGAACACGACGGCAACGAAACCGAGCAGTTGATCCTTGCGGAAGATTTGCTCAAGAGCGCGCTGATCCACCCGGACGAATACAAAATCGTCAAGCGCTACAAGGGCAAAGACCTGCTCGGCATGAGTTACAGCCCGCTCTATACCTTCCTGCCCGTTGAAGGCAAATATGCCTACGTCATCGCAGGCGATTTCGTCAGCACCGAGGACGGCACAGGCATCGTTCACATCGCCCCAGCCTTTGGTGTGGACGACATGAATGTCGCTCAAAAGAATAAGCTGCCCGTGCTGCAAACGGTCAATGCTGAGGGCGCATTCATCGACGCCGTGACTGAGTATCGCGGCATGTGGGTCAAGGATGCTGATCCCGAAATCACGCGCGACCTGCGCAAGCGCGGGCTGCTCTACAAGTCCGGCAAGATCACGCACACTTATCCGTTCTGCTGGCGCTGCGGCACGCCGCTGCTGTATTACGCGCGCGATTCGTGGTTTATCCGCACGACTGCCGAACGCGACCAGATGATCGAACTCAACCAGTCGATCAACTGGATTCCCGAACACGTCAAGGACGGTCGTTTCGGTAACTGGCTGGCCGATCTGAAAGATTGGGCGCTCGGTCGTGAACGCTACTGGGGCACGCCGCTGCCGATCTGGATCGATGATCGCTCCGGCGAGATGCTGTGTGTCGGCAGCGTCGCCGAACTGAGCCAGTTGGCTGGACGCGATTTGAGCGAACTCGATCTGCACCGTCCCTATGTCGATGACATCACCTTCCCGAACCCGAAAGGCACGGGCGGGACGATGCGCCGCGTCCCCGAAGTGATCGACGTGTGGTTCGACAGTGGCTCGATGCCGCTGGCGCAGTGGGGCTATCCCGCCCACAATCAGGAGATGTTCGCCGAGCAATATCCGGCGGACTACATCTGCGAAGCGGTCGATCAGACGCGCGGTTGGTTCTACACGCTGCACGCGATCAGCACGATGCTCAACGAGCAGGTGAGCTACAAGAACGTGATCTGTCTCGGCCTGATCCTCGACGGCGAAGGCCAGAAGATGTCCAAGAGCAAGGGGAACATCGTCAACCCCTGGGACGTGCTCAACAAGCATGGCGCGGACGCTTTCCGCTGGTATCTGTTCACGTCTGGCCCGCCCGGTGAGCCGCGCCGCTTCTCCATCGATCTGGTGGGCGAGGTGGTCAGCAAGGTCTGGCTGACGCTCTGGAACACCTACAGTTTCTTCGTGATGTACGCCAACCTCGATGGTTGGACGCCAACGAGCGCGAATATCCCGCCGGTAGCCGAGCGCGACGAGCTGGATCGCTTCGTGATCGCGGAACTGAACCAACTGGTCAGCAACGTGACCGAGGCGTTCGACAATTACGACGTTCCCGGCGCGACCCGTCCGGTACAGGCGTTCATCGAGATGTTGAGCAACTGGTACGTCCGTCTGAGCCGCCGTCGCTTCTGGAAGAACGCCAACGACGCCGACAAGCTCGGCGCATACGCGACGCTTTACGAATGCCTGACGACGCTCTCCAAGCTGATCGCGCCGACGATGCCGTTCGTCGCCGACACGCTCTATCGCAATCTGGTCAAGGAAGTCGATGCGAACGCGCCGGACAGCGTACACTTGACGCTGTGGCCGGAATACGATCCCAAGCTGATCGATCATGAATTGATCGACGAGATGCGGTTGGTGCAGCGCTTGGTCAGCATCGGTCGCGCGGCGCGTGAGACGGTCAAGCTGGGGGTGCGCCAGCCGCTCAAGAGCGCGAGCTTCGCCCTGCGCGAGCCGCAGGAAAGCGCGATGGTCAAACGCATGGCCGACCTGATCGCGGCGGAGCTAAACGTCAAGGAAGTCAACGTCCTTGACAGCGCATCGAACGTCGTCAGCTACAAGCTCAACCCGCTGCCGAGCATTCTGGGCAAGAAATTCGGCAAGGATTTCCCGCGCGTGCAAAAGACGCTGCGCGAAGGCGATCCCGAACACGTCCGTCACTGGGCGGAAGCGCTGCTGCGCGGCGAGTTTGTCGAACTGACGCTTGATGGACAGAAGTTCGAGGTCACGCCGACTGAAGTGCAAGTCTTGCGCGAGGCAGGCAAGGGCTATGCTGTTGCCGAGGACGGCGGCTATCTGGTCGCGCTCGATACGGCGCTCAACGACGACCTGATCCGCGAAGGCATGGCGCGTGAGGTCGTGCGCCGCGTCCAGCAGTTGCGCAAGGACGCTGATTTCGACGTGAGCGACCACATCACGCTCAAGTATCAGGCGAGCGACAAGCTGGCGCAGGCGATCCAGCAGTTCGCCAAGTACATCGGCGACGAGACCTTGAGCGACAAGCTCGAAGTCAGCGAGCCGAATGACGGTTTCCATACCGAGAAGTTCGAGATGGATGGCGAAACGCTGACCGTCGGGGTCAAGCGGGTCTAACCTGGATTCTAGTTAAGTGTAGGGGCAGGTCTAGGCTTGCGAAGCAAGTACACCTGCCCTTGCCTTTTCATCAAAGAAGTGCGACCCATGAGCCGACGCCGTTTCCGCGCACTTTTGCTGATTCTGATTATCCTGAGTTTATGCCTGTTAGGATTCATCATTCTCGAACAACGCCCACCACTACCGCATCGCGTCAGTGACGCGCCGAACATCACGCGCGTCCTCTTTATCGGCAACAGCTACACCTACGTCAACAATCTGCCGGGGCTGCTGATCGAACTCTCGAAGGGCGAAGCCAAGCCCGTCGATGCCGAAATGGTGGTCGAAGGCGGGGCGACGCTCAATTCGCTGTGGGATAAAGGCACGGGACAGGGTACGGCGCAGGCCGCGATCCAGAGCGCCAGGTGGGATTACATTGTGCTGCAAGAGCAGAGCACGCTCGGCGGTTACGAAGTCGTCAACGGGATTGACCAGATTGGCGATCCGAGCGGCTTTTACGATGGTGTGCGCAAATTCGATGACGCGATTCGGCAGGTCGGCGCGAAAACGCTACTCTATATGACTTGGGCGCGCCGGAACGCGCCGCAGAATCAGGCGTTTTTGACGAACGCTTACCTGACAATTGCGAAGGAACGACACGCTATTGTCGCTCCGGTGGGGCTGGCGTGGCAGGCGGCGTTGAACAAGCTGCCCGGTCTGCCTCTGTATCAGGATGACGGTTCGCACCCTGACGTGCTGGGGAGCTATCTGGCGGCCTGCGTCTTTTACGCGACGATCTACGGCAAATCGCCGGAGGACTTGCCGGGGCAGATTACCAACACGCTGGTCGATGCGGCGGGCGAAGCGCAGACAGGGGTCGTCAACCTGACGGCGCAGGAGGCGCAGTTCCTTCAGCAGATCGCCTGGCAGGTCGTCGCGCAGCCTTCATGATCTGAGATCGCGTTCAGGCGAACGTTCTCCTCATCAATTTCACCAATCGATGCTTAGTGAAGTACAACAAATTGCACAGTCATAACGTGCGAATGTTCTTGTTTTATTTTCAGCAAATGTGGCTTAAACTTGTAAGAATCAGCTAAAAAGCGTCATGGACTGTTGTGTGTATTTCAGCTAATCTCGCGGAGGGTTTGGTGAATACAATCAAAATAGAACCCGGTGATGGATCACAAAACATCCCTATGTCAGAAAATCACAGCGCGACGATTCAAGCTCTCCTGCAATTTGCGCTGCCGTTGGGAACTCAGCTTCTCGCCGGAGCGCCGGAAACGACGGTCACGTGGGCGGTGACGGTGCAGTCACAGCCGCCCGCTTTCCCGGACGTGTATGGTGGCGAGCTGGCGCTCGTCTCGATGGACGTGCTCCGCTCCTACGACAGCCGGATCACACTGGCGGAAGTCGTGCGCGGGCTGGCTGGCGCGGGAATCTGCGCGGTGGCCGCCAGCATGGACAATTCACACGCGGCGCTGGCGATGGCGAACGACTGCAACGTCGCGCTGCTGGCGCTGCCGGATGACAGCAGTATGCCGCGTATCGAGCGTGCCGTAAACACCTTTCTCGTCAACCAGAAGGCGCAGATGACGCAGCGCGCGATTGAAATTCAGCGTCAACTGACGCGCCTCGCCGCCGAAAACCGCGATCTCAACAGCCTCTTGCAAATTCTCGCCCGTGCGACTGCCAAGCCGATTGTCGTCCACGACGACGCAGGCGTGCTGATGGCGCAGGTCTACCCGAACGTGGCGCGGCGGGCGAGTGGGCGCTCGCTGATGCAGACGCTCCCGTATGGCTCGTTTCAGAACTGGCTCGGACGCGAAGCGCCGAGCGCCGACGGCGTGATTGTGCCGAGTCCGCTTGGTCACACGACGGTGCTCAAGGTCGAGAAGCGGGTGGCGGGCTATCTCTCGCTGGTGGACAGCCACGAGGGGATCGACGACTTCGACCGGATGGTGCTCGGTTACGGCGCGGACGTATGCGCGATTGAACTGGCGAAAAGCCGGGCGATTGCCTTCGCAGTTGAGCAGGCGCGCGGCGACTGGGTGCAGATGTGGTTGAGCGGCACACCCGCCGACGACGATCTGATGTCTACGCGGGCGCAGCAAGCCGGGTTCGACCCGGCGACGACCTACGTCGTGGTGGTGTTCCGCGCGACGACCGAGCAGGGCGCAAGCCTGCCGCTCGAATCGCTGATTCCGCTGGTGCGCGACGACATGACGCGGCGGCAGGTCGCGGGATCGGTCGGCCAGTACGTTGACGTGATCGTGGCGCTCTATCCGCTCGACAATGCGACGCAGACGCCGCGCGTGCGCCAGTTGGTCGATGACGTGCGCGGCCAGCTAGCGACGCGCAGCCCCAGCGGACTGGTCGCGGCAGGGATCAGCCGTCCCGCGAGCGGACTATCGGCGCTGCGTGAAGCCTATCGCGAGGCGAAAGATGCCGTCAGCATCTCGAATGAACTGGGTGACCGCGAGCAAACGACCTTTTACGGCGATCTCAAGCTGTTTCAACTGCTGCTGGCGCTCAAGGAACGCAACCTCGATCAGATGCGGCGCTTCTACTTCGAGACGCTCGGCCCGTTGGTCGAGCATGACGACCGCAAGCAGGGCGATCTGATCCGCACACTGACGGGCTTCTTTGAGGCGAACGGCAACCTTGCCAAAGCCGCGACCGATTTGAACGTGCATCGCAACACGCTGGTCTATCGTTTGGAGCGCATCAGCGAACTCACGGGCCTCAATTTGGAAGACCCGGAGAACCGCTTGATCCTGCATTTAGCCCTCAAAATCCAGCGAGTTTTGGCGACTTTACCCGTATAAGGGAGGAATTTCCGAATTTTTCCCTTATTTTGCTTGCATCGAATAAAAAAGTTGTGCTAGAATGACTCCATGTATAGCGAAACATATTTTGATCGCGCATATACAAAGGGGTTTCACGATGGCTGTCGAATTTTATGATGTCAAGACCCGCCAGAAGGTCAAGATTGACGACAAGAACGTCATGAAGACGACCTTCACCACCAAGAACGGCCAGACCCGCTATGGCCTTCGCGGTAAGACCTCGGATGGTCGGATGCTGACCAAGTTCGTCAGCAAGGCCGACTGGGACAAGGGCAAGTACAGTCTCGAGAAGAAGTAACCGACCTTCGAACCCGCGCCAGCAATGGCGCGGGTTTGTTTTACGGATAGACCTGCCGCACCGTGATATTGACTCGCCCCGCGTGATCGAAGCCTAATTCCACGTGAGATATGGATAAGCCGCAGCAGGAACAGGTTTTTCCCTGGTAGGGGCACGACATGTCGTGCCCCTACACAGAAATTCTTCCCTCAAAATCGTTATCCATAACTGGCGTTGATTGGTTTTTGCTAACGGCTGACTACTTCTTTTCACAGCCAGCGATTGATGATCTGGTTGAGCGTGCCGTCGTCAATCATGCTTTGCAGCGCATCGTTGACGGCCACACTGATCTCCGGGCGGCGCGCCTGGGTCGCAACGGCGTAGAGATTGTCGGTGACGTAGTTGAGGTTCGGCTTCCAGTCAGGATGAGCGCGCAGATAGAGGCGCGCGCTCACCGCATCGACCAGCGCGGCGTTCGCGTCGCCGAGGCGAGCGGCATCGAGCGCGTCGGTCGGTAGTTCGTAAGGCTTGGTCGCGAAGGGCAGAATCCGGCGCAGCCAGTCACGTGCCTGCGTATCCGCCTCCGATCCGAACTCGTAAGCGAGACTGTGACCGGGCAGATCGGTCATCGCCGCTAATCCCTGGTCGCTGACCAGCACCAGCCCCGCGTTGAAATAGGGCTGTGAGTAATGCACGTCGTTGAGGCGCGTCAGGTCGATAGTCAGACCAGCGATCAGCGCATCCGTTTGATCGCTTTTAAGCGAATCGTAGAGGCCGTCGTAGCCGAGAAAGACGAACTGCACAGGCAGATCGAGGCGCTTGCCGAGTTCATTGGCGATGTCTACGTCCATGCCGGAGAGGTTGTTGCCGTTGAGGACGGCGAAGGGCGGATTGCTCGGATCAATGCCGACGCGCAGCGCCCCGTAGGGAAAGAGCTTGGCAGGCGGCACGGGCGGGCCATCGGCAGCGCGGCGGAGCAGCGCCAGCGCCAGCAGCGCCGCGAGGACGATCAGCGGGAGGGCGTAGAGACGGGCGCGGGCAGCCACAGCGCTTGATCCTGTTCAAGGCCGCGCGCGAAGGCTTGCACGGCGTAGTAAATCGGCTTGAGTTGAAACGTCGTCGTGATGAAGGTGTAGCCGTCGGGATAGCTGAGGGTCGGTACGGGATAGCGCAGCGCCCAGAAGCAGAGCTTATCAGCCCAATTCCAGTTCTTTTGCGCATAATCAAGCGCGCCAATCGTGTCGCCGATGCGCAGCGACGGGCTGACGGCCAGCGCCCAATGCGGATCGTCGTTCCAGCCCGTTTCGGTGATGAAGGCGGGCTTGGCGGCATCGCCGTGCTTCACCATCACGTCGCGCAGCAGCTCGGCGCGGCGAAAGTTGAGCTTGTCGAAGGCGGGCGGATCGTTGTACGGGTAGGTGAAACCGTAAGCATGGATCGCCAGCGCATCGAAATAGGGCTGCGCGCCCGCATCGTAGAGTTCATCGAGATAAGTGATGTCGTTCAAGCCAACTGCGCTGCCGACGGGTTCGAGCGTCGGTGCAAGTCCCGCCGCCAGAATCTTCACGTTGGGATTAGCGGCATGGGCAGGCGCATAAACGGCCTGCAATAAACTGGCGTAGCCCGCCGGATCGACCTTCTGATAGCCCCACTCGAAGGCAATGTTCGGCTCATTCCAGATGATCAGGTCATCGATCTCGCCCGCATAGCGCGCGGCAAAAGCGGCGACGAACTGGGCAAACTCCGGGTAAGCGGCAGGCGGCAGCGTGTTGAGCGTGGTGAACTCGTCGCTGGCGTTGTCGAGCTTGCGCGCCCAGTCGGGCACGTAGCCGAGCCGCGCGATGATGTGAATCCCCTGATTTTGCGCCTGCTTGACAATTCGATCTGCGCTCGACCAATCGTAATGACCTTCGCTCCCTTCGATGTATGCCCAGGGGAAGAACTCGACAATCGTGCCTGCGCCCATTTCGCGCGTGAGCGCGAGCGAGCGCTGGATTTTCCACTCATCGACTTCATCGATCAGGCGGGTGTGCATACACAACTGCGGATCGTCGGTCTGGACGGTTTGCGGAGCGCCGAGCGGAGCACGCGGCTGCGCCGGAACGAAGGCCGCGAGCAAAGCATAAGCGATCAAGGCGCGAATCGCCCAGGGGAGCAGGCGGCGGGCAGTTGCTAAGGCGGCTTGCGCGCGCGGGCGCTTCATTGCGCGGCTTGCTTGGCTTCCAGCGCTGAGAACAGGCGCGGAACTTTCCAGAAATAGGGCGGGAAGATGCAGAGCGCGTAGGAGAAGATCGAGCCGAGCACCACGCCGACTGCGCCGAACTGCCTGGTGAGCAGAATGCTCAGTCCGAGGTTGGTCACCGCCATCGTCGTTGCCCAGACGACCTGAAAGCGGATTACGCTGGCGGCGTTAAAGAGCATCGAGAGCGCGCTGCTGACGTTGTAGATGATCGTCCACGCGGCCAGCGAAATCATCAATACGGGATCGAGCGTGACCGTCTTGCCGAGCCAGAGGTGGATCAGCGGTTCGCCAGCGAGCACCAGCACCAGTGACATGGCGGCGCTGCTGAAGAAATTGAGCAGCAGCGAGAGACGGAACGTGCGTTTGACCCAGGGCAAATCATGGCGGGCAATGGCTTCGCCATAAGCCGGCCACAGCGGGAGTGAAATCAGGCTGAGGACAACCGTCGAGAGCTTGAACAACTGCGACGGGATCGAATAGCTGGTGACGGCTTCGGGCGAAAGCACCTGCGCGATCACCAGATTGTCGATGTTATAGGCGAGCGTCCCGGCGATTTGCAGCGAGAAGAACAGCCAGCCGAGGCGCATCAGAAAGACGATGATCTTCGGGTCGGCGCTGCGCAGGGAAGGACGCAGCCAGGGACGGCGAAACCAGAAGAATTGAATAAACTCCAGGCCGAGAACGAGCAAAGGCAGACCTGCCAGTGCCGCGACCATCCAGATGAGTCCGGCGTCGAGCTTGATGGCGACGATAATCCCGATCAGGCTGGCGATGCGGGCAGCGATCAGCCACAGGTTGTCGATGTAGACTTCCTGATAACCCGTGAGCGCGTCCTGAACGACGCCGAGCGGCATTGAGATCAGGAAGCAGGCGATAAAAATAGCGCTGACCGGGCCAGATTCGGAACGAGCCAGCGCCGAGGTGACGTTGTAAATCTGATACCAGGGGATCATCGGGTAGACGATGGTCAGGAGCGCGCCGAGCAGCAAGGCAATGGCTGTCAGCATCAGGAAGGCATTCGAGATCGACTTCTGCGCCGAGGCGCGGTCATCGCGGCCATTGGCTTCGGAGAGTGAATTGATCAAGCCGCTGCCGATACCGAGATCGGCGAAGGCCAGCAGCGCCGTGATCGAACTGAGCGTCACCCAGACAGCATAGCGCTCATCGCCGAGGTAGGGGAGGGTGATGCGCGTCGTCACCAGCGTGATGACGAGGCTGAGACCGCGCGCGAATAATGACGCTATGACCGACCAGCCAATGCGCCGGAAACGCGCGGTGCGCTGCGCCTTGACCGTTGTTTGCTCGACTGCTGACAACGACGCTACTCGTATCTGCTTAAGCGACGAGCGCAGAATACCACAGGTCGGCGGTGATCAGCGAATAGATCGTGCGCTCGGCGTTGCGCTGCTCGCTCAAATGCGCCTGCCAGAGCGCGCGTACCGCCGCCTGATCGTACCATTCACGCTTGAACACGCGGTCGTTGAGGAAGCTGTTAACCTCGCCACGCAGCGGGCCGCGCAGCCATTGACCGAAGGGCGTCGGATAGCCGAGCTTGTCCTTGCGGTTGCTGACTTCAGGCGGCAGCACGTCTTTGAGCGCCCTGCGCATGAACACCTTCGTATCCGCGCCCTGAATTTTCTGCTCGGCAGGGACGGCCAGCGCGAACTCGACCAAGCGATGATCGAGAAAGGGAACGCGCGCCTCGATGCCATAGGCCATGCTGTTTCGGTCTTCATAATGCAGCAGCGCCGGGATGCTCTCGCGCAGCAGCGCTTTATACAGATGGCGATTGAGGCTGTCGATGCCTTTCGGTTCGAGCGGCAGCGCTTCGGCTTCGCGGGCTTGGGCGGCCTGCGCGTACTGCGGCTGGAGCAGTGGTCGATTCCCTGTGAAATACTGCTGCACGCGCGCGGCGAACTCGCGCGCATTGAGTTGGGCGTTGAAGCGCGGCCAGACGCCTGTCGCGAAGGCCGCCTGCTCGCCGACCCATTTGCCGAAGTTGCGGCGGCGCAGGTCGTTAAGGTGATAGACGACGTAGCTCAGGTAGCCCGCCATCAATTCGTCCGCGCCCTGACCATCGAGCAGGACGGTCACGCTGCCGTGCGCCAACTGCATGACGAAATTCTGCGTGTAAACGCCCGATGTAGCGGTCGGGATGTCCTGATGCCAGGTGATTTTCGCCAGCCGATCCAGAAAGTTGGTTGGATCAGGGGTGACGCGGTGCTCAATCGTGTGGTAGCGCTGCGCGACAATATCGACGTAGCGCGATTCGTCCAGCCCCTTGACCGGATAGACCGCCGAGAAGCTGTTCATGCTGCCGCCGTCCAGCCCGGCAGTCGCCAGCGCGACAATCGTACTCGAATCGAGGCCGCCGCTCAGACACGTGCCGACGGGAACGTCGGCACGCAGCCGCAGGGCGACCGAATCGCGCAGGATGCGCAGAAATTCGCCGTCGATGTCATTGTAGTTGTAGGTGGCGCGGGCTTGCTCGATGTCTACGTCCCACCAGCGGATCGGATCGCTGACCCTGCCGTTCTCGATCAGCAGATAATGCCCGCCGGGAAGCTCGCGCACGCCCTCGAAGAAGGTATGCGGCGGGTTGTAGACACGCCCGTATTGCAGAAACCAGAATAGCTGCGACATGTCGGGGGTGCAGGCTTCCGGGATGAGCGGCTTGAGCGCCTTGATCTCGCTGGCGAAGGCGAAACGGTCGTTGACGACGGCATAGTAAAACGGCTTGATGCCGAGGCGGTCGCGGACACACCAGACGCGCTGGCGCTGCTGATCCCACAACACAAAGGCGAACATGCCGATGAACCTGCTCAGGCAGTCCACGCCCCAGCAGTCGTAAGCTTGCAGGATGACCTCGGCGTCGCATTCGGTGCGGAACTGATAACCTTTGGCGCGCAGTTCCTCGCGGATTTCGAGGTAGTTGTAGATTTCGCCATTGAAGGTCAGCCACAACTGCTCGCCCGCGACGGTCATCGGCTCGTGACCACCGGCTGAGAGGTCGATGATGGCGAGGCGGCGTTGTGAGAGGATCAGATCGGGTCTGAAATCG
>DASZXN010000646.1:0-2800 GCA_035545875.1 Phototrophicaceae bacterium
TAGACTTCTTTCAGCCCGGCCACGTCGTCGTCGATATGTTCAAGAATTTCCGAGAGAATCACCGCGTCGAAGAAATTCGCGGGATACGGCAGCGCGTAGATATTGCAGTTGTTCAGCGTAATATCGGGCATCGCGCCGACGTGACGCTGCGCCTTGAGCATCACATCCCAATCCAAATCCGCGCCGACCAGCTTGCACTTGCTGACGTAGCGGATCATGTTGAGGTAGAAGCCGCGTCCGCAGGGCATGTCGAGGATCACTTTGTCGTCGGTCGGCTGAATCCACTCGAAAATCGTCTGGACGCGCTTCTTGAAGGCCATATCCGCCTCGTTGCGCGTCATTTTGGCGATCAACTGCGGATCAAGCGCGTTTGGCATAGGTGCGGAACTGCTGCTCATAACAATCGACCGTCTCTTTGAACGAAAATATCTGCTCAATCCATGCGCGCGGTTTGCGATACTGCTCCGGGTGATCCAGCACCTCGGTCAGCGCGTCGCCAAGCGACTGCGCGTCGCCGCTAATTGCCAGCTTGCCCATCCCGGTTTCGCGCACGGGAACACGCCCGCCGGGGATGTCCGTCGCTACAACGGGCGTACCGCACAGCATCGCCTCGACCTGTGCCAGCGCGAAACACTCGCTATCGCTTGACAGCACCTGCACGTCGCAGGCGGCGTAGAAATTGGCGAGTTCCTGCGTGTCCTTGATCAGACCGAGGAAAATCAGATCGTCGCGGTACTGCTGCACCAGCGGCTGCTGGCGTTCCCACGTGTTCTCGTAAGGGATGTCGTACTCGCCCGCAAAGACCAGCTTGGCGTTCGGGTAGTTCTGGCGCACGATTTCGAGCGCGCGAATTGCCAGATCAGGCCGCTTTTCCTCGACAAAGCGATGCGCAAAGCCGATCAGCGGGCCACCCTCTTTGCCCCACTCTGCCCGCATTTGGTTCACACGCTCAGGGTTGGGCAGCGGCATCTGGATCGGCGGATAGACCGGTGTTACCTTGTCCATAAACGGCTGCAAATAGTAGGAATGATCGGCGTAGTCCTGGCTGTAGGCGAGGATGTGGCTCGCCCGCCGCGCCAGCATCCTGTACATCTCAAACATGCCGCCCTGAATGATCCGGTTGCCTAGTCCAGCGGGCAAAATCAGATCGCCGTGATGGGTGACGACGACGTTCTTGCCCGTGATCAGCGACATTCCGGCGATCAAGGCCGTTTCCGGCGCGGGCGTATGCACGCTGACAACATCATGCTCGCGCATAAGCTGATAAAGCGCAACCGGGTACATCGGCATGATCATCCCTCGGCTGACGCGGATCGGCGCCCACAGACGAACAATCCGCACGCCCTTGTGCATGGTCGTGTCGTCGCGCGGGAGATCGTTGCTGTAGCGTGCCGTCAGCACCGTGACCTCGTGCCCGCGTCTGACCAATTCCTCTGCCACCCGCTGAACGTGGATCGTCAGCCCGGTGCGGTGCGGGAAATAGTACAGCAGGCAGATGAGAATTTTCAGTTTGTCGGGTGGAAGGCTCGACATTGAGGCTAACCTGAGGGCTTCCGCATCTCGCGGACGCCGTGTGAAAGCTGATCCAGCGAAATGCCTTCCTGAATAAATCCGTACACGCCGAGCGTACTGTTGACCAACAGGTTGACGGCATGGACAGCAATGGCGAAAGCGGTCGCCGTAGCAGCGGGTTCGCCGTAACCCATCGCGCCGAGCGCCAGCATAATCGATAGTTCGTAGGTGCCGAGATTACCCGGCACGGCAGGCACGGCTACCGCCAGTGACGCCGCCGCCGAAAACAGGCAGGTCGTCGCCCAATCGCCATGACCGAAAAAGGCGATCATCAGCACGTAGCCGGAGCCGAGCGAACAGAGCCAACTGGCAATCGTGAATGGGATCACCTGTGCCAGCGCGGAAGGCTGCGTCAGCGGCTTGAGACCATCAAGAAATTGTTCCAGCCAACCGAGCAGATTCCAGCGCTGAAGAACCGGGATTTTTGCGAATATTTGTCCCGCCAAACGCAGTGTAAAGGCGCGCTGGCTGGCAAGGAAGATGAGCACCATGAAGCCGATCACGACGACCGGAATGACAAAGGTCGCCGTTGCGCGCAGTTGATCCGGCAGCGGCCCGCCCGACAGCGCGAGCGCGAGAATGAGCAGCACCGAAAGCAGATCAATCAGCCGTTCGACCAGAATCGTACTGATCGATTTCATCGCCGGAACGGGCGGCTGCGCCTGCATCGCCAGATAGACACGGGCGACCTCGCCCAAACGGAGCGGCAGCACACCGCTCAGGAGATACGAGACGTTAGTGATGCTGAAGGATCGCCAGAACGGAAGCGCGCCGTCGAGCAGCGCCCGCCAGCGCGCCCCACGCGCGAACAGGCCGATCACGATGATGCCCATGCTGACCAGAATCCAGCGGTAATCGGCGCTGCGCAGCGCTGTCCACATTTTGCCAACATCGTTCATCTGCGAGGCAATAAAATAGATCGCCAGCAGGCTGGCGATCACGCCCAGCAATAAGGCACGCCCATATTTTGGAACTTTCAATTGCACGATCCTCCAGCGGCGATTATAGCATGGATGAAATGTGTCGCTAGGCTGAAGGAAGCACCGACCAGGGTCATCGCATCAAATTTCCAGCCCTCATCCCCCTGCCCCTTCTCCATGAGGGCTGAGGAGAGGACATGGTTGAAATTGAGAGAAAGTCTGACGCGCGGATCGTTGGTAGGGGCGGGTCTAAGACCCGCCCTCACGCGGATAAATTCGTCTCGTGACCAGCCCAATCCCAAAAGGTG
>DASZXN010000647.1:0-2110 GCA_035545875.1 Phototrophicaceae bacterium
GAGCAAGCCGTCGTAGCGCGCTTTAACCGCGTGCGCGAGTTCGTCCGGCGGCGCGATCACGGCGAACTCGCCCAGCATCTCGTCGCTGATCAGGTCGCCCATCTCCAGCCAGCGGCCTTCGCGCGACATCGCGTTGAGCCGATCCGCCAGATCGCTCCAGCCGTGCGTCTCCATTACGACTTTGTAGCTCGGCGTGCTGGCGTAAAACGCGATCTGCGCACGAACAGGCGCGGCGTTGTTCCTGATCTCCTCGGCGTCTTTGCCGGTGACGACGAACACCGAGGATGTCAGGGCGCAGTCGGTAAGCGTGCGGTTGGCTTTCGCCGCGCCGCGCTCGATATTCGGAATAACCGACTCCTTCAGGTAGCGGACGGTGTGAAAGGGATGGACGTGAAAGCCCTGACACAGTTCCCCGGCGAGGCGGCACAAATGCTCGTTGACCCCGGCGATGTAGATTGGGATGTTCGGGTGTTCAATGGGGCCGGGCGAGAAGAAGGGCGTCATCAGCGAGAATTTGTAATGCTCGCCGCGATAACGCAGCGAGCCGCCTGATTGGAAGCTGTTCCAGATCGCGCGCAGCGACTCGATGTATTCGCGCAGGCGTGGCGTCGGCGCGACCCAGGTCGTGCTGAAGCGCTTCTCGATGTGCGGCTTGACCTGCGTGCCGAGTCCGAGGATGAAGCGTCCACTCGACTGCGCTGCCAAATCCCAGGCGATCTGCGCCGTGACCATCGGGCTGCGCGGGAAGGCGACGGCAATCGCCGTGCCGAGTTCGATCTTCTGCGTCGCGGACGCCGCCAGCGTCAGCGGGAGAAAGGGATTGTGCGCCGTCTCGGTCGTCCAGAGCGCGCTGAAGCCGTAGGCTTCGACCTGCCGCGCGATCTCGGCGACGGTGTTCAGATTATCCGGGAAGATGGTCACGTCGAATTTCATAGGAGAGCCTCAAGTAAGGTTATTCGTCATTGGTTTTTAGTTTCGAATGAAACGTCGGTCGCGTATTACGCACCGTTTTTTTTAAGAACTAATCACTAAAAGCCAACAACCGATGCGAATAGTCAGTGGACGGTCTCATCCGATTATAACGAATCGCTTGACCATTTGCGGCGCTCTCCCATGTTATAATGTTCATGCAAGGTGTTAGAAAAGGCTGCCCAATGCTCGATAACCTCAACAACATCGACCATGAGCATTTGCTGACGCTCTACGAAATCACGCGGGCGATCAACGCCAGCCTCGAATTCGACGAGGTGCTGAATATCGTCATGGACGCGATGATGCAGATCACGCGGGCGCAGCGCGGTTATCTGATGATCGCCGACGACTCCGGCCAGTTGCTGATTCAGGTCGCGCGCAATCCGGGCGGCGATCCCGCCGAAGAGTCGTTCAGCACGACGATTGTCAATCAGGTCGTGGCGACCCATCAACCGCTGCTGACCAACAATGCCCAGTTCGATACGCGCTACAAAGCCGGACAGAGCATCATCATGAAAGGGCTGCGCGCGATTCTGTGCGCGCCGATGCTGGTTAGAGATCGGTTGGTCGGCGTGGTCTACGTCGATACCTCGCTGCGCGCGGGTAGTTTCAAGGACAGCGATCTGCATCTGTTGAGCGCAGTCGCGGGGCAGGCAGCGGTCGCCATCGAGAACGCCAAGCTCTACCGGGTTGCCATCGAGAAGGGGCGGCTGGAGCGCGAATTGCAGATGGCGCACGAGATTCAGGAATCGCTGCTGCCGCGTCGGATGCCGCAAATCCCCGGTTACGAAGTCGCTGCCCGCTGGAAGTCAGCGCGTGAAATGGCGGGTGACTTCTATGACCTGTTCCCGCTCTCTGAGGACACGATGGGCGTGGTGATCGCGGACGTGTCGGACAAAGGCGCTCCGGCGGCGCTGTTCATGGCCTCGACGCGCAGCATGATTCGCGCGCACGCGCTGGCGGGGTATTCGCCCTATCAGACGTTGGCGCGCACCAACGACATGATCGTCGATGACGCGACCGACGGCACGTTTGTCACCGTTTATTTCAGTCTGTTTCGCGTCGGCGGCGCGGTGATCTGCGTGAATGCCGGGCACAATCCGCCGCTGATCTACCGCAGCACGACGCGCGAAGTCTC
>DASZXN010000648.1:0-43422 GCA_035545875.1 Phototrophicaceae bacterium
ACACCAGCAGCGAACCGATGGCAGGCTATGCGATTCTGCGCCCCGGCGGATCGTGTCCTGCTTGCAATGCGCTCAAGTCGCTGATGGGGCAGTAAGCTTACTTCAGGAAGCTCATCAGCCGTGCGCCGATCTCGTTGGGCATCGCCAGCGCTTGATCGGTCGGCGGAACGAGCACAATCGAATCAGCCCCCGCGTCGATAAAACGCCCAATCGTTTCAGCAATCGACTGCCGATTACCCAGAATCGTCAGATCATGCACCCACGCATCGGGCATTTCCGCTGGAAGCGCGTTGCGGCTGCGCATGTCGCTGGCCTGCTCGAACAAGCCAATCGGTTCAAGCTGGTGATCGATAAAATCGTTGTGAATCGCGCCGATCACGCGGGCTTTGGCCTGCTCGAAGGCGCGAACTTCGTCGTCGTCGAAGTAAGCCATCGCGAACACGGTCAGGCGATGGTACGGACTTACGTCAGCCTCGGTGCTTCCCTGACCGAGCGCGACCTGCTGACGTGCCCAGCGCGCATATTCCGGCGCGGCGAACTCCGAGAGGATCGTGCCATCGGCGACGCGACCGGACATTTGCAGCGACTTTGGCCCGCGCACGCCCAGCGAGATCGGCGGGACGTGCGACGGTGGGAACACCAGCCTGGCATTGTCGCTGATGTGAATTTCCTTGCCGTCAAAATTGACCGCTTCACCGTTGAGCAACTGCTTGACTGTGATGGTCGTCTCCTCAAGCGCGCTCAACTGCGATTTGGGGAACGCGCCGATTTGCTTCATCCAAAAGGCCATACCGTGACCAAATCCCGGCAGCAGGCGGTTCGGATACATGCGCGCGAGCGTTGCCAGTTCCATCGCGGCATAGACCGGATTGCGCGCGACGGCGGGCATGATGCCAATGCCGACCGTGATCTTCTCGGTGGCGGCGAGGGCAGCGGTCGCGGAGGCAATTGCGCTGCTGAAGAAGGTATCCTCGACCAGCCAGAGTTCATCGTAGCCCGCCTGCTCGGTGCGCCGTGCGAAGCTGACCAACTGCTCCGGCGCGAACTCGCGCCGAACCATGATGCCAATGCTGATGTCCCGTCCGCCGATGTTCATGTCATTCCCCTCATTGTCCGTGATGGGGTGGAATTCTAGCCCCTTCACTCCTAATCAGCGAAGCGGACTGCATAGCTTTTCGCGCTCGGCTCGACAAAGCGGACGAGCTTCTCGCCTTCTTCCTCAAGCGCGGCGCGGTCTGCTGGGCTGATCGGCGCGAATGGCTCGATCAGCAGCGCTGCCGCGCCTTTGGCCTTCTCGACCTTCCACGCGCCGCGCACGAAGCCATCGACCAGAATCGTCGCGGCGACGCGCAGCCCCGGCAGATAAACCTTCGGACGATAAGCATCCGCGACCACACGGGTGCGATTGGTGTGCGCGAGCAGCAGATTGTCGAACTCTGGCAGAAAGCGGATCGGCGCGGGGGTATCGGCGTCCGGCAGCGGCAGGTCAGGCAGCTCGAGCAGCTCGACGTTCTGCTCGTCGCGGTAGACGACCAGTTCGGGCTTGAGCGCGTCAAGCGCCGTTTTGAGCTTGCCCAAGCCCGACCACGTTTGCAGATCGGTGACGCGCGCCGGGCCAAAGGCCGCCAGATAGCGGCGCACCAGTTCGCGGAAATCGGCTTCGGCGGAGATCGCGTGACCGAGCCACTGATCGGCTAAGGTGAACTGGGGATTGCCGGGGTAGCTCCAGCCTGTGCTGATCGGCACCTGCACGAGCGGCAGATGCGTGCGGATGCTGTAGCGGATCGAGCCGATGTCGGTTTCGGGGAACAACTCGCTGAAATGGGCAGTAATTTCCGCGAAGGTGCGCGGCTCGGCCAGATATGCGCGCGCCAGCCGCAGAATTTCATCCAGATCAAGCTCGACGCCGCGCCGTTCGCGGATGCTTTCGGATGCGCCCGCCAGCGCGGGTTCAAGGGTCGCGCGCAGCCAGTCGTAATCGCTTGCTGTGACCAGATGGAGGGTCGCGCGCATCATGGTCGCCTTGACGATGCGGTGATCCTGAAGGGCGCTGGCGAGATCGTCACGCTGGAAATGGTGCAGGCGCGTCCAGAGGCCGACGAAGGGCGCGCTCGCTAGCTGTGCCTGCATCCCGGCCAGCCGCTCAAGCGCCGTCGTGACAGAGTGCGACGAGCGCTCCAACAGAATTTGGCGCGCAAGTGTCGCCCGGTTGAGTTCACGCAGAGTCAGAACACGCATTTCCATCGGTTACCAACTTATGGGAATGTTTCCGGTAAACAGAATCTTATGTATTACCTGCGCTGTACTGTGATGTGCGCCGCCCGCTTAATTTCTTCAGCGAACAGCGGACTTACGGCGAGGCGATAGCTGGTCTGATTGGGGTCGGTTCGGTAGAGGATTAGCTGGCATGAGTGCAACTGGGGCAACAGCAGCTCGATCAAGGTATTGATCCGTTGATCAGTCGTGAATGCCAGTGTTTCGAATAACTCCCCTCGGCGGCCAAACGATTGGCGCAGCGCCGTTACCGCATCGTCGCCGTGTTTTTCGAGCACTTCACAGAGTTCCGCATAATACCTTAGCGCCTGATCATTCATTACGCTGAGCGCGCTTGTAATCGCGGGAAGGTCTTGAGAAAGCGCGGCAGTAACCTCGTCGCTGGTAAGAATGCGGCAGGGGTGAAGCTGTGAAACCAGCCTGACAGCGGTATCATGCAACAGGTCGATGTCCAGAGATTGACGACTGGCAGGCGTAATCATTCCGGCCAGCATGTGTGTGATGCGCTTATTCAAGGCGGGGGGAACCTGTTTTTCCTCCCCAGTGATAACTTTGATGAGCCAGCTTACGAGTCTGGATTGGCCGTCCTTTTGAAAGCGCAGGGTTTCCAGCAGCAGATGATTTCGATAGAGAATGTGAGTTCGAAGGTTATTTGGAGCACAGGCCGAAGGACAGCCGAGAATTTGAATATCGGCGATCTGGCTCACGTGGAGGAGGGGCTGAATGTTGGCAAACATTGTGTAGATTCGGGCGAATGAATCGGGCGTGGGGACACCATAATTTGTCTCCAGGCGCGATAACAAAACGATCTCGTGCGGAAACCAGCGCGCGCTGGTCATCTGTAAGAGACGGAGCAAGGCTTCAAAGCGTTCTTCCACGCACCCGGAGGTATCCCGCAGTGATGCGAAAAACTCATCACGCTGACGACGCCACAGGCGACTTTCGTTGTGGAACACCGGTCTGGTCAGGAATGCTCGCCACTGGCGAATGACCAGCGCCTTTTCCTCGTTTCTCGGCGCAGCAAATGGGTCGGAATAAAGCTGTAGAACGGTTTCTTGCTTCAGACTTTCGTGTACGACATCTTCTAAAGGTTCCATTGGGGGCACAAATTATCGCCTCGACATCATAAATAATGGGGATTATCCCTTAACAACACGGGCGAGGCATACCTCGCTCCTACAGTACACATCGTGCGGGTACAATCGCCTCAATAATAAATTTTTGTCTAACACTTATTATACACCATCATGCCTCCTAAACGGACGATAAGCGACTTTGCCCGTCAGCAGACTCAAACGCCAGCGCTGGTGTTGCCTGCGGTCGATGAACTTGTCTAACGAGCGAGCCGTGAGGCGGCTTAGGATTCGATTTCGGCGCGGCGTCGCTGAAGATAAGCGCGCTCCGGGGCATTCTGGCAGAGCGCGATGGCGCGCTCGTAGGCTTCAGCAGCGGCTTCGCGCTGATTCGTCCGGCGGAGCAGATCGGCGCGGGCGACGTGATAGGGGTAGAAATTAGTCGCCTCATCATCAAGCTTGAGCAGGACGAGCAGCCCCGCCGTCGGATTCTGCGCCATCGCCAGCGCGACCGCCCGGTTGACCTCAACCACCAGCGACGGCTGAAAATAGGCTAAGGTATCGTAGAGCGCCGCGATTTGCGGCCAATCGGTATCGGCGGGCGTAGCGGCCTCGGCGTGGAGCGCGCTGATCGCCGCCTGTACCTGATAGGGGCCGGGGCGGTAGAGGGCTAATGCGCTGTCGAGGATGTCCGTACCTTCCGCAATCTTGGCGCGATCCCAGCGCGAACGATCCTGCTCGTCGAGCAGCACCAATTCGCCTGCCGCGTTGAGGCGGGCGGCGCGGCGCGAGTCGTGCAGGAGCATCAACGCCAGCAAGCCACGCGCCTCAGCACTTTCAGGAAGCAGATCGACCAACACGCGGCACAGGCGGATCGCTTCGCTGCACAGTTCAGCGCGCGTCAGGCTGTCGCCGCTGGTGGCGACGTAGCCCTCGTTGAAAATCAGGTAGAGCACCGCCAGCAGCGCGTCAAGCCGTTCCGGGAGCAGATCAGCAGGCGGGATGCGATACGGAATGCCCGCAGCGCGGATTTTGCCGCGTGCCCGCGCCAGTCGCTGCGCCATCGTTGGCACGGGAACAAGGAACGCCCGCGCGATCTCCGGCGTTGATAAGCCTCCAAGTGTGTGCAGGGTCAGCGCGACCTGTGCTTCGAGTGCCAGCGATGGATGGCAGCAGGTGAACATCAGCTTCAGTCGATCATCGGGAATTGGTTCCATGTCATCGTCTTCTTCATCCTCATTGGAGGCGACGGTCGCTTCGAGCGCTTCGAGGATGACCGTTTGGCGTTTCTGGGTCGAAGCGCGGCGCAGGCGGTCGATAGCCCGACGCCGGGCGACGGTCGTCAGCCATGCGCCGGGGTTGCGCGGCACGCCATCGACCCACTGTTGCAGCGCTTCGACCAGCGCATCCTGAAGCGCGTCTTCCGCCAGCGCGAAATCGCCCAACTGACTGATCAGCGCGGCGAGGACGCGCCCGTATTCTGCGCGGAAAACGGCTTCAAGCTGCGCGTGAACGGTCATTCCAACAGCCTCACGACTGCTCGAAGCTCATGATCGGGCGAACTTCGATGGTGCCATGAACGGAACTGGGGATTTTGGCTGCCCACTGGATCGCTTCATCAAGGTCTTTGGCCTCGATAAAATAGAAGCCGCCGAGCGTTTCGTGCGTCTCGGCGAACGGGCCGTCGGTCGTGAGGGTCTTACCATCGCGGACGCGGACGCAGGTGGCCGTGCTCACGGGTTGCAAGGCTTCACCGGCGATGTGAACGCCGGATTTGCGGACTTCTTCCTCATAGCCCCAGTAGGCGTTCATCTCGGCCTGCAACTCAGCGTCGGACATTCTGGTGTTCGGGTTCGTGTAGATCAACAGCATGTATTTCACGGTCACTTCTCCTCTATGGACATGATTATCAGTTGTTTCTGCCTTTCTACACAAACGTCGCTTGAGCCATTGTCAAAATGACAGCCAGATGGTGGCTCTCATCATTTACTCATCTTTTGTTCTAAATCAGCAGGTTTCACATAGCAAAAGCGGCAGGGTGCTGCTTAAAAGCGCTCTGCCGCTTGACCGCTGCAATGATTTGTTTGTTGAGGTTTACTTCCCTTGACGGAGACCGAAGATATTGCCGTCGGCGTCCTTGACCCACGCGACCAGCAAGCCACCGCCGACATTGTGCGCGTCCTGCTGAATGGTTGCGCCCGCAGCGACGAGCGTTTGCAGCGTTCCCTTGATGTCATCAACGTCGAAGTAGCTGATCGATCCGGTCAAGCCTACGCTGTCTTGGGCGCGCGCGAGGCCGATTTCCTGATCGCCGATACGGTAGCCAACGTAATAGGGCGAATCGGCATAAGGCTCGATACCGAGCAGTTTGGTGTAAACTGCTTTGGCCTTGGCGAAGTCCGCGACCGGAAAGACGGTGATGGTGACAGCCTGCTTCATGAGACAACTCCTTGTGTTGATTAGCTTCTGATGATATGACGGACGCGGCGCGATCAACGTGACCGGATGATCGCCGTTCTCATGATTTACTCATAATTCGATGATAATCCCTGCCTCTAGATTGTTTCGGCTGCGCTACACTTCGCGCAATCAGCGCTTACGGGTGAAACCGATGGATCGGGATTTGGAATTATTGGCTTGTACGCCACAACCAATTGCTTTGCAGGATTTTAACCCTGTCTGTCGGCTTCCCTATGAGTGTGAAGTCAAGCATGTCTATCAAACGATGAACGATTTCATCGAATTTCTCGGCTTTATCAATCAGCAACTTCATGGTCGGCAAATTGAACGTTTGGAGACAATGCTCATGCCTGCCAATTTCAGCAGCATCGTTGGTGAATTCATGGCAAACCGGATTCCAAAATATTGTTTGTCGTTGGTTCGCAACCAATATCACAATGGACATCCCGATCTCATTCCGACAGGTCAGTTTGCGGGCAACGCCATCCAATACACGCATGAGGGTATTGAGGTCAAAGCCTCGCGCTATTTAAGCGGCTGGCAAGGACACAACCCGGAAGCTACTTGGCTGATGATTTTCATCTTTGACGGCAATCGACCGAACGATGCTGCGCGAGGTTTTGTTCCGCGTCCGTTCAGATTTTTGCAGGTTTTGGGCGCACAGCTTACTGTAGAAGATTGGTTGATTGCGGGACGTTCTGAGACCAGCAGACGCACCAATACTGCGAGTGTGATTCGCTCGGGTTTTGAAAAACTGAATGCCAACTGGATTTATCAAGCGCCTCGTTAGAGTAAACGCTGCTGGTCATCGGCAGTGGTGATTTGCGTGTTGACTTTAAATCCTGCCAGTTGAGGGATGCTCTCTCTGCTCATGGCATAAAATTCGTCAATACGTTCCACGCCAATCGCAGAAACACCGACCGCTTCCGCCGCCGCAATCGTCGAACCCGCTCCCATAAATGGATCGACTACTACGCCCTCGCCCAAAGGCAGGACAGCGTAAACAACCTGTCGCATAAAAGACTGCGGCTTTAAACTCGGATGTGGCGCGATTGTCCGTTCCCGCTGCGGCGTTCGCTCACTAGCGATCACGTCGCAAAACGGAGTTCCGTCAGGCATCCGTCGCAAACCGCCCGTTTGAAATTCGCGCAGACAATCGCTGACCTTCATATTCGGCGGCAATGGCTTCCTGAAGATTCCCCAGGGTTCGTAACAGCCCCGCGCCATCGAAGCAACATTGGGAAATTCATCTTCAGCGTTTTTGGGGCGGTCGCCGCCGCGTAAGGTGCGAACGAGTCGGATCAGTTCACCACGAAATTCCAGCCCGCCTTCAACGAGTGCTGAAAAGACAAGTTGCGACAGGAATGTATTGCTTGCCAAAATGACGTGCCCACCGGGGCGCAGTGAATAAATGATTTTTCTTGACCAAGCCGTGAAAAAATTTCGCATGACATCACGTTCTTTTTGATTCAAGGCAGTAAAACGCGGCAGAGGCGCACGTTGATGACCGTCAAACGAAGGGGGAATACGCCAAATTCCGCCTTTGCCGTTTGAGCGTTTCTCAAGCTGGCTATCTTCATACTCTTTGACGCCGTAGGGTGGATCGGTCACAACAGCGTGAATGCTGTTTTCGGGAAGCGAGTCCAGCCACGCAAAGCAATCCGCGTGAATGATCATCGATTGACCGATAATTTCGGCAGGATAATCTGTTGCGAAGATGTTCAGCAAAGTTTCACGCTGCATGATTTCCCTCATGTTTGTGAATACCGGTTCGTAAATCGATCATGAGCTATTTACCTATGAACACAATCAGGGTAGCAACGAGGGCAATCAAGGCCGGAGCGCCCTGAATCAGCAGGATAGAGCGCTTGGCAGTGAGGCCGCCGTAGACCGCCGCGACGATTACGCAGAGCAGGAAGAACAGCGCGATCTGATGACCGACTGCTGGATCAGGATAGATCACGCTCCAGAGCAGCCCGACTGCCAGAAAGCCGTTGTACAAGCCCTGATTTGCGGCCAGCGCTTTCGAGGCATTGGCGAACTCCGGCGTCGTGCCGAACGACTTCATGGCACGGGGCGTCGTCCACAGGAACATTTCCAGATAGAGGATGTAGAGATGCTCAAGGCCGACCAACGCGACCAAAATCTTGCTGATGATGTCCATGCGTGACTCTCCGGCAACAACAAGCGCTGGACTCGATTATAACCAGATTAGCTGCCGAAGATTGATCCTGGCGTGGGCGAAAGCGGCACGGGCTGATCTTCCGATGGCACAGGTGAAAGCGCGGGTGTTGGACTGGGCGTGGGGGTTGCGGGAACTTCGGTGATAAACCCGGCAGGTGGATTGGTCGGGAACAGGCGCGGCGTGGGGATGAACGCCTCCGTTCCCGTTGGCGTTGGCGATCCCTCGATCAGCGGCACGCCGAACGGCTGGCTCAGGCTGGCGCGGCGGTTCAGTTCGTTCTTGGCGTCCTCGAATATGTCAAAGACGACCGCATCGTAATAGGCGTTGGGATCAATCTGCGCAAGTTGAACGCCCAACTGCGCGCTGGTGTCGCGGCGGCAGATCACCGTGACGATCACGGTTTTGTCCGGCGGGAGCAGCGCCAGAAAATTGAAGTCCGGCAGGATCGTTGGGGTAAAGCGTTCCCAGTAGGAACGGGCGGCGTCGAACAGCCATTCCGCGCCAAGATTGGGCGCGATCAGCAGAAAATGATAATCAGGCGATTGATTGGGGCTGGCTTGCGGCACCGGGGTTGTCCTTGTCCATCGTGCAGACCATTATACGCCATTGTCCGCGCAGATTTGTTAAACTCAACGCGAGAATAATATGATTTCTCGCAGGGGTGCAGCGCACAGCGCGCCTACACGCACCCGGATCGCCATTTCAGATCGATTTTGTCGCCTCTACATCAGGAGATTCTTATGCCTGCAAACTGGATTGCGCTGCTGATTCTTGGCGTAGCGGCAGGAATTTTGTCAGGGATGTTCGGGATCGGCGGCGGCGTCGTGATCGTGCCGATCCTGACCACGTTTTTCGCCTTTGAACTGCGCACGGCGACCGGCACATCGCTGGCGACGCTGCTGCTGCCGCTGGGTATTTTCGCCGTGATCGCCTACTATCGAGCGGGTAAGCTGAAAATTCCGGTCGCCGTTCCGGTTGCTGCCGGGCTGGTGATCGGCAGTTGGATCGGCGCGAATGTCGCGTTCGCTCTGCCGACCAAAGCGCTGCAAATCGTCTACGGCTGTTTTCTGATTTACGCAAGCTGGCGCTTTCTGGAACCGCGTAAATGGCTGGCGGAAATTCAGCACCGCGCGCTGCCCGCACCGCCAACCGAAGGCGCGACGAACGGACGCTGGTATCTGCTGGTGCTGGTCGGCGTGATCGCAGGGGTGGCGGCGGGGCTGTTCGGCATCGGCGGCGGGCTGGTGATCGTTCCGGTGCTGATCACCTTCCTGCATTTCGATCAGCGCTCTGCTGTTGGCACGTCGCTGGGCGCCCTGCTGATGCCCGTCTCGCTGCCCGCCGTAATCACCTATTATGAAAGCGGCAAAGTGCTGATCGCAACGGCGGTGATGATCGGGATTGGGCTGATCTTTGGCGCGTTCGCGGGCGCGAAAATCGCGTTGGGGCTGTCGCCAGCGACGGTCAAGCGGCTGTATGGAATTTTTCTCGTGGTCGTTGCGCTGCGCTTTATCCTTGGGAGCTAGCAATTATGGTCAGACGGTTCCTGCTCTATCTCTCGGCTGCGGCCTGGGCGCGCGGCATGATGACGCACTTCTTTCTGGCGCGACGGGTAGCGCGGCGTTTCATCGCGGGCGAGACGCTTGACGACGCGATGCAGGCTGTCCGCGATCTGAATGCTCAAGGGATGCTGGTCACACTCGACTACCTGGGCGAAAGTGTCAGCAAGGCTGAAGATACGCAGGGTGTCGTCGCCATGTATCGCGCCATGCTTGACCGAATCGATAAAGAGCATTTGAAAGCAGGCGTTTCGCTCAAGCTAACCCATTTCGGCCTCGACATCACCGAAGACCTGTGTGTAACCAACCTGCGCACGGTCTTGACCGATGCCAAAGCCCATCATATCCCGGTCACGATTGATATGGAAAGCAGCGCATACGTCGATAAGACGCTGCGCATCTACCGCACTATGCGCGACGAATACGAGTTCACCAACCTCGGCACGGTGATTCAGGCGTATCTCTACCGCACAAAAGAAGATATGCGTCACCTCGCCCGCGAAGGTGCAACGATTCGGCTGGTCAAAGGCGCGTATCTGGAGCCGGAGACTGTGGCCTACCCGCAGAAATCCGAGGTCGATGCCAATTATCAGGCGGCAATGATCGACTATCTGCAAGCGCCGCCACCCGCCTATTTGCAGATCGCCACCCACGACGAGACGCTGATTCAAGCCGCTGAGAAAGCCGCCAAAGATCACCAGATCGCACCGGAGCGCTTCGAGTTCCAGATGCTCTACGGGATTCGCTCGCAGCGTCAGGCGGAACTGGCGAAATCCGGCTATCAGATGCGGATTTACGTGCCGTTCGGCGAGGCGTGGTATCCCTATTTCATGCGCCGATTGGCTGAACGTCCGGCGAATTTATGGTTCTTCGTACGCAGCCTTTTCCGGGCATGACATTCGTCCCGCTTTTTCGTGACGTTTGTCATAAATCATGAAAGCTTGTCTGCTCCTGAGCTATCAATAGATCAGGTGTTGTCAAAATTAGGCTTAAGGAGCACACCATGATTGCGTTCTTGGCAAGTCCGGTTGGGCGGATTCTCCGCATTGTTCTGGGGATAGCGATCTTTGCCGTTGGGCTGTTCTATATCGCGGGCGTTCCTGGGGTGATCGTCATGGCGCTCGGCTTCGTGCCGATCCTGGCAGGCATCCTCGATTTCTGCCTGTTCGCGCCGCTGTTCGGCGAACCGTTCAGTGGTGAAATGATCCGCCAGCACTAATCGATATGAACGGCGCGGAGGGGACAACTGCCCCTCCGCGCTCAATTACCACGCGACCTGCGCCCAGTAGCCTGTCGCGGCACCGGGGAGCAGCGTAATGGCGTAGACAATCGTGTTCGGCCCCTGAATGTACGTCGTGTAAGACGAATCTCCGGCGGCCTGACGCGCCGCGTCGTAGCCGATTTCTTTAGCGGTTGCCCAACCGAACGGATTGTTCGCGCCGCCGAGCGCCTGCCAGATCAACCCGAAGCCGCGCACGGGCGTGAAACGCCCCGCCGGGGCTTGATCGCCGGGGCTGGGCTGCCCATCGACGTAGTGATCCTCGTAAACGGTCAGCGTGCCGTCGGCCTTCAGCACGTAAATTTGCTGGGTGTCCGAGAACCAGATCATCACGCCGTGCTCGAAGGGCTGCCAGACGCCGTAGACGGTGCGTGCCGGGTCTTCGGGACAGCGTGGACTCGCACCGACGCCGCCAAGCCACTGCTGCGCGCAGGTGACAGTCACGCTCACGTCCTGCGTGATTGGCCCGCCCACGCCATCCACATCAAGGCGATAACGGTAGGTTCCGCTCGATTGGAAGCCGTCAAAGCGGATCGCGTCGGTGACGGAGAGCGGCTTCGCGTTCTGCGGACGGACGCATTTGTCGGTCATGCACAGGTAGAAGTAGGCGCCTGATCCGTTGGCTGACCACGAGAAGGTCACGGCCTGTGTGTTCATGATGGTGCTGGCGCTGGCGCTGAAGCTCTGAATTTGGGCGGAGTCGGCGCTCACGTCCGCCGTACTGACGGCAGTGGCTTCTGCTACAGCTTCGGTGGATGCGGCCAACGTTGCCTGCTGGGTTGCTTCGGAAGCAGAAGTCGCTGCGGCTGTTGCCGAGGCGGAGGCTTCCGCAGTTGCCGCCGCGCCGACGAGCGGTGTGACGCTGGTCATCGCTGGAATCCAGATGGTCGCGCCGACGGGCAGCGCGTCGGGATCGTCGATGCAGTTGACCACTGCCAACTGGGTGACGGTGATCGCGGTCGAACTGGCGATCAGGTCGGCGAGGCGGTCGCCGGGGCGGACGACGTAGGGCACGAAATTGGGCAGGGTGGAAGCGGAGCAGGCTGCTGCCCGCGCGTCGTTAGCAGCGGGCGTGACGATCACCAGCGTTGGCGGCGCGCCGAAGGGAACCGCAGGCGTAACCTGCTGCGCCAGCGCCAGCGCCGCCCCGGAGAGGATCGTGAGCAATAAAAGTGCAAACGCGAGTCGTCTCATGACTTCTCCACAAGTTTACAAATCGTGTTACGTCACTATCCTAGCGCGATCCGGGGCAATCTACAATCGTCTATCGGTCATGGTGCGGGGAAAGGGAAAGAAACAGACGAAAGATGCAGCGCAAAAACGCGAAGGAAAGGATGTGGCGTCAGCCTAACAGGTGAGGATCGTTGATGACGGCATTAGCGGCGCGCAAGATCAGGCGGAAGCAACTGCCCTGGTTGAGCGTGCTCTCGACCTCAATGCGCCCGCCGTGCATGTCGATGATTTTGCGGGCAATCGGCAGGCCAAGACCGAAGCCGCGCATCGAGTGAGCGCGATCTGCCCGATAGAAGCGCTCGAAAATGTGCGGGATTTCGTCGGCGGCAATGCCGAGTCCGTTGTCGCTGATTTCGATGGCGATTTCGTCAGCGTTAAGACGATAGCAGCGCAGTTCGACCCATCCGCCGGGCGGTGTGTAGGCGAGGGCGTTATCCCAGATTGAGTCGAAGGCGATCATCAGCTCGTTCATCTCGCCCTGCACGTAGAGCGCTTCGTCGGGCAGATTGAGCGCGAAGGACAGCCCCTTGAGGCGGGCGGCGCTCTCGATTTCGACGCCGACGGCCATGAGCAGGCGCTTGAGATCGAGCGGTTCGAGGTGCAGGTCGATCAGGCTGTCAAGCCGCGACATGGTGATGAGCGATTCGACCAGCTTGAGGATGCGTTCGGACTGTTCCTTAATGCCGTCGATGTACTCGGCCTGCCGCGCCGGATCGCTGACCTTTTCGAGCAGGTAGAGGCGCGTGTTGATCACCGAGAGCGGCGTGCGGAACTCGTGCGAGGCGTCGCGCACGAAATTGGAGAGGATGCGGACGCGCTCGCGCTCCAGCGCCAACTGCATGGCCTGATCCGCTGCCGATTTGCGGTCGGTCACGTCCATCATGATGCCGTCGATGCGCCGTCCCTGCGCGTTTTCGACGCGCCAGAAGCGGTTATGAATCCAGCGGGTCGCGCCGTCGCGCCGGGTGAGGCGATATTCGCTGTCGATGCGCGCGTCGGCGAGCGCTTGCTGAAGCTCACCGGCGAAGCGGTCGCGGTCGTCGGCGTGAACGATCTCGATGAGCAGGTGCGGGTTGGCATTGAAATCGGCAATTGTGTAGCCAGTGACGGTTTCGATGCTCGGATTGGCATAGAGCAGTTGATGGCTATCGGCATCGACCGACCAAACGGCATCCTCCATCGAATTCAGGATGCTGGTGAGGCGCTGTTCGCTGGCTTCCAGCGCGCGCTGGGCTGCACGCTGCTCGCTGACATCCATAACGACGACGACGCGCAGATGCTCGCCGTTTTCACGCATGAGCAGGCTGTTATAAGCGGCGACTTCGCGCGTCTGCCCATCCTTGCGGACGACCTGCCAGTGGCGCACCTGCCGCCGCCCCAGATTGTTCATCACCTGATCGTGCGAGTCGATAGCGCTGGCACGCGCTTCCGGCGGCAGAATCATCGTGAAGTGCTGGCCGAGCATTTCAGCGGGCGTGTAGCCGTAAATGCCGGCGTAAGTGCTGTTGACCTGAACGTAATGACCGCTGCCATCGACAACGGCGATCCCGGCGAGCACGCTCTCGTAGATGGAGGCGAGCAACTGCTGGTTCTGGCGCAGGGCTTCTTCCATACGTTTGCGCTCGGTGATGTCGCGGTTGGTGATGACCACCGACGTGACTTTGCCGTCCCGGTCGTGGAGCGGGCTGTAAATGCTCTCGAAGTCGCGCAGACCCTCTACCGTCGGGAAAGGCATTTCGAGCACACTCGCCTCGCCCGTCTCGAAAGCACGCCGGATCATCTCGTCGGTTGGCTTGCCCGTTTCCTCAGGGAAGCCGAGTTCTGTCCACGTTTTGCCGATCACTTTGTCGGCAGGCAGGTTGACGTTATGAAGCGAGGGCGGGTTGGCATAGAGAAAGTGACCGTCGCGGTCAAGCATGATAATGCTGTCCGGGGTGGTCGAAAGCACCTCGTCAAACAGGCGCGCCTGCTGTTCGAGTTCGGCGGCAAGTTTCTGCTGCTCGACCTCAGCGCGTTTGCGCTCGGTGATGTTGTGGATCGTGTTGAGCATGAAAATCACGCTGCCATCCTTGTCGTGGATCGGCGTGAGCGTGGTGATGAAATCGTGCAGGCCGAAGCGGGTCGGGAACTGTTCCTCGTAGGTGATCGATTCCCCGGTCGTAAAGACGTGGCGGAGGCGCTCCTCGAAAAGCACGCCGGTTTCTTCAGGAAAACCGATTTCTTTCCAGGTCTTGCCCATTGCCTGTTCGAGCGACAATCCAGCGCTTTCCAGACCACTGCGGTTGACGTAGAGGTAGCGTCCGGCGCGGTCGAACAGGATGAAGGAATCAGGGGTGGCGGAGAGCACTTCGTCCATCAGGCGTACCTGCTGTTCGAGTTCCCCGGCCAAACTCTTGACGACTTCCTCCGCTTCCTTACGCGCGCTGATGTCCCAGAGAAACGTTGCGACCCGGTCGCCTTGCAGCGGGATCAACTGGACGTGATACCAGCCATTCTTGACGATCAGCCCTTCGATCAATAACTCGTTGTTATAGGGCTGACCGCTGTCGAGTACCTGCTCGAAGCCCGTGAGATTATCGGGGACGATGCTGGGCAGGATTTCCATGACGCTGCGCCCGATCAACTGCTCACGTTTCAGCCCGGTTTGCTTCAGGCCAAGCTCGTTGGCATCAACGATAGAGAGATCGGCCAGATGCCCATCGCTATTACGCTTGATCTGCATGATGTAGAAGCTGTTGACACTGCGCTCGATAGCGGCGCGATACAGATCGGCGCGGCGCAAGGTGATCAGGTCGGCAGGTTTGCCCTCGTAATCGACTTCGGCGCGCGTCAATTCGACCGGGATCGCGCCGGAACGGGTTTTCAGAAAAGCCATGTTCTGCTGGAGCGAAGCGGTGCCGTCGAGCAGCGCGTCGAGAGGCTGCCCGATCAACTCGGATGGCGACCAACCCGTGAGATCAGCGGCGGCGCGGTTGGCAAAGACGATCTGATCGGGCTGATACAGGACAATCGCCGTCGGGATCGCGTCGAGCCACGCTGTCTGTGTCCGTGTCATCTCCGACATCAAAGTTCCATCACTCTAGCATAACGGGATGTAAGTCGGTTCAATAAGATTATTCCATAAGATTGTAAAGAATGCTGGAATCTTTGCCACTGATTTGACCCCACCCCCGATCCCCTCCCTGACTTCAAGGCTGAGGGGGTGACATCTGAATGCTGATCTCGCAGGGGCGAGACTTGTCTCGTCCGTTGACAAGGCGTATTCGAGAGGCGGACGCGATCAATCGCGTCCCTACAATGACCATTTCCAATCGACTGTCACCCCCTCAGCCCGACTTCAAGGAGGGGAGAAAAACGGCGCACCGAAAGCGAGATTTCCCATTGATTTGGAAGTGCGCCTATTCGATCAGCCGTTCCCACTCTGTCATCGTGGCGTGAAGCTCGGCCTCGGTTTGCGTGTAGGCTTCACCGAGCGAGCGCACGCGCTTGCCGTCCGCGCTGGCGCTGGCGGTGCCCATCTCGGCGATGATCTCGGCCAGGCGCTGTTCCAACTGCGGGATGAGCGCTTCCAGTTCTGCGATGCGCTTTTGCAGTTGATACGGATTCAGGCCGTGTTTCTTCTCGGCAGCTTTAGCCTGACCGTTGGTCGGCGGCGCGGCGGATTTGGTGCCACTGGCGTTCGTTTCCACCCCATTACGGCGCGCATCGACAAATTCGCGGTAAGTGCCTTTGAACACGTCCATTCTGCCGGGCGAAACTGACCAGATTTGTGTCGCCAGCGCGTCGATCAGGTAGCGATCATGGCTGACGAGCAGAATCGTACCGTTGAAGTCGGCGAGGACGTTCTGCAAAATCTCCTGACTGTCGATGTCGAGGTGGTTGGTCGGCTCGTCGAGCAGCAGAAAGTTCGCGCCCGCGAGCGCCAGCTTCGCCAGCGCGACCCGTCCGCGCTCGCCGCCAGAGAGCGTGTAGATCGGGCGGAATACGTCATCTCCCTGAAACAAAAACTGGCCGAGATAGGAGCGCGCTTCGGTCAAGCCCATCGCCTTGACGGTCTGAATCTCGTCAAGGATGCTGTTCTTCTCGTTCAGGAGTTCGTGCGCCTGCGCGAAATAGCCAATCTTGACCGCCGCGCCGATTTTGACCTCGCCTGCGACCGGCGCAAGATCGCCAATGATCGTTTTGACGAAGGTGCTTTTGCCCGCGCCGTTCGGCCCGATCAGCGCGGCGACTTCGGTGCGCATCAGCACCAGATCGGGCGGGCTGAACAACGGCGACCCCGGATAGCCGACGGTCAGCTTTTTGGTTTCGAGAACTTTATCGCCGCTGCGCCCGGTCGTATTGATGCGCAGATTCATGTTCTGGCGCGTGCGTGGACGCAGGATCAGCTTGTCGCGCTTGTAGCGTTCGAGCCGGGTACGCCGTCCCTGCGCCTGCTTGGTGTTCTGTCCGGCAAGGTTGCGGCGGATGTATTCTTCTTCTTTGGCGATGAACTCCTGCTGCGTCTCGTATTCCTTGAGCAGGCGCTCGTGGCGTTCCTCGCGCTGCTGGACGTAATGGCTGTAATTGCCGCGATAGAGTTCGAGCGTGCCGAAGTCAAGTTCCCAGATCGTTTTGGCGACGGCATCCATGAAGTAGCGATCATGGCTGACGACCAGCACCGCGCCCTCGAACTCATTGAGGAAGCCTTCGAGCCATTCAATCGCCTCAATGTCGAGGTGGTTGGTCGGCTCGTCGAGGGCGAGCAGATCAGGCGCTTCGAGCAGCAGACGACCGAGCAGGGCGCGGGTTTTTTGCCCGCCGGAAAGCTGGCTCAAGGGACGGTTATAATCCTCCGGCGCGAAGCCGAGACCATGCAGGACGGTGCGCGTGCGCTGCTCGTAGGTGTAGCCGCCTGCCAGCTCGAATTTCTCTTGCAGCTCGCCGTAGACCGCTATTGCCGCTTCGTGCTTGTCAGGATCAGCCAAATCATTTTCGAGCCGCGTGAGTTCGGCCTCCTGCGCGCGCAGATCGGTGAAGGCGGTCATGAGTTCCGCCCAGAGCGTGTGCTCGCCGAGCAGTTCAGGGCGCTGGGGTAGAAAGCCGATGCGCAGCCCACGTGATCGGGAAACCGTGCCGTCGCTGGATAGGTCGAGGCCGATCAGGATGCGCAGGAGGGTCGTTTTGCCCGCGCCGTTTGGCCCGACCAGCGCGATCCGCGCGCCATGCGGAATCTCGACTGAGACGCCGCCGAAAATCTCGTCCGGCCCGAATTCTTTCGCTAGATTGGTGGCAGAAATCAGGGACATCATCGCCTCACGATAACGGGTTTGATTATAGCAGAAAGGCAGGCGATTTTGTCAGGCGCAGAGAGTTCTTAAAGGTGCGCAGCGGGTGATCAGTCGAGAGACTTGAAATCCTGCTGACCCGTTGTTCTCCCTTCTCCCTGAGGGAGAAGGGCTAGGGGATGAGGGCAAAAACACACCGGCTCAATCCTTAAGTTGATGTGAATGGGCGCAGCGCGCTGCGCCCTTACGAAACGTTGCGAGGTCAACCTGTTGAAGCGGGAAGATGCTGCTGAATCAATGTGCAGAGGTCTTGCTTGGTCGCGCCATAGACATAGAGATACGTGTTGCCGTTGGCCTGAAACGAGCCGGAACTCGCGCAGGGTTGATCGGCGGGGACGGCCTGAGCGCTGAAGCCGCGACCACTGCCGAGCGCGCAGGGCAGAAAGTTGTTGGCGACGCGATCCTGATTGACGACCGCCAGCGCACCAACTGAGGGTGTTTGTCCCTGCGCGAGGCTGGCGATGTCGGCCTGCGTGTAAATCTTGGCGGCAATCGCGCCGACCTGGTTGTAGCAGGTGACCATGCCATCCAACTGCGCGATCATCGCAGCGGTGACGGGGTTGCCACTGATCAGCGCTGCGCCGCCGGAAATGGTATCGAGCGCGCTGGTGATGCTGGTCGCGTTGGCGCTGAGATAGCCGGGGAGATCAGGAACGTACTGCTGCGCCGCCGCCGCGTCGTTCGAGGTGTTGCCCGTCGTCGGCACGGTCACGACGTTCCCCGGCACACCGATTTGACTGCACGCCGCGATCAAGAGCAAGGTAAACAGCGATAGAAGCCCAAGTTTACGAAGGATCATAACATCTCCTCTCAAACAACCGCTTTCATTATAGTGGAAGCCCATTTGCACGATGGCCTCAAATTCTAGGGGCTTTCCGGTATATCCGTCAGGGGGCACAGCCGTGCGCCCCTTCAAAAGATGCCGGGCGGGTCTATGACCCGCCCCTACAAAAACGGCTTGCTGATGCGGGCGCACATACAGGTGCGCCCCTACAAGAGCATCTATTGTTCATTATGAATGATGTGGTTCACTGGGTTCTTCTTCGGGCACTTCGGCGGCGGCTTTTTCGCTATCAGCGCGCCAGCTTTGAATGACGATGATGATCACGCCAATGACAATGGCGTGATCGGCTAAATTGCTGACGTTGGAGACGATGCCAGGAAGCTCGTAATGGATGAAGTCGATGACCGCGCCATGCAGCACACGATCCAGCGCATTGCCGAGCGCTCCGCCGACGACCAGCCCCATCGCCAGCCGGGTCAGGCGCGCTTTATCGGGCACGCGCGGATAGAGGTAGAGAATCACTGCCGCGACGACCAGCGCGATGATCAGGAACAAATTACCTGCCTGCGGGATAAAGCCGAAGGCCGCGCCCGTGTTCTCGCTGCGCGTGATCTCGAAGAACGGATAGAGCGCCGGGATCAATTGGTAGCTCTCGCCCAGTTGCAGATTGGCGATGACCAGGTATTTCGCCGTTTGATCAAGGAAGAGGATGACCGCAACGACCAGCAGCAGGAACAACCACCTGCGATTAGAAGAAGACATATCAGGATAAGCCTTGTATGGGGTTAGATTTGACTCTGAATGTAACTGTAGCCATTTTTGAAGCTGAAAAGGATTTTGCAGTCATACTCTGCCAGGATTTCTCGAATATCCAAGTCGGCAAAATGCTTATCCCGGTCAATGAAACACGACGAGGTTGTAGAGGTTTGCGCCATGCTCAAATGCTGCATAACGGATGCAAAAATAACCGCATCTTGAGGCGATAAATTGTAGTCCGTCTGGTATTTAAACGATGAGGTTAGTATCGATATATCTAGAGGAATGAGTTCTGCAATTCGCAGAAGCCTTTGAGAGACTGCGATCAGTCTTTGTCGTTGCTCCGCTCCGCTTCGTGTCAGTAAACTAACGAATGGTCGATAAGTGTCCGCTTCGGTTTTATAGGAAAAAGAGCGGCCTAGTTGGTTGAGTTCCGAAGCGACCGCATTTGCAAGACCTGTTCTTTCCCTTTCATATCTAATGAGTGTTTCATTAGGTTCAATGAAAGCGTAGGCAGGCAGAATGAGTTTGGCCTGTCCATTCTCACAGAGCGACAAAATTCGCTCACAATTATCGTGGTCTTCCTGCAATAACGTCAACTCAAGGACAAAGTTCGACTCGATATAGATATTCATATCGCAATTTCATAAGCGAGATACCCACGTTTAAGCGCGTCAAATAGGCCAGATTCTTTAAGCCAATCATCTGATGTGTCAGCGGCCTGCATCAGTTCATTCAGCCATGAACGAATCACCAGCTCAAATCCGTTTTCTGTAAGGTATTCGGGAACTCCGTCCGTTCCAAAATAGGGCTTCAGAAGCGGCGCTGGATCGATGACGTAATCCGGGGATGCCAGTTCAGGCCGCTGCTTATTGACCCAAAGATAAAAGTGATCTGGCAGGGCGAGTAAGAAATAAGGCGCGTTGGAAACCAGTGCATTTTCCAGCAGAATTTGACGGGTTCCCGCTGCCCAACGGCTGTCAGTGCTGCGTTTTGTTCTTACTTCAACAACCAGTACTAGTTGCCCCAAAGCGCTGTAGGCGACAATGTCGTTTTGAACAGCCATATTTCCCTACTTCCCAAGTTCAATGACACTATTGTACATCATGTTCACGCGACCACGACGCGCTCGCCGCGTCGCTCGGCAATCAAGCGGGCATAGATGTCGATCACCTCGTCCATCATGGCAGGCCACGTTTGCGTCTCGGCGAAAGCGCGGGCGGCGCTGCCCATCTCGGTGATGCGCTCACGGCTGACGGCGATCTGGCGCACGCCCGCGATCAGGCCATCCACGTCGTTCACGGCGAAGGTGTAGCCGGTGCGCCCCTCCTCGACGACATCACGCACGCCGCCGACCCGTGACGCGACGACGGGCAATCCCGCCGCCATCGCCTCGACGACGACGAGGCCGAAGGTTTCGAGCGCTGAGGGAAAGACGAACATATCGGCGCTGGCATAAGCCTGCGAGAGCGGCTCGCCACTCAGATAGCCCATGAACTTCGTGTTCGTCCCGGCAAACTGAGCTTCAAGCTGCTCGCGGGCGGGGCCGTTGCCGACCAGCGCCAGCCGCGTTCCCGGCACTGCATCGAGGACGGCTTTCAACTGATGCAACTGCTTTTCGGACGAGAGCCGCCCGACGTAGATCAGCAGCGTGTCGTCAGGATGACCATCCGAAAGCGCGCTACGCATCTCGGCGCTGCGAAAGCGCGGATCGAAGCGGTCGGGATCGACGCCGCGTTTCCAGAGGCCGACGTGCTTCACGCCGATGCTCAACATATCCTGTTGAATGATCTTCGAAGGCGCGAGCGAATAGTCGGCGGCGTTGAAGACGATGCGTGTCAGCACGTCGGTGACAGGTTCCATGAAGCCGAGGTGGAAATAGCGCACCAGCCGCGCCACGTCGAGGTGGAACGAGGCCAGCGTCGGCACGTCGAGCCGCTTGGACATCAGCATCCCCGGTATGCCGATCAGCACGGGATGGATGAAGTGCGCGACATCGGGCTGAAAGGCTTTGAGCTGGTTGTAGGTCGAAAGCGTGGGCGGGCCAACGCGCAGTTCGGGATAGAGCGGCAGACGCACGCCCGGCACGCCGATGATTGGCGTGCTGTTGTAGCGCTCAACGCCCATTTTCGGCGCGACGATCACCGTCTCGATGCCGCGCTTTTCGAGGTGATCGAGCAGCAGGCAGGTAACGGTCACGATGCCGTCGATTTTGGGCAGAAACGTCTCGGTGAACAAGGCGACGCGCATGAACTCTCCGCTGATGACGTAATCCCAATTTACAACACCAACCTGATCCATTTGTCGCGCCTTCATGCTCGATTTATGATCAAAGGCTTTACGGTGCGATCATGGGTTTGGCGTTAAAATCGACGGTGAGAAATTGATGCTTTGAGATCCACTATGACTCAATCCACATCCGACATTTCCGTCAAACTGGATGACCGCGTTCGCCTGCTCTCAGCGGCGCTGGCCGCGACCCGCTATCCTGACGAGGCGCAGAAGCGCAAGCCGCATGGCACGCACGCCCATGCCCGTATGACGCGCAAGCTGCTCGCGCCGCACGCCAATCATCCGGCGATCACCGCGCTGCAAGCGATGCTCGATCAGGGCGCGCCGCTCGAAGCGCTGTTCACGCTGGCGCTGGTCATGCACGAGGGCAAGATCGACAAGCCGCCGCGCTGGATGCCCTCGCATTGGGATGAGCAGTTGAACGATTTCTACATAGTCAGCGGGCTGGATCAGTGGTGGCAGAACGAGGCCGGAGCGTGGGAAAAGGCGCTCGCCGACTCGCAGCGCATGTTCGAGCAGGTGCAGTTCAAGTCGTTCTTGCAGCCTTACCTCGGCGTGATCAGGGAGCGGCTGATCTTCATCCCCAACATCTCCTACCCGACCGATTATGAACTGGGGCTGCGTATCGGCAGCGATCTGGTCTGCATCATCCCACCGCGTTTAGCCTGGGGCGAGAGTCCGCCCTGGCCGTTCGACGAAGACCCGGCGCACATCTACCGATCCTCGCTGGCGCAGTACGCGCGCATCCTGATGACCTCGTACCTCAAGGATCACGCCGAGCAGATTAGCGACATAGCCAACACGCCGCTCCCGGTCACGGACAAGTACAAGGCGCTTTATCCGACGTGGAGCGAGCAGTTCGCCAACCTGTTCGTCATGGGCGCGGTGGCAATCTATCTGGAGGATCACGTCAGCCCCGCCGAAGCCAAATCGTATGTGCTGATGGCGCGCAAGGTTCAGGGTCTCGAAGTGCTGCCGGGCGTGATTAACGTGTTTCGCCACTATCTGCGCGAACTGGAAGCGGGTCGCTACCAATCGATGCTCGACCTGCTGCCGAATTTCTCGCGCCGCCTCAAAATCGCCAACCGGATCGTCACCCTCTAAAAATAAAACAGGGCTTGGCGCTGCCAAGCCCCCATTCGCATCAATTTAAGGATTGAGCCAGTGTGTTTTTGCCCTCATCCCCTGCCCTTCTCCCTCAGAGGGTTTCTGAAAACTCCCTCGAATGGGCGGTATTTCTCCCGCTTTCCAGAAACGCTCTCAGGGAGAAGGGAGAAACTCCGCTTCAGGGGTTTGAAGTCTCTCGCCCTGAGGGAGAGAGATTTAGAGTGAGGGCTTAACTTGATGCCTATGGGCAGACACACAGGTCTGCCCCTACTGCGCCGGGATTCACGGGTTCGCCTTGACGAACTCGGCGACGCGCTGAATTTCGGCTCCGCTCAGGCGGAAGTCGAGCGCGCCGACGATGCCGTCGATCTGCCCCGGATGGCGTGCGCCGACAATCGCCGCCGTGACTTCCGGTCGGCGCAGCGTCCAGGCAATCGCCACCTCGCCCGTCGTGCGACCGTGCGGCTTGCCGATCTCAGTGAGCAAATCCGCGAGCGCGAGGTTGCGCGAGAGACGCGGTTCCTGATACTGCGGGTTATTGGGACGCCAGTCGTCGGCGGGCAGGCTGTGGACGCGCTCTTTGCTCATCGCTCCCGTGAGCAGGCCGGACTGCATCGGTGAGTAGACAATCACGCCGATGTTGTTGCGCGCGCAGAAGGGCAGAATCTCGTCCTCCACGTCGGGACGGATGATCGAATAGGGCGGCTGAAGCGAGCTGATCGGCGCAATCGGCTGAATCCGCTCCATCTGCGCGACGTTGTAGTTGCTCACGCCGATGTAACGGAGCTTGCCCTCCTGCTGGAGCTTCGCCAGCATCTCCCAGCCTTCTTCCAATTGATCTTCGGGGCGCGGCCAGTGAAACTGCATCAGGTCGATCACGTCAACCTGCAAGCGGCGCAGACTGTTTTCGACCTGCTGGCGCACGCCCGCTGCCGATTGATCGTCGAAGATCGTGCCATCCTCTTTCCAGACGCGCGCCGCTTTGGTGAACACGTAGGGCTTCTGGCTAACGCCTTTCAGCGCGCGTCCGACGACTTCTTCAGAGTGGCCGAGACCGTAGACCGCCGCCGTATCGATCCAGTTGATACCCGCGTCGAGGGCGCGGTGAATCGTATTGATCGAATCCTGATCGTCCTGCGGCCCCAGCCAAAGCGATAGCCGTTGCCGCCAATCGCCCACGCGCCGAAGCCGATGGGCGTGATCTCGAAATCGGTGTTGCCCAGCCTGCGCAGTTCCATGCAGTTACCTCAGTTATCTGACGGGATTGACGGGAAGTTTAACCCTTCCTCACGTGAGTCTGCCAAATTCTAAACCCCGCTTCATCTCAGCGGGACTATAATAAAGACGACATTTTCGGAGGGGAGCGGGCATGAACGGCAGAAAAGCCCAGATCGTCAGCATGGGCGTGGGACTAGGCGCGGTGTTCGGCATCGTCCTCGGTCTGCTGCTGTTTCCCAGCAATTTTGCTCTGGGCGTACCACTCGGCATCGCCTGCGGCATGGCCGTCAGCATGATCTGGGCGCAGCAAACGGGCGACGACGACGAATAGCGCTGCGCAGCCGATCAGCCTACCAGACCAACCCGCGCGCGGTCACTGTCCAGGTCAGTTCGACCTCTTCGCCGCGCACCCCGTAAATCATATTCTGCAAATTGGTGACGACGCAGGCGTGAACCGGAAGCACGCTGACAACCTCACCGATTTCCGGCTTGCGCGCGCAGGCCGACACATCGACGTAAGCGTGTTCCTCGTTGAGCTTGTAAATCCGCGCTTCAGGATAATCGAGCAGATGACCGTAGCCGTCCTCAAGCACGTCGCTGGAGAGGGTTTTGCTGCCGCTGTCGAGGATCACGCGGTTTTCAGTCGGGTGGCTGACCACAGTCGCGCGCACGATCATGGCGCAGTCGCTGAGGGCGCACCAGCCGCGTGAGACGGTCGTCCAGTCGTTGAACACGTAAGTGCCGACGCGCACCTCGGTCAGTTCCGGGACTTCACGCGCTTGCAGCACTGCGCCCGTCCCGCCGCCGCTGACCGTATCCACGCCAATGCCTTCTGCGTCCAACTGTGCCAGCACTTCCTGAAGCGCCGGGCGCACGGATGGATAGCTCGGATAGACCAGAATCCCGGCGAAGTGCAGATGCTCATCTTCCTCGATGTGCTGCGCCAGTGCGACGGCCTGCTCGATACTCGCGCCTGTCCGCTCGATTTCGGTGCCGAGTTCGACCATCACGCGCAGGCGAATGTCGAGCGCGGCGGCGGCATCCGATAACCCGCTGATGGTCGGCAGATTGTCCGCCGAACAGGTCATGCGGTTGTAGAGCGAGAGATCGGCGAAGCGGGCGGTTTTGCTCGCGCCGAGGATGTTATAGGGAATCAGGATGTCGTTGAGTCCGGCCTGCGCAAAGACCTCGGCCTCGCTGACCTTCTGGCAGGCGATACCGACCGCGCCCGCCTCGATCTGCATTTTGGCGATTTCGGGGATTTTGTGCGTCTTGATGTGTGGGCGCAGCCCGACGCCTGCCTCATCGCAAAGCGCCTGCATTCGCAGGATGTTGTTCTCCATGCGATCCAGATCGATCAGGATGCTCGGCGTTTCCAGTTCATAAATGTCCATCTTAGCTCCCGGTTGTGCAGTCGGTACAGGCGACGTTGGCAAGCGCGCCGCCGCTGATCAGGGTGGTGAACCACTGGCGGAAGGGCGTTTCGTCCGTCCGCATCGTATAAAACAGTGGGCGCGGCAGGATGGTGTGAACGCTGCCGGGGGCGATGTAGGAATGGAAGTTGCCATAGCGATCCAGCCCGCTGAGAATTTTCTCCATGCCGGGTGTCCAATCGGCTGCCGTGCCGCCGCCGAGGACGTAATAGCTGGTCTGCGTTTCGTCGGCATAGGTTGTGTACAGGCCGAAGCTGACGTTGGGGAAAGTCTGCGCTGCGCCTGCCCAGAGGCCGCTGGCGACATCGCCCTGCGTGACGGTCGCCAGATAGCCGATATTCTTGTAGACGTTCTTGAGCGTGCCCCAGACGCCGATATTGGCCGCGCTTTCGGCTCCAGCCGCGCTCGCGCCTGCTCCAGCGCCGCCCACGCCGACCCCGGCGTCGCCAAAGACGGCGGCCTGCGCCTGAGAATAGTGGCTGAGGATGTAAGGGGCGTTGAAGATCGCGCCGTAAGAACCGGCGCTGCTCCCAGTGACAATCAGATTGGTTGGGTTGGGATAATGGGCATACGTCCAGTCGAGGACGGCCTGCGCGTCGGTGAAGCCCGCGAAGTGAATCTGGAAGCTGCTGCCGTCGCCCGCCGTGAAACTCTGCGTCGATGATCCCGTGAAGATGTCGCCGGTGCAGTAGGGGAGAAAGACGACGCTGTAATCGGCAATCGGGTTGAGCGGATTGTCGAAGTTGAAGATGCCCAGATAGCTGGCGAGCGCGGCCTCGTTCACGCTGTCCTCGAACGTCCCGCCGACCTTACAGGTCGCGGCGTTCCAGCACGCGCCGCCGCCCTGAAAGTAGATCAGCAGCTTATCCGGGTTGGCCGGATGAACGAAGAAGCGATAGGCCGTGCCACGCGCGCAGATGCCGGTCGGCAGGGGGATTTCGTTCCAGCCGTTCGGGAGCGCCGTCGCTGCGGGCGTGGACGCCTGCGCCAGCACGCCCCCGCCAATGAACAGGCTGAACAGCACGAGCAGGAAAATGATCTGCTTCATGGAGTCAATCCTCAACTCAACGATAGCTTAAGTTTGCCACGTGACGCGCGGTGGTCAAGCGTATGTTGAGGATTTCCTCAGAAATTGGTCTGATTGCGAGAGAAGCAGCAGCGCGATGTTTTCATCAGGGCAGACGTACAGGTCTACCCTGATGAAAACATTCCGTGTGTTTTGTAGGGGGATTCTAGTTGATAATCGGCTGGGCGGAGTCGATCACCTGCGCCAGCACGTCGAAGGGGACGCCGCCCGCGCTGTAGGTCTGGCCGCTGGCGGTGATGAACTGCGGATCGCCATCGAGATAGCGCACCAGCACCGAGGGCGTCCCCAGGACGCTCAGACGGGTGGCGAGGTCGCCATCACGATCAACCTGCCGGGCGGCGGTCTGCGTGCAGTGATCGAGCTTGTCGTATTTCAGATTGAGATCGGCAGCGAACGATGGCCCCATCTGGTCGTTGTACTGGCCTGCCTTGACGTATGTATAGAGCAAATCGTAGGCGCGCCAGTAATCGCCGAGGCGCTGATGATTGGCGCATTCCGCCAACTGCGCCGCGTAACGGGTTACGTCGCCGCCGGTCGTCGGCAGGATGCGCAGCTCGAATTTGGCCTTGCCGGTCGCTACGTACTGCTCGATCACCTGATCCATCGTCGGGCGATAATCCTGACAGTGTGAGCAGGCGTAATCCATGAACTCGATCACGGTGATCGGCGCGCTGTCATCCCCGGCGACAAAGCCGCCGTCTGCCTGGCGCGACTGGGGCAGGCTGGCGAGCAGTTCGCCGATGCTCTGCGCCTGAGGCGGGGTGGCCTCTGGCGTGGCGGACTGGGCGAAGAGGGCGCTGGCGCTCAAAAGGAGCAGCAGGATCGTGCTGATGAGGAAGGTCGTGCGCTTCATCGGGAAACTCCGCTGATGATTCGAGGATTGTCCTTATCTTCGCATAAAACGGCGCGCCTCACAATCGACGTGGGGAGCGCTCCGTCACTTTGTGCAAAAATGCCAAGCCGAGTTGCTGAATTGTGATTGCAACCGTAATGAAGTTATGCTTCAATGAACGAAAAGCACAAGTGGGAGGGTGTGATGTACGCGCAATCCACAACGATCCGCGCCCCGCTCGGCGCGATGTCCAAGATGCGAGCGATCATTCAGCAGGATTACCTCCCCAAGATTCGCGTTCGCGCTGGTTTCGTCACCGCGCTGCTGCTGGAACAGGTCGATGACCCCGATCACGCGGAGTTGATCATCTTCTGGGAGAATCAGGCAGCAGTCGAGAGTTTCAACAGCACGGGCTTACTCGAATCGACCATTCACGGGCTGGCGGCGCACCTCCCCGGCGTGCAGGTGCAGCGACAGGGTTACGTGCTTACGGTCTACGAGACTACGCCGATTCCACTGGCTGCCGCGCGCGCCTGAGCGCGCCGTCGCAATCCATTCATCATCGTGAAGCCCGGCTGTTCTGCCGGGCTTTTTGTTGCTCCGTTGACCTTGCGCGTTGGGGCGCATAGGTTTACGCTGGAAGTTGTTCTCGTTGATAGCGGCACGAGGCATGTATGACGGTACGGGAAAAACGCTACACGATTGACGAATTCTGGGAGATCGCTCATCGACCTGAAAACGACGAAAAGCGCATGGAACTGGTCGAAGGAGTGATTTACGAGATGCCACCCGCAGGCGGTGAACACGGTGAAATTGCAGGGAATCTGTTGATAACTATTGGGACTCACATTCGGCAGCACGAACTGGATCATGTGACTGCCGCTGAGACAGGCTATATCCTGTTCACCAATGATGACGGCAAAGATACCGTCCGCGCGCCCGATGTCGGCTTTATCAGCTATGAACGGATGCCAGATCGTCTGCCGCCGAAATATATTCCGCTGCCGCCCGATTTAGCTATCGAAATCGTCTCGCCTAATGACGGCGCTGAAGACATCGAGCGCAAGATTAACGAGTATCTGCGCGCAGGCGTGCGCATGATCGTGTTTGTCTATCCAGCGACACGCAGCGTCAATGTCTATAAGGGCAGTCAGAGCGTTCGCTTGAGCGGCGACAGCGTGATCGACTTTGGCGACGTGCTGCCGGGCTTCTCGCTGCGGGGAACGAGATGTTCTGATCAGTGTCCGGCGTGCTGCGCTGCCGCCTGTGAGCCGACCGTCTCGACCTGCCATGCACGCCACCAGGGACGTACAATCATAACCGCGCCGCAGATCATCAGGACGATACTGCTCATCAGCACGGCGGTCGGCGGCGAGAAGCGATCCGCCAGAGCGCCGATGATCAGCGCTGCGACCGGCTGCACGCCGACCGCGACCACGTTGAACAGCCCCAGAATGCTCCCCTTCAGATTGGGCGGTGGGAGGACTTGCAGCAGCCCCATGTTGAGCACGTAGACGACCGTCGTCGAGAAGCCCGTCAGGAAAAGCACAAAGAGACTTAGGGGAAGCGACTGGCTGCGTGAAAGCACGAACAGCCATACGCCCATCCAGATCAGCGCGACCGAGAGCACCACGCCGATGCGCCGGACGCGGTGATTGATCAGCGGCAGGATAAAGAAGATGCCGAACAGCGCGCCCATTCCCGCCGCGCCGAGGAACAGCCCCGTATCGGCAGCGTTGCCCGCGACCAGCGCCGGAGCAATCGTATAGATCGAAGTGCCGAAGGCGTTGACGAACGCGACCGTCAGCAGCAGATCGCGGATTTGCGGATTGGCGCGCACGAAGGCGAGTGTATTCGGGTTTTCGCTCGGTTGACCGGGTGTGACGCTGCGCCGCGTCATCTGGACATCGCGCAGCCAGAGGAAGCTGGCGATCACGGCCAGAAAGCTCAGGCCATTGAGCCAGAAGGCCAGCGCGATACCGAGCGCGCCGACGATATAGCCTGCCAGCGCGGGGCCGAAAACGCGGCTGATGTTGTAGATCATCGAGTACAGCCCCATCGAGGTGCGGATTTGCTCCGGCCCCACCACGTCGGCGAGGAAGGCCTGCTGCGCCGGGAAGTTGCCCGCTTCACAGCAGCCGAGCAGGAAGGCCAGCACGTAGACGTGCCAGAGCTGCGCGACCCCGCTTTGCACCAGAAAGGCGAGGATGAACGCCAGCAGCATCTCCGCGACCTGCGTGTAAATCAGCAGCTTGCGCCGATCCACACGGTCGGACAGGCTGCCAACCCAGAAACTCAACGCCAGCACGGGCAGCGCGCCCGCGACCGCCACGATTCCCAGCGCGGTCGCCGATCCCTTGCTCAGTTGATAGACGAGCAGGGCTTGTGCCGTCATTTGCAGCCACGTGCCGATCAGCGAGATACCCTGACCGGTCAGATAAATCCGCAGTTTACCGAGGCGCAGCGGCGTGAAAGTCGTGCGCCAGATTGCGAGTAATTCGGCCAAAAGTGCATCCTTCAAACGAAAAAGCGGCGTCAGCAGAGAATACAGACGAGGGAAATTGACGATTTCTTTCCGAATTTGTGAGGAAACCCAACGACATCTTGACAGGCGCACGCTATTAGCGGTTGATAGTATTGAAAGGTTTATAATCTGGGCAGGGAAAATAACCTGGCGACCGCGTAAATGTGGACATTCTTTAGAGAAAGGAGGTGTTATTTGTCACTGCTTACCTGCCGCGTTTCCTATTATATTGAGAACAATTCTTGATCGACAGCAATTCTAGACAGCATTGTAGAAAGGATGCGGAACATGGTCACGCTTGTCCTTGCCGTGATCGCGGCGCTCGTCATGGGACTGTTGTTCTCTGGCGATATTGTGCTGACGGTGGTGCTCGTGGTGATCGCCGTAGGCGGGTGGTGGCTCCTGCGGCAGCGCGCGGGGAACGAATTCCTGCCGGCGCAGATTGAGGAGTCGCCGCTTTCGCGTTATCTGTTCGCCAGCGGCGAGGCCGCGCTGATCTGGTTACCCGTGCGCCTCGCCTTAGGTTGGGCGTGGATCAATGCCGGGTGGGAAAAGTTGAATAATCCGGCCTGGATGAATGGTCAGGCGCTGCTCGGCTTCTGGAACAGCGCCCTGACGAATGCTGCGGGCGCACACCCCACCGTCGGCTTTGACTGGTATGCAGGTTTCCTGCAAACGCTCGTGAACGCCAACGCATCGGGCTGGTTCGGGCCGCTGATCGCCATTGGCGAATTCGTCGTGGGCGCCTGTCTGATCCTCGGCCTGTTCACGGGGATTGCCGCGTTCGGCGCGGCGCTCATGAACCTGAATTACATGCTGGCTGGCTCGGCAGGCGTGAATCCGCTCTATTTTCTGTTCGGCATCTTCCTGATTATGGCGTGGCGCAACGCGGGCTGGATTGGTCTGGATCGCTGGCTGCTGCCGCGTTTGGGGACGCCCTGGCATCGCGGCGGGGTTGGCTCAGGGACAGCGACTAGTCCCGGTGCGTCGGGCGCGCGAACGACCTAAAGCGGACAAGCGTATCGCGGATCGGGCGGCGCTTGCCTTGCCCCGCCCGATCTGTTTTTATTCCGCTGAACCGTCACCTACGTGGATCGCCTGCCCGTTGATCAAACGCGCCGCGCCGGAGCAGAGGAACAGGATCACTGACGCGACCTGATCCGCCGTGTCGTCGCTGTCGATCAGGCCGGGACAGACGGCGTTGACACGGATGCCGCGCGGCGCGAGTTCGCTCGCGCTCTGGCGCGTCAGGCCGATCAGCCCGGCTTTGCTGCTGACGTAGCTCAGGCCGTTGGGGAGCGTGGCGGCGCTCGAAGCGACGTTGACGATCACGCCGCCGCCTTCGTCGGCCATCACGCGGCTGAGGAGTTGGGTACAAAAAAACGCACCCGTCAGATTGACATCGAGGATGCGTCGCCAATCCCATTCGTCGAGCGTGCCGAGCGGATCACGCTTCAACACGCTCGCGGCATTCACCAGAATATTGAGCTTGCCAAAGGCATCGCGCCCGCCTTCGATCATCGAGGCGACCTGAAAGCGGTTGCTCACGTCGGCCTGCCACGCGATGGCGCGTCCGCCGCTGGCGGTGATCGCGTCGGCGGTTTTATCGGCGCGATCCGGGTTCACGTCATTGACAACCACTGCCGCGCCCGAAGCGGCGAGTGCGAGCGCTGCCGCTCGCCCAACTTCGTCGCCTGCTCCGGTGACGAGCGCGCCGCAGTCGCTCAGATCGACGCGGAAAGGCGGGTTAAACTCTTGAGCCAATCGCCGATGACCTTTCGTGCGCCGGGGTCGAGATGCGCCTGTCCATAATCGTCGCAGGTCATCAACTGACGGTCGCCGCTCTCAACCACGTAGAATGATGCGCCATGTCGATAGGCTTGCTTGTGGGCGGCGCTGGCGGCTTCCGCATAAACTTGCGGCGCGTTCCAGTCCTCGGCGCTCATGATGATCTTGATGCGCGTATCGAGCGCCAGAATCTCCTGATCGTCGAGCATGTTGGTCACGAGCAGCGCCGCGAACGGATGCTGCGCGCGGGCGAACAGCCCGAAGGAACTGCCGAGCAGCGCCGATCCCGCGCCTGCGGCGAGGATGACGACGCGCTTGGGGTTGATGTCGGCCTGTGAAATTGCCACTTCGTAGGCATTGACCGCATCCTGAATTGTCGATCCGCGCCCGCTGTCGCCACTGCGCCCCGCACCGCGTTTGTCCCAGCGAAACATCGCGTAGCCGTTGGCGAGCGCGATCTCCGCGTAGTCGCTGTAATCATCGCGGGTGTTACAGCAGGCATGGTGCAGTACGAAAACCAACGGGTAGCCATTTGCGGGGCGTGCAGCGCTGGGATAATCGATTTGCCCGGCGAGGCGCACCTCGTCCCCGGCGAAGATGATTTCGTTGGACGACGTGAGGGCGAGATCAACAACCTGGTTTGATGCCATTGTGGTTTCACTTCACCTTAAAACTCAACAACGAACAGCAAACAAGGTTTATTCAAAATTTGTTTAACATCAGTTGGTGACTTTTTCATTATAACAACTTTTTGCCGCGCAAGCACGAGAAAATCAGGAACTTTCGTCATGTTGTTTGATGACTGTTAAGTCCTCTTGCTTGACGTAATAGAACGTCGGTGCTACTCTAAGTTTATATGTTGGGAAATATTAACTTTATCGGGCAGCATAATTACCTGAATTAAACGAGGGATTGGGCGTGACGCTGGAGTTCAACAAGGTTGTCGAGCAAGTCCAAACGATGGGGCGCTATCTGGGGCACGTTAACCAGAGTCTCGCCAACCGCCTCGAACTCGCCTTAGAGCGCTTCTACGCCTGCGATGACCTCGAAGCCGTCCACGAGCGGATCAAGCTGGTGCGCGAATCGAGCGTCAGCGGCTATCGCGGAGCCGCGCCCGCGCCCAAGCCTTACGACGAACTGATCTGCGGCGTTGGCGGACTGCCAACTCCACCGCAGAGCGCCACGCTGGTCGCGGTCGATGGCTCGCAGATTTACCCCGATCCGCACGCGCCTGCCCAGTATTACCTGATCAACATTGGCGTTTTTGCTTACTACTACGGCGAACCGCGTCTGCCGCAGCAGGCCACCGTACCGGAACTCTACTACAGCGAAGCCATGATGCAGGATCGGGATGGCCGCCTGATCACCAACCAGACGGTCAACGCGCGTCGCTCGGTCATGGAGATGCAGTTTCTGGCAAAGGAAGCCTGGAAGCGGCGCGAGGAGCCGCGCCCGCTGATCGGCTTTCACGACGGCGGGCTGCTCAAATTCTTCGGCAACGAGGTCGCCGGATCGCAGCAGATCGAAAAAGACTACATGGACGCGCTGCGGATGTTGAGCGACTCGAACGCGATGGTGCTCGGCTACCTCGACAAGCCGCGCAGCACCTACCTGATCAGCCTGCTGCACCTGATGAGCCTCGATCCGGGGCAGGTCAACGACGCCAATCTGCGCTCGAACGGCGAGATCGAAGGGCTGACCGACGATATGCTCTACGCGCAGGTGTTACAACCGGGCGAGCGCTCGGCGATCATGACGCAGAACTCGCCGCAGAACCTCACTTACAAGGACAAGGACGCGGAGTTCGAAGTCGCGTTCTTTTACGTCAACGTCTCGAACGGAACCAGTCCGGTGATCGTGCGCATCGACGTGCCGATGTGGGTCGCGCGCGATAAAGAAGCGGTTGCCGCCATCCAATCCCTGATCGTGGCGCAGTGTCGGATTCAAGGGCGCAAGAGCTATCCTTATGCGCTCACCCGTGCGGACGAACTGGCTTACGTCAGCAGCATCGAGAAAAGCCAGCTCGACGAGATGATCCGCGTCGAAATGATGCGAAATCAACTGACGCCGGAAGCATCAAATAAGCTGCAATCCAAAGGATTAGCGCGCAGCGAGAAACGACAGCATCGTTTAGGCGTTTAAACGAGGGCGGTAGACGAGTAAAACATGATGACGGTGAGAGAGCGAAGTATTGTCGGGCGCGTTTTGCGAGCCAGCACCACCGGCTTCGACTGTGGGACGCGCGGCAGCAAAATTGACGAACTGCACACCTTTGGCGCGTTCGTCAAAGTGCCGATCTCGGACGGCGATTCAGCCTACGCGATTGGCCTGATCTACGCGATTCGCATTGACGACGATCCGCTGGCGCGCGAACTGGTGATGGCGAGCTACGTCGATAACAACGCGCTGATGGATCAGCGCGAAAATCGCATGGTTCCGGTCGAAATCTGCGTGATCAACATCGGCTATATGTACGGCGGTCAGATGATTCACAGCCTGCCGCCGCGTCCGCCCATGAGCCTGTGCGAAGTCGAACTGTGCGACTCGCAGGAAGTCTACGACTTCACGCATCGTATGGAGTTCTTTCGGTTGGTGCTCGGCGCGAAGGAAGTGCCCTCGGACGAACTGATGGCGGCGGCGCTGCGTTACGCTTCGTGGTCGTATCCTGATGATGAACGGTATCAATTTCTCGTGCGCTGCGGGCGCAACCTGGCCGGGCTGCTCTCGCACGATTTGAAGCGGCTGGCGCACGTTCTGGAATTGATTAAACCGTAGTCGTAACATGGTCTAAATATAGCACGCGCGTTCTAGTGAGTCAAGTTAAATTTGCTCGATCTATGCCCTCGACGACCGATGCTCCAGCGCCTTTGCTCTACCGGATGCGTTCGTTCAACAAGCGCGTACTGAATCGACTCACCGGGCGAATTGCCCATTCGTCACACGGCTTTTTCGCCATCGTGAAGCACGTCGGGCGGCGCAGCGGCAAGGCTTACGAAACGCCGATCATCGTCGCGCCCGTTGCGAACGGCTTCGTGATCGCGCTGACCTACGGCACGCAGGTCGATTGGTATCGCAACGTGACGGCGGCGGGTCGCTGCGAACTGATCTATCACCAACGCGATTATGCCGTCGATCAGATCGAGCCTCTGCCGTTAGAACAGGCGCGTCCGCTGTTTCCCGCGCCGCTCCAACTCATTTTGCGGGCGCAGCACGTCAATCAGTTTATCCGCCTGTCGTCGCGCCCATCACCGAAATAACCTGCGCCTCTCATCCAACTGGAGAATCCTATGCCCGAACCCGTGACTGTCCTCGGCAGCGCAATGCACCTGATCGACTCGGTTAGCACAGGCCGCAGCTATCGGATCACGGTCAGCCTGCCGCTCGGCTACCACGCGGCTCCCGGCGAGGCTTGGCCGTTCAACAACATCCCGGCGCAGTGGCCGACAGTCTACGTGATCGACGGCAACCAGTACGCGGGCATGGTCACGGACATGATTCGCCCGGCGGCGTGGTGCGGCGGTATGACCGACGCGCTGGTCGTCGGCATCGGTTACCCCGAAAGCGCCGACCCGATTGAAACCTTCCGCGAGTATTTCCTGCGCCGCGATCACGATTTGACGCCCGTTCATGATCCCGTGACCGAAAAGAACATGTCGGAAGGTTTCAAGCGCCCGGTTCCGAACGGCGACGCCGGGAATTTTCATAGGTTCATCCGCGATGAAGTAATTCCGCTGATCGAGAAAACCTATCGCTCTGATCCAGCGCGGCGGATTCTGGCAGGACATTCCTACGGCGGGTTGTTCGCGCTGTTCGGGCTGTTCACCACGCCTGATCTGTTCCAAAGCCTAATCGTTGGCAGCCCGACGCTCGGCTACGGCAGTCGCTTCACCTTCGCGCAGGAAGAAGCGTTCGCTCAGGAGCATAAGGCGATCCCGGCGACGGTTTATCTCTATGCGACCGAGCAGGAGGAGAGCATCGACGATACCACGCTCACGGATACGCTGCGCATGGCGGCGATTCTGCAAAGCCGGAAATATGAGGGCTTTACACTGATCAAGCGGCTTTTCCCGGAGCAGAACCACTGCGAGGTTGCCGCGCCGGGGTTCGCATGGGGCTTGCGGCTGGCACTGAAGCGTTAGGAGAGAACGATGGCAGATGCCGATGCCGGCAAGCGGCAGGTACTCTTTATTCAGGGCGGCGGTGACAACGGCTACGAGGTCGATGCCAAGTTAGTCGCTTCCCTGAAACAGAAATTGGGCGCGGCCTACACTGTTCTTTACCCAATCATGGGAGTCGATAACGATGCGCCCGATTTCGGCTGGGGGCGGCAGATCAAGCGGGGGATTGCTGCAACTCAAGGCGATGCGATTCTGGTGGGACATTCGGTAGGTGCTTCAATTCTGCTCAAGTATCTGACCGAAAATACCGTCCAGCACTCCATCAGCGGGATTTTCCTGATCGCGCCGCCGTTTTGGGGCTACGAGAAGTGGCAGATGGAAAGCCTGACGCTGCGCGATGATTTTGCCGCTCGATTGCCCAAAGGTGTTCCGATTTTTATCTATCAGGCGAAGGATGATGAAGAAGTCAGCATCGCCCATCTCGCCAAGTACGCTGAGAAACTTCCTCAGGCCACGATCCGCGAAATTGCCAGCGGTGGTCATCAACTCGGCAACGATCTCACGCCCGTCGCCGAGGATATTCAAAAGCTGAAATAGACGCACAGGTCAATCTTTCGCGCCATCTCTACGGATGCGTTATCTTTGACTCATCACTCATTACTCGTTACTCATCACTAATCTTGATTGAGTTTTCCTGCCACACCTGGACATTCAGCGACCTGACGCTTCCCGAAGCGCTCGGTACGATAGCGCGTCTCGGCTTCCGCTATGTCGACGTTGGCCTCGCCGCGAGCAAAGCCCCATCCGATGCGCGCCGCGCCGCGCAGGAGATCAAAAACGATCTGCTGCTCTATAACCTCAGGCTGGCGGATTTGTACCTGATGCTGCCGCGCATCTCACTGCCCGACGAGCGCCGCGATCACGACATCGAGACGTTCAAGGGTCTGCTGCCGCTGGCGCAGGCGCTCGAAACGCCGGGGATCACGCCGTCACCGGGAGTCAAGCAGGAGGATGACGGCGCATTCGAGCGCGCGGCGGACGCGCTGCGTACAATGGTGTCGGCGGCGCAGGCGATCAACCTGCGCGTCAGCATCGAACCGCACGTCGAGTCGATGGCCTCGACGCCGGAGGCTGCGCTCAGGCTGCTGGAGACCGTGCCGGGGCTGGAGCTTACGCTCGATTGGGCGCAAATGGTCTACAATAACAGCACGCGCGAGGCGATTTTGTCGCTGCTGCCGAAAACGCGCCACGTGCAAATCCGGCAGGCGGCGCGCGGGCATTTACAGACGCCGTTCGACCAGGGCAAGATCGATCTGGCGCGCGTCGTAGCCGATCTGAAGGCCGTAAATTACGGCGGCGCGATCTGCGTCGAAATTGTCAACACGCCGGGGCGCTACGGGATCACGAAGGTCAGCGCGGTGGGCGAGAGCGTGCGGCTGCGTGATGCGCTGCGCGAAGCGAGAGGGTAAATGCGGGTTCGAACCGTCATAACGATTTTGGGCGTGCTGGTGATTGTGCTGGCGCTGGCGGCGGTGGTGGCCTCATTTCTGCGACCACAGGCCGCGAATCCGGCCTATACAACGGCGGTCGATTTCGTGCAGGCCGCCGGGAAGGGCAATGATGCCAAAGCCGTCAGCCTGCTCGACAAGAACATGCTGAATTACGTGGTGGCGCACTGCCCCAACCAAAACGTGTCCGAGTGTATCAAAGCGTACACGCCTGCGGACTGGGGCAGTCTGGTCAGCGCGATTTTTCGCCGTGCCGCGCCCAATGGCTCGAACTGGGATGTCGAGGTGATCGCCAATTATCAGCAGGGCGAGGGCGCGAGCGGCGTGTGCAGCCTGATCCACGTGGCGAACGAATCGGGAAGCTGGCTGGTGTCGGGCTGGTCGGGCTTCATTCACTGCGGCGGCGATTTGACGACGCAGAACAAAGCGCCATGAGCGCAGGCGTTCCGTATAAAGGCCGATGATGAAGCAGGCGACGCGCCGCATCGCTTACAGCACTGGATTTATCGGCGTGCTGATCATCAGCCTCGGATCGCTGCTGGCGGGGTTGAAGTATCGCGGCGCGGAGGGTGAGCCGTTTTCGATCTCGAATCAGTTCGTCTCGGAACTGGGCAATACGGTCAACGGGCAGGCGGCGCTGCTGTTCAACGCCGCGCTCGTGAGCGGGAGTCTGTGTTTGGGCGTTCACCTCTATTGTCTGGCGCTCAACTTTCGTGGAGCGCTGCGCAAGCGCCTGAGAACGCTCGCCGTCACTGGAAGTTTATTCGGGATGCTGGTCGGCTTCTTGCCCATGAACGTCTCGTTTCTGCATTATGTCGTCTCCGCAGTTTTCTTTCTGGCGCTCACGCTCTATGTCGCTGATTTCACCCTGTATCTGCGGCGGACACCGCAAAATCCGTTTCACCAATCGCTGCTGATCACGGGCATCGTCATGCTCGTGAGCGTCGTCGTCTTTCTGATCACGGGAGCGATTCAATTCGCGCAGGGGAATTTACTGATCACCCAGCCGCTCAATCAGCGTCCGACGTTTACCTTCAGCACGACCTCCGAATGGGTCACGCTGGCGGCGCTGATTTTCTGGGTGCTGCTCGCGTCGATTCACCTGCTCAGAGCGAGAAACCTGTCATGAAAGCGCTGAGAGCCGCTCGATTCCTGTGGTTGATGCTGCTGTTCGCCGCCTGTATTCCCGCGCAGACGCCGACCGTGCTCGACATCACGCCCGCCGCCGGAGCGATCATCACGCGCGACAGCTATCGCAATGATCGGTTCAGCGTGACTTATCCGACGGGCTGGCGCGTGATCACCTCCGCCGCGAATGATCCGCTGGCTGTGACCTTTGTTTCCCCGGACAACTGCGCGCTCATTGTTGTTTCCTCGACGCCAATCGATCAGACGCCGCTCTCGTCCTCGTGTACCCAGTCGAGTATCAAGACCTTCAGCCAAATCCTTTCCGTACACGGCAAGCAGATCAGCGTAGTGGGCAGCGCGCCCGCTGCGGATTGGAGCGCTTTCCAGAGCGCCTTTGAGCGGCTCGTCGCTTCGGTGACTGTATGAAACGAACGCTGTGGCTCGCCTTTTTCGCCGTGCTGCTGGTCGCGCTGATCGGGCGCGCGCTGCTGCTGGCGAGCGGCACGGTCTCGTTCCACTCCGACGAAGCGATTGTCGGCCTGATGGCACGCCACATTCTGCAAGGTGAGCGCCCGACCTTCTTCTACGGGCAAGCCTACATGGGCAGCCTTGATTCATGGCTGATCGCGCTCGGTTTCACGGTTCTCGGCGACTCGGTGCTGACAATGCGCATTGTCGAATCGATCCTCTACCTGCTGATCGTCGCCAGCGGGTTCGCGGTGGCGTGGCGCATCTCCGAGCGCGTGATCGTGGCGGTGGTCGCCGCGCTGATGCTGGCGATCCCGAACGTGCTGCTGGCGGTCTACTCGACGGCGACGCTCGGCGGCTACAACGAGACGCTGTTGTTCGGCAACCTGATTCTGCTGCTGGCGTGGGACGTGACGCATGAGCAGCGCCGCTCGCTGTGGCGCTGGGCGGCGCTCGGCCTGTGCATCGGCGTGGGCTGGTGGACGAACGGGCTGGTGATCGCTTTTGTCATGCCCGCCGCCGTGTTGATTCTATGGGATTTGTGGCGGAATGTCAGGGTGCACCGCCGTGCGCCCCTACAGGCAACTGGGGATGCCGATAGGGCAGGTCTTAGACCTGCCCCTACAAATGCCTACGATGCTGTAGGGGCGGGTTTCAAACCCGCCCTTACGAACCCCAATGATGGTGTGCCGATTGCGATGTACGTCCTGTTCTTCGCCCTGATCCTGATCTTTTTCGTGATGGGCAGCGCCCCCTGGTGGAGCTTCAATCTGCAAAACGACTGGGCGGCGCTGCGCTTCTATCTGCCGGCGCTGCCGTCGCACACGGTCAATACCTTCGCCGGAACCGACATCGCGCCGCTGCCAACGGATCAGCGCCTGATCGGGCTGTTCCTGCTCGGCCTGCCTGCCGTGATCGGCCTGCGCTTCCCCTGGATGCCGGGCTTCTTCCTGCCCATCATCGGCCTGCTCGTGCTGCTGATTTACGCCTTTGCTTTCTATAATCTGCTGCGCGGGCGCTGTGCTCTCAAGCCGCCGGGACGACTGCTGCTGATCAGCATGGTGCTGCTGTTCTGCGGGCTGTTCATCGTCTCGCGCTTCAGTATCGATCCGACCGGGCGCTACTTCCTGCCGCTGACCCTGCCGCTCGGCATTGTCCTCGGCACGCTGATCGACTCGCTGCGCCGCGTGATCCTGAAGATCGCTCTCGTCGTAATCGTGATCGGCTATCAATTCGTTGGGCTGGTCACGGCGGTGGCGACGGTTCCGCCGGGGCTGACGACGCAGTTCAATTTAGAGACGCACATCCCCAACACCGACGATCAAGCGCTGATCGCTTTCCTCGATACGCATCAGTTGTATCACGGCTACACGAATTATTGGGTGTCGTTCCGGTTGGCCTTCCTGAGCGCTGATCGGATGCAGTACAGCGCCGTTCTGCCCTACAAGACCGATTTGAGCTATACGCCCTTCGACAACCGCTATCCGCCCTACATCGCGGCGACCGATCACGCGCCCGACGATCAGATCGCCTACATCACCGCCAACGTGGTCGCGGTCAGGCAGAAGCTCGAAGCGATTTTCGCCCAGCGCGGCGTGACTTATCAGGAAAGCGACGTGGGCGTGTATCACGTCTACTACGATTTCCAGCCCAGGGTTCCGAGGCCGCCGCTGGTATTCAAATAGAGAAGATTCAACGCAAAGGCGCAAAGGTTTAAAGAAAGGCGCAAAGAGTGAGGTATCAAAATGCTAAGTGACCTTCCTACAACGTCGGATGAACTGCAAGGCAAGTCGTGGGCGGATTTGGAGCCGTTCTATGCTGAACTGGAAAGCCGTCCGCTGACCGCTGCGTCGATTACCGAGTGGCTGGCGGATTTCAGCCACCTGAGCGATTTGCTCGGCGAATATGGGTCACGCGCTTACGTGGCGACGACCCGCGACACCAACGACGCCGAAGCCGACCGCCGCTACAAAGCTTACGTCGAGCAGATCGAGCCGCAGGAGCGCGCCGCTGATCAGCGGCTCAAGCTGAAGCTGCTCAACAGCGGTTTCGTGCCGGAGGGGTTCGAGGTGGCGCTGCGCAACCTGCGCGCCGAGGTCGATCTGTTCCGCGAGACCAATCTGCCGCTGCTGACCGAAGAAGCCAAGCTGCGCATCCAGTACAACCGGATCATCGGCGCGCAGACGGTCACCTGGGATGGCGTCGAAAAGACCACGCGGCAGATGGAACTCTTGCAGCAGGACGCGGATCGGGATGTGCGCGAGCGTGCCTGGAAAGCCGTCTCGCAGCGGCAACTCGCGGATCGACCTGCGCTGAATGATCTCTGGCGCGACCTTTTGACGCTGCGCCGTCAGATTGCCGCCAACGCCGACAAACCCGATTATCGCGCCTATGCCTGGGTAGATCGCAAGCGCTTCGACTACACGCCGGAGGACAACCAGCGCTTCCTCGACGCGATTGCCGAAGTGGTCGTACCTGCCGCCAGCCAGATTTACGAGCGCCATCGCCAGCAGTTGGGCGTCGAGTCGCTGCGCCCCTGGGATTTGGCGGTTGATCCGGGCGGGCGCGAACCGCTGCGCCCGTTCACGGACACGAACGATCTGAAAGCGCGCGTCGGCATGATTTTTCACAAGCTCGATCCACAGTTGGGCGAATACTACGACATCATGCGGCGTGAGGACTTGCTCGACCTCGACAATCGCAAGGGGAAAGCGCCCGGCGGCTACTGCACCCAGTTCGCCCTGGTCAAGCGACCGTTCATCTTCATGAATGGCGTCGGCCTGCACGACGACATTCGCACGCTGACGCACGAGTCGGGGCACGCTTTCCACGCCTTCGAGAAGCTCAAGCTGCCCTATATGATCCAGCGCCCGGTCACGGCGGAGTTCAACGAGGTCGCGTCGATGGCGATGGAGCTGCTGGCGACTCCCTTCTGGTCGCGCGAGCAGGGCGGCTTTTACTCTCCAGCGGACACGGCGCGGGGACGGCTTCAGCACCTCGAAAAGATCATGCTTTTCTGGCCGTACATGGCGGTGGTCGATGGTTTCCAGCATTGGGTCTATACCCATGCTGACGCTGCCATGAATCCCGACAACTGCGATACGGAGTGGGCGCGGCTGTGGGACAAATACATGGTCGGGATTGATTACAGCGGTCTCGAAGCCGACAAAGCCGATGGCTGGCATCGCAAGCTGCACATCTATCGCTATCCGTTCTACTATGTCGAGTACGGCATGGCGCAGTTGGGCGCGGTGCAAATCTGGGCGAACATGCTTCAGGATCAGCCTGCGGCGCTGGCGGCCTATCGACGTGGGCTGGCGCTCGGCGGGACGAAGCCGCTGCCGGAACTGTTCGCCGCATCTGGCGCGAAGTTCCAGTTCGACACCGAAACGCTCGGCGCGGCAGTCGATCTGATTATGCGGACGATGGCTGAACTCGAAGGGCAGGTCGGGTAGCGGGAAAAGACAAGAGCATCAACGCAAAGACGCAAAGGAGCAAACCAGGGCGCAGCACGCTGCGCTCCTACAAGATGTAGGTAATTCCTGATGTTGTGCAACCAAATGGTTGCAAATTTAGAAAAGGTGTGCTAAAGTATATGCAACTGAACGGTTGCATATAAGGAGCGCACCAAAATGGTTGAAGCGATGAAGATTCAGCGCAGCGTTGTCATCAAGGCGGATCAGGCACGAGTCTGGAAAGCGCTGACCACGCCCTCAGAGATCGCCAGGTGGTTTCAGGTATTCGAGTTCGAGCAGTTGCAGGCCGGACAGCGCATCCACACAAGCTGGGAGCCGAACGATACGGTCGATTTCAACGAAACCTTCGGCGAGATTACGGTGGTCGAGCCGATCAGTCGCTTCGGGTTTAGCTGGCAGAGCGCCCCGCCAGACCCAACCTCGACGTTCGTGATCTTCGACCTGGAAACGATTGCGGGCGGCACGCGCGTGACCGTCACCGAAACGGGCTGGGAAGCCCTGCCCGCCGATGTGCGTCAGCAGCGCTTCGACGACAACAACGGCGGCTGGGAGCAGATGGTCAACAGTCTGGCGCGTTACGTCGAAGGGCAAGCCTAATGCAATCGACGATGACCGCAGTTCGCAGCGCCGTGATCAAGGCGGATCAGGCGCGGGTGTGGCGGGCCATCACCACGCCAGAGCAGATCAGCGCGTGGTTCGACGGCAGCATGAAATGGGAGTATACGCTCGCGGCGGGCGAAATCATGACCTTCTATTATCAGGGGAAGCTGGTTGGTCACGGTAAGATCGTCACCGTCGAGCCGGTGACAAGGTTCGCTTTCCAGTGGACGCCCGAACCGGGCAATCCAACCGAGTCGCTGGTGACGTTCGTGCTCGAAGCCGTTCCCGACGGTACGCGCGTGACGATCAGCGAGGCGGGCTTCGAGAAACTGCCCGACGAGGTGCGTCAGCAGCGCTACGAGATGAACGGGCAAGGCTGGAGTATCACGCTCGACCATCTGGCGAGCTATCTACAGGAAGGAGATCATGCTTGAAGATCGGGTGTTTAGCGCCCTCGCCGATCCCACGCGCCGCCGCCTGCTGATCACGCTGGCGGAGCACAGCCCGAAAACCGCGACTCAGCTTGCGCAGGACTTCCCGATCAGCCGTCAGGGGATTCTCAAGCACCTTGATCTACTGGCGGAAGCAGGGCTGGTGCGCTCGCGGCATCAGGGGCGCGAGACGCATTATTCGTTCGCGCCGGAACCGCTCGCGGACGTGAGCCAGTGGGTTGAGCGGATCGGCGCGCTGTGGGACGCGCGTCTGCTGCGCCTGAAAGAGTTCGTCGAGAGCGAACAGGCGAACGACGAGGCGGGCAAAGAATAGAGAGACAACCTGTCGTTCGCGTGTGCCGCCGGAGGCTTCGAGCCTCCGGCTAGCAAACCCAAGCCGTCTAAAGACGGCTGGCAAATCAATGCGTGGGTCTGTCAGCCTGCTGAAGCAGGCTTGGGTTTCGTAGCCCGATGCTTTCAGC
>DASZXN010000649.1:0-14021 GCA_035545875.1 Phototrophicaceae bacterium
ATCACGCGCCTGAATGCCGACGTGGGCGAAGCCTTCGCGGACGCGGTGCTGAAGCTGATTGAAGAGGCTGGTCTCACGCCCGCTCAAATCGATCTGATCGGCTCGCATGGGCAAACCGTCTGGCACGACGTTCGACCCGACGGCACGGTCTACGCGACGCTGCAAATCGGCGAAGCGACGATCATCGCCGAGCGCACCGGAATCACGACGATCAGCAATTTTCGCTCGCGCGACATCGCGGTCGGTGGGCAGGGTGCGCCGCTGACGGCGTATGCGGACTGGCTGCTGCTGCGTCACCCGACGCAGTGGCGGGCGATGCAGAACATCGGCGGGATCGGCAACGTGACTTTCCTGCCGCCGCTTGCGGATATAACGAGCGAACCGCTGGCATTCGACACCGGCCCCGGCAACGCGCTGATCGACTCGGCGGTCACGAGCCTGACCGATGGCGCGCTCACCTATGACCGTGACGGCCTGATGGCAAAAGGCGGTCAGGTGCAGCAGGCATGGCTCGACGAACTACTCAAGCATCCCTATTACGAGCGCCGTCCGCCGAAAACGACCGGGCGCGAGTTGTTCAGCCCGGCGCTGGCGCAGCAGTTGATCGCTGAGGGGCGTAGACGCGGCTACAGCGCCAACGACATCGTGGCAACCCTGACCGCGCTGACCGCCGCCAGCATCGCCGACGCCTACCGCCGCTTCGCGCCTGCCCGCATCGGCGAGGTGATCGTCGCGGGTGGCGGGGCGCATAATCCGGCGATGATGTCGTTCCTGACCGACGAACTCGACTCGACGCCGCTGTTCATGAGCGAGCAAATCGATCTGAGCAGCGATTATAAAGAAGGGTTGGTCTTTGCCCTGCTTGCCCACGAAACCTGGCATGATCGACCGGACAATCTGCCCTCGCTGACGGGCGCGCAGGCGCGCGTCGTGCTGGGGCAGATTACGCCGGGCAACAATTACCTCGAACTGGTGAGAAAAACACTATGCTGACTGAAAGCCAAAATCCACGTACTGCCGACATCGACCGATTGTCCACGCTGGACATGCTGGGGCGCATCAACGAGGAGGACGCGAAGGTCGCGGAGGCCGTTCACGGCGCTTTGCCGCAGATCGCGCAGGCCGTCGATGCGATTGCCGAACGGATGGGGCGCGGCGGGCGGCTGATCTACGTCGGCGCAGGCACGAGCGGGCGGCTCGGCGTGCTCGACGCGGCGGAGTGCGTCCCGACTTTCAGCACCGATCCGAGCGAAGTCATCGGGCTGATCGCGGGCGGGCTGGGCGCGATGACCAATTCGGTCGAAGGCGCGGAGGATAACCGCGAGGCCGGACGGAGCGATCTGCTGGCGCTTAATCTGACGGCGAACGACTCGGTCGTCGGGATTGCTGCCAGCGGACGCACGCCCTACGTCCTCGGCGCGCTTGAGGCGGCGAAGGAAATCGGCGCGATCACGATAGGCGTGTCGTGCAACGCGCCCGCGCCGCTGCTCGATGCGGCTGAAATCGGCATTGGCGTGCCCGTTGGCCCCGAAGCGATCACCGGATCGACGCGCATGAAAGCCGGGACAGCGCAGAAGCTCGTCCTCAACATGATCAGCACGGGTGTGATGGTCAAGCTGGGCAAGGTCTACGGCAACCTGATGGTGGACGTGCGCCCGACCAACAGCAAGCTGGTGGATCGCGCGCGCCGGATCATCGCGCAGGTGACGGGGATTCAGTACGACACCGCCGCGCTGCTGCTCGAAGAGAGCGGCAATCAGGTCAAGACGGCGATTGTCATGGCGCAGAAGGGCGTCTCGGCGGACGAAGCGCGCAGGCTGATCAGCGCGGCAGGCGGGCGGCTGCGCGAGGTCATCGACTAATAGCACATCTGGTTTGACGAATCAACTGTAGGGGGCGGCCTGTGACCCGTCGGGCATTTTCGTAGGGACGCGATTGATCGCGTCCGCTGCTTAATTACCATGTTAGCGGACGAGACTTGTCTCGTCCCTACAAACCAATTTGTTCTATTCCCCTTCATTCACCAGCGCGACGACGCCCGGTGACGAGAACGAGGCGCAGGTATAGCCGCCGCTGCTGTAGATGGGCGGCGTCTCGACAAAGTGCGGCGCGGCGAAGGCCGGCAGGAGCAGCAGTTCGCCGCGCCCTTGCAGGCAGACCGTGATCGGATGGCCGAAGCGCTGCACGGCTGTGCCCGCCGCCGTCAGCCCAAAGACGTTATAGGCTTGCACAACGCCCTGATCGATCACCGACTGATCGCCAAGCGCACCGGGGTTGAGGATGTAGCTGCCATTGCCGGCGATCTCGCGGCAGTAGACCGCGCCGTCTTTGATGGCATCGTTTGTGTCGCTGGTCTGAAGGTTGGCGTGATTGAGGTCGGCGCAGGTTGGCAGGGTCACCTGCGCGGCGAGCTTCTGGAAAGCGTGCAGCGTCGCTTTGACGAAGGTCGGCAGATCGGGCGGCGCAGGCTTGCTCGGTTGCGCGCTGATCGGCGCGGCGAGCAGCAGAAGCAAGGCGATAGCTGTCAATAAGCACAATTTACGCATGATCGTCTCCTAGCTTCACATTCGGATCGGACGTGGGGGCGGGCGGCAGATTGAGCGCCTGCTGCACGGGCGTTGGTGCGCTGCGATCCGCGTTGCGCGCCGCGTGAATCGCAGGCAGCGCGTCGGGGTGGATGAATCCGTGTGCGGCGGCGTGCTGTGCCGCCTGATACGAGTCGCCTGCCAGCACCATCGAGATACCCAGTTCCTCGACCGACTGCACCAACGCTTGCAGGCTGGCGTCACGCTTGCGTGAGAGCGTCGCCGTGCGAATGTAGATCGCCGCGATGCGCTCCGGGTATTTCTGGGCGATCTCGTGGTAAATCAGCGGGTCTTTCTCCGAACTGTCGCCGATCAGGATGAAGGGCAGGGTCGGATAGGTTGAGAGCAGCGTCTCAATCGCGCCGAGTTTGTGCCTGCGCAGGCTCTGCATGAAAAACGTCTCTTCGTCAAGGTTGTACTCGGAGAGGAACATCGCACCGAGCGGAATATCCTGCAAGACGAAGAAATCGTAGAGCAGATCGTAAATGTTCCACGCGCTGCTCGACACGTAGAAAATCGGGTTGAAGCCTGCTCCCGATGCGCCGCGCCGGAGCGCCTGATAGAACTTCGCCACGCCCTCGAAGGGCAGGCGCGTGCGCGCGTTTTCGAGAAAGGTGTTGCGCACCAGGCTGAGAATATGGGCGACGTTCGAGAACATCACCGTATCGTCCACGTCGCTGATGACGCCGAACTGCGCATCGGCAGGCGGGACGATCACCTGCCCCTGCGCCTTGAACTCGGCTGGCTCAACCGGATTCAGCACCTTGCCGGGGTAATCGCGCAAGAGCAGATCGATCAGGTGGATATTGCCCTCGACGGGCGGCAGGCTGGCAGGTTCAAAGCGGAACTCGAAGAAGCCTTCGACGTTGGTCTGAGTGTCGGCGGTGGTGTCGAGGAAGGTCGCCTGTACGGTCGCGCCGGGGATTTCGCTGCTGGCGAAGCGCTTGTACATATCGACCAGATTCTCGAACGCGCTGGCGGTATCCATCGCCTCGCGGATCGCCTTGTCGCGCAGCACACGCCCCTTGAGGATCAGCACTTTGTCCGTGCCGTAGCCGATGTAGGGAACGATTTGCAGTTTGCCCAGTCCGCGCCGCTGTCGCCGTTTGAAGCGCGCCGCGTCGTAGCGATTTTCAATCGCCGTCAGCGCTTTGAGCGCCCCACGTTTGATTTTAGGCATTGTTTCGCGCCTCGATAGAATTACTCATCCTGTGCTGGTATACTCTCCTGCTCATTTGTGTCAATTTACATTATACCCGATTATGAAAGCCTTCTATTCCGACACTTTCGTACTGCCGCTGCCGCCAGAACATCGCTTTCCGATGGCGAAATACCGGCTGCTGCGCGAGCGGATTCGCGCCGAAGGGATGGTCGCGCCGGACGATTTGCGCATCCCCGAACCTGCCAGCGACGAACAGCTTTTACTGGCTCATGACGCTGAGTATCTGGAAAAGGTCAAAAGCGGCACGTTGAGCCGACAGGAAATTCGACGGATTGGCTTCCCCTGGTCGGCGCAGATGGTCGAACGGTCGCGGCGCTCGGTCGGCGCGACGATTTGCGCCTGTCGCGCGGCGCTGGAAGAAGGCGTGGCGGTCAATCTGGCAGGTGGAACGCATCACGCCTTCCGCGATCACGGCGAAGGCTACTGCGTGTTCAACGACAGCGCGGTCGCTGCGCGGGTGATGCAGAGCGAGGGGCGCGTCCGCCGGATCGTCATCCTCGACCTCGACGTGCATCAGGGCAACGGCACCGCCGCGATTCTGGCAGGCGACCGCACGGTCTTCACCTTCTCGGTGCATGGCGAGAAGAATTTCCCGTTCCACAAAGAGCGCAGCGATCTCGACCTCGAACTGCCGGACGGGACGACCGACGCCGCCTATCTGGAGGTCGTAGAGGAAGGCGCGCGCCGCGCGATTGCGCTGGCAACGGCGGATTTGGCGATTTATCTGGCTGGAGCCGATCCCTACAGCGCGGATCGGCTGGGACGGATGGCGGTGAGCATGGCGGGGCTGGCGCAGCGTGACCGCATCATTTTCGACCTGTGCCGCGAGAACGGCCTGCCCGTCGCGGTGGCGATGGCGGGCGGCTACGCGCCGAACGTCGATGAGATTGTGGCGATCCACACCCAGACCGTGCGGATCGCGGCGGGGTTAAGCTAGAGCCTGTTATCGACTTTTCTCGCCTGGCAGTCGTTCTCAGCCTCAGGGCGCGGGACTTTAAAACCCCGGTCTGCTTTCTTCCCTTCTCCATAAGCGAAGCGGCGGGAGAAGGGGCCGGGGATGCGGGCTAAAGTGCATCACAGGCTCTAGGCTACTGCATCGAGCCGAGAATCTGGCGGCGCTTCTGCTGATACTCGTCCTCGGTCAGCAGGCCGGACTGACGGGCTTCCTCAAGCTGGCGCAGCCTGCCTGCGAGGTCACTGTCGATGGGCGGCTGCGGCTGTGAGGGCTGCGGAGTGACCGGCGGCGTAGCCCAACCGTCGCCACGATAGCGACTCACCATTGCAGCCCGCATCACGCGGCGCGGTGAGAAGATCGCGCCGATGATGATCATGATGATACCGGGAATGCACAGAATCGAGGACAGCACCGGGATCAGCACCGAGGTGAGGCTGCCGCCGAAGCTGCTAAAGACAGTGTTGACAATCCCCTGCCCGACCTGATCGGTCACGTCGCGCTGAACGCCTGCTTTGTTGGTGCAGTAGAAGTAGACGCTGTGATCGTAAATCTGCTGGGAAACGTCGTATTCTTCCGGCCCTTCTTCGGTCGAGAGCGTTTCGTCGCTGTGGCAGAGATTCGACGTGTCGGGATGGGTGGCTGACGATACTGTGTTGGCGATTTGCATGGGAAAGATGATCATACCAGCCACAAAGCCGATAACCCCAATCACGGTCAGCACAATTCCGCCATATAAAAGAAACCTGCTCATCGTTGTGTTCCTCGATGCAGTCACCTGATTGGCAGTATACAGGGATTCGAAAACGGCGTAAGGTGTGATCGCAGGGCGAACGCATCAAATTTATGTTCGGGTCATAAAAGGCGATACGGATTTTGTCGGGACGCGATTGATCGCGTCCGGCAGAGCGGACGGCATCAATGCCGTCCCTGCGATTCCTTGTGACCCTTTGTGACTTTCCATCTGATTTTGATGCGTTTGCCCTGGGTGTGATCGGATCGGGGATTGTCGCGTAGGGGTGTGAGGATTATCCTTGTGCGCCGAACCAGATGACTCAGGGGGCGAGTTTATGCCGATTCCGAATGTACTGGGCTGGGCGCAGCGCTTACAGGCGCTTGCTCAAACCGGGTTGAATTATAATCCGCCGCCGTTCGACCGCGAGCGTTACGAACAGGTACGCGAAATCGCCGCCGAGATGCTGGCGGCCAGCACCAGCGCCGAGATCGAAAGCATCAACGCCGCCTTCGACGCACAGAGTGGTCACGCTACACCCAAAATCGACGTGCGCGGCGTGGTCTTCCGCGACTCGAAAATCCTGCTCGTGCAGGAAAAGATGGATAACTATCGCTGGACGCTGCCGGGTGGCTGGGCGGACATCGGCGAATCGCCTGCTGACGCGACCGTGCGCGAAATCTACGAGGAATCGCGCTATCGAACGAGGGCGATCAAGCTGCTGGCGTTCTACGACCGCAACAAGCACGCCCATCCCCAATTTGCCTTTCACGCCTACAAAGCCTTCTTCCGCTGCGAACTGACCGACCCTGAGCGCCAGATCGACGCGAGCGCTGACAGCGCCAGTTACACCGAAACGGGCGAAATCGGCTTTTTTGCCGAGGACGACATCCCGGAACTTTCGACGGCGCGCGTCACCCGCGAGCAGATCGCACGTTTTTTCACGCATTTGCGCCATCCCGACCTGCCAACGGATTTCGACTGACGATGAATACCCTGAAAATTACCGAGGCTTCCGAAGCGGACGCGCCGCTGATCTACGAGATCATGGAGACGGCCTTCGCGGAGTATCGTGACGTGCTCAAGCCGACCCCCAGCGTCTACGCGGAAACTATTGACGACGTGATCGCGGCAATGCGCAAGGGCGGCGCGGTGATCGCCTGGCTGGACGATCAGCCGGTTGGGTCGGCGCGCTACGAATTCCACGAGGATGCCTGCTGCTACATCGGGCGGGTGTCGGTGCTGCCGCAGTATCGCGGGCAGGGCGCAGCCTCGGCCATGATGGAGCAGATCGAGTCGCTTGCGCGCTGGCACGGCTCCTCGTGTCTTGAGATCAAAGTGCGGATGGTGCTGGAGAGCAACGTCCATCTGTATCAGCGGCTCGGCTACGAAATCACCGAGACGTTCGAGCATCCCAAAGGCGGCGGTCTCGTCGGGACGATGGTGAAGCGGCTGTGAACACGCTCGTCATCGGCGATATTCACGGCTGCTGGGATGAACTGCAAGCGCTGCTCGATCAGGTCGGGCTGAACAGCGACGACGCGATCATCAGCATCGGCGATATGGTGGATCGCGGGCCAGAGTCGCCGCGCGTGCTGAATTTCTTCCGCGACATGCCCAACACCCGCGCGATCATGGGCAATCACGAGCGCAAGCATCTGCGCTCGTGGCGCGGCGAAACCGACGCTGCGCCTTCGCAGATCATCGCGCGCTTTCAGTTCGGCGACAGCTACCCGATGGCGCTCGATTACATCGAGACGCTGCCCAAATACCTCGAACTGCCGGAAGCCGATCTCGTTCACGGCTTTTTCGAGCCGGGCGTGCCGCTCGACGAACAGCGTGACGGCGTGATCGTTGGCACGATGAGCGGCGAAACCTATCTGGAGCGCCAATTCGCCCGCCCCTGGTACGAACTCTATGACGGCGACAAGCCGCTGATCGTCGGGCATCGCGATTATCTGCGGGCCAAGAAGCCGCTGCTCTATCCGAATGCCGCGCCGCGTGTCTACGGGCTGGATACGGGCTGCGTCTACGGCGGAGCGCTCACGGGCGTGATCCTGCCGGAGTTCCGGTTAGTCAGCGTGTTGAGCCGTCGCAATTACTGGGAAGAACTGCAAGCACAGTACGCCGACGATCTGTAGAAAAGATTAGAAGAAAAGATTCAACGTAAAGGCACAAAGGTAAAATCTTGTTTCGCTTGATGTAAAGGTAAAGCAGGCGCAACGTGCTGCGCCTCTATGGAAGCGCCATTTGAGGGGGAAACTATGCCGATTGCCATTCACGAGAATATGCTGACAGGCAGTCGTTTGACCGACAAGTTCGCGCAGGCGCGGGCATTGGGCGCGGACGGGATCGAGATCGACGGCGCAGACCTGACCGACCGCATCCCGGAGATCGCGCAGGCGCTGGCGGACACCGGGTTGAAAATCGCGGCGGTCAATTATGGTCGGCAGGGGACGCTGGTCTCACCCGATGGCGCGGATCGAGAGCGGGCGCTGGCAAAGCTGCGCCAGACGATTGTCAACGCGACTGACCTCGGCGCGGCAGGCGTGGTCTTTACGCCGCATTTTGGCGCGCCGATCCTGCCCGACCTCTCACCCTGGATGACGGCGGCGGAACTGGAAACCGAACTGTTCTACACGCACATGCGCACGCTCGAAGATTATGCTTACGCGCTCGGCACCGAACTGTTCATCGAACCCGTCAGCCGGGACGAAAGCCATCTGCTCAATCGGCTCGATCAGGTCGCTACGATTGCGCGGCGGCTCAATCATCCCCACGTCAAAATTTCCGCCAACGTGCGCTCTATGGCGCGCGAAGAAGCCGATCTGGTCACGGCGCTGCGCCAACAGGCCGATCTGATCGGCTTTGTCCACATCTCCGATCCCGATCCTCACGCGAAAGCGGTGGCGGATGCGCTCGACGTGATGGGGTATCACGGTTGGGTCAGCATGTATGAATGTCCTGACAATTTAGCCGAGAGCCTTTACGCTTTACGACATACGGGATTAACGTAACCTCGTCGCGTGCCATAATTGCTCCTAGACTAAGTAATCTGAATTTTGGATAGCTTTCAGCCCTCACCCTCAATCCCTCTCCCTCAGGGAGAGGGACTTTAAAACCCCGGTCATTGGTCTTTCCCCTTCTCCCTCAGGGAAAAGGGGCAGGGGATGAGGGCGAAAGAATCAGGCGCGAAATTGAACGGTCTTATCCGAAACTCAGGTTAAGTATGAAGCCATTGGCCAGAACAACGGTTTTTAGTTGCTGGTTCTTCGTTTTTGGCTAAAACCACGAACCAAGAACTTCGCTTTTGCTAAAAGCTAACGGCTAACGGCTGAAGTTGGGGGACTATGGCAGCACTTGCGCGAGACCTGATCGACAATCCAATCGAACGGGCGGAACTGAGTCATCAGCAGCGCGCCAACACGGATCGGCGCTGGCGGCGCTTCCCGGCGCTTTTCGGACTGGGGCTGGGCGTGGCACTGATCTCGAACGCCGGGCTGCTCGTTGCGCCGCAGGTCGCGCCGTTGATGGGCGTGTCGCCGCTCGATTTGACTGACGCGCTGCACGGTTGGTTCAGCACCATTACCATTCTGATGGGGGCGCTGATCATGATCCATCACCTTGCCTTCGCCAGCGCCGCGCTGCAACTGGGGACGACCACCATCGCGCGCGAGAAACATGCACGCACCTGGGAAAGCCTGCTGCTGACGGGCGTCGATGCGCGCCGGATCATCTACGGCAAGTGGATGGCGACCATGCGCACGCTCTGGGAGGCGTATCGCCCGCTGCTGATTTTGCGCTTCGCCGCCGCGATTTGGATGATCGTGGAAGGGGCGAGCGCTTACGCGACGCCGATCAATTCGACGCCGCCGCTGCTTGGGACGCTGCTGATCGGGCTGGCGACGGCCCTGTTTCCGCTCTGGTACGCGGGATTCACGGTCGCGCTGGGGATGCTGGCCTCGCTGCTGATGAAGGATGAGATCGGCGCGCAGCGGGTCGGATCGCTGCTGTTCTTCGGCGCGCTGGTCGTCTCGATCAGCCTGATTGTGCTGGCGTTCATGATTTCCTTCAGCGACATTGAGCCTTCGCTGGCTTCCCTGATTCCGGCGTTGTTCGTCACCCCGATTGACAGCGGGATGCTGGCGCTGATCGGCATTGTCGCCAATGACGGCGCAGCCTCGTTCTACTACCTCGGCGGGCTGATCGTCTGCATTATCGTCTATGCCGCGCTCGCGCTCGGCTTGCTGCGAATCGCGCAGACGCTGGCGATCCGTCAGCGCGCGACGCCGCCTACGCGACGGTAGTAACCGCGTCAATCGTCATTGTAGGGATGCTATTTAACGTGAATTATGGATACGCCGCAGCGTGAACCGGTTTTTCCCTTGTAGGGGCACGACATGTCATGCCCCTACGATAAAATTCTTCGCTCAAAATCGTTAGCCATAACTGGCGTTATTTATGGCGTCCGGCTTCTTCTGTCGTGTAGCTGAAATTTGGCTAATACGGTAATACAACGGACGCGATTCATCGCGCCCCTACGAAAGTCACACCTCTGCAATTCGCTCGCGGTACAATACAGTAAAGATAAGAGCAAGGCAGCGCCTTGCCCCTACGATAGTAGGTTACGCTGGTATAATCGCGTTTCTTTTACACAGCACACAGCACTCGGCGCTAAAAAAGGATTTTGACCATGAACTATACAGCAGAAACCATGCTGATCCGCGCGCAGGATAAAGGTGGCTCAGGGATATTCGCGCAGGTCTCGGCGGAGCAGGCGGGCTGGGACTATTTGAACATGGCGGCGCGGCGGCTCAACCAAGGCGAGAAATGGAGCGGCTCGACCGGAAATTTCGAGTACGCGCACGTGATCCTCGGCGGCGTCTGCACGATCCGCACCAGTCAGGGAAACTTCGAGCGCGTCGGGCGGCGTCCGAATGTGTTCAGCGGGATGCCGTATGCGCTTTACCTCTCGCGCAACACCGAGTTCGAGATCGAGGCGCTGACGGATGGCTTCGAGGTCGCGTCGTGCTGGGTCAAAACGGAGGAAGATCACCCGGCGCATCTGGTCACGCCCGACGAGAGCCAGATCGAACTGCGCGGCGGCGCGAACGCTTCACGCCAGATCAACAGTATCATCCCGCCGGGATTCAACTGCCAGCGGATCGTCGCCGTCGAGGTTTACACACCGGGCGGCAACTGGTCGAGCTACCCGCCGCACAAGCATGACGTTCACCGCGTCGATGCCAGCGGCAAGCTGCTCGAAGCGGATTTGGAAGAAATCTACTTCTACAAGCTGGATCGACCGGAAGGCTATGCCTATCAGCGCGTCTATACCCCGGATAGGCACATCGACGCCGTGATGATGGCGCAGGACAACGACATTGTGCTCGTACCCGAAGGCTATCACCCGGTGGTGAGCGCGCACGGCTACACGACCTATTATCTGAATTTCCTCGCGGGATCGGCGCAGTCGCTTGCCAACAGCGACGACCCAGCCTACACGTGGGTCAAGGCGAACTGGAACGGCGTCGATCCGCGCCTGCCGTTGATCACGCACGCGCTGGAGAAGTAGCGCAGGAAAGCGCTGCGCGGAATTGTCGCCAGAGGCTCAAAGCCCTCCGGCGACGAAATCAAGCCTGCTGGAAGCAGGCTGACAGAACGGGGAAGTCAGCCATCCTCCGGTGGCTTGAGCTTGCAGCCTGATGCTGCCACTTCGCTTACGGCGTCGGGCGGATTTAAGCGGATGCGCTGGCGAATTCTTAAGCCTTTTTACAGGTTTTTTGCAGGCATTTCGTTTGACAAAGGCGGTGTATTACACGTAAACTGAAGATAGGCGACTTTACCGAATATTCGCCTGACGTTTTCACTCAATAATTCAGGAGCTAAACACGCAATGAAGAAGTTTCGTTTAAGTATTCTTCTCCTGGTGCTGGCACTGGTGCTGGCAATTGTGCCTGCCGTCCTCGCTCAGGATACGCTCGGCGCAAGCCAGGATGATTACAATCTGTGGACTTCGGCCAACGCGAGTTTTGCGACCGTCACTACGGCCAGTTACAGTTTCACCGCGAAGCTGGCGGTCGCGGGTATGTCGGATCCGACCGAGAACGTGACCGCGAATTTGTCGGGCACGGGCGCGTTCGACAAGACTGACCCGAACAATCCCGCCTTCCAACTCGACGTGACTGGCAGCTATGCGCAGGGCACGCAGAGCACGAACATCAACATGGGCGTGCGCATTACGGGCGGCAACCTGTATTACACCCAGGACGGCACCAACTGGACGGGCATGAAGCTCTCCGACGCGATGTCGAGCTTTGGTCAGGGCTTCGCGCAGGGCGCTGGCATCAGCCCCACCGAGGTATCGAGCGAGGGTCTGTCGAACCTGATGTCTGACCCGCAGGCGCAGCAGATGATGGCGGCGCTCTCGCAGTTGAAGCTGTCCGATTTCCTGACGCTCACCCGCAGCGACAACAACGGCAAGACGCATTTCAACCTCAACATCGACATTGCCAAGCTGCTTTCCTCGCCCTCCTTCCAGTCGATGATGAGCACGATGGCGTCCTCGGCTTCCGGCGAAGCGGCGACCGAAGCGGCTGACGCCCAGCAGCAGTTGGCGATGGCGCAGATGCTGTTCTCGACCGCCAAGATCAATCTTGATCAGGACGTTGATCCCTCGACCAACATGGTCACCGAGACGGTGCTTGATCTGAACGTTCCGCTCGACTCGATCATGGGGCCAGGCGCGGGCGTGACGGCCAACTTCGACATCAGCTTCAGCAATTACAACCAGCCCGTCACCGTGACCGCTCCGGCGAACGCGACGATGACAGATACCTCGTCGGGCAGCTAAACATTATCGGTCTGTGCTCTCAGGGGCTGGCGTTCATGCCAGCCCTTTTGTTTTTTTGAGGTAAGCTTATGAAATCCTCACGTATACTCTTGTTTACGCTCCTGTTTCTGCTGACGGCGCCCATTGTTCTCGCGCAGACGGGCGGTCAGGAAAGCCCCGGCGGGACGCCGACCGCTGCCTCACCGCAGCAGCAAAATCAGCCGGTCATTGCGCTGCACCTCGATACGCCGCAGACGGTTCAGCTTTCGGGGACGACGCCCGTTATTCTGACCTACAAGACCGTTGGCAACGAGACTGTCAGCATTACCGCACGCAGCCTTGAAGCCGAGGACGTGCTCGATCCGACGCTTACGGTGCTTGATCCGAGCGGCAATCAGATCGCCAGCAACGACGATCACCGTACCAGCCGCACCGACCTCGCGCCGCACGATTCGCTGATCGCCAACCTGACGCTGACCGATTCGGGTCGCTACAGCGTCGAAGTCGCGGCGGCTGATCCGAGTCAAGCAGGCAGCGTCGAGGTGCTGGTCTCGACCCCGAAAGCGGGGGACGATACGACCAACGGCGGCAATACCAGCGGCGATAATTCCGGTTCGCAGCAGACGAACGCGAACGGTCAGACGATTGACGACGTTGTGCCGGATCACGGCCAGTATACGACGACTTTCCAGGCTAACGCCGGCGACGTGTACACGATCACGGTGCGCGCGACCGACAACAAACTCGATCCCGAAACCTCGATCCTTGACAGCAACGGCACAGTCGTCGCCAGCAACGACGATCACGAGTCGAACGATCCTGCACTCGGCCCATCCGATTCGCAGATTCCCGATTTCACCATTCCGGCGACGGACACCTACACTATCCAGATCACCGGATTTGCCGGGATCGGCGGCGCGTTCGAGCTGACGATTGTTCCGGGCAGCGGCACGCCGGAGGCTACCCAGGCGACCTTGCAGCTTCCTACGCCGGGGACGAACAACAACGGTCAGACGACCGAGAATCCCGAAGATACGCAGGTGATCGAAGGGACGGTCAAGGCGAACGATGTCTACACCTCGACGCTTTCGGTCAAGGCAGGCGACGTGTATACCATCACGATACAGGCGACGACCGACAGCTTTGATCCGCGCGTCTCGATCTACCTGAACAACGATTACGTGATCGACAACGACGATTACGGCACGACCGATCCCGTCTTGAAGACGACCGACGCGCGCATCTACGACTGGATCGCTGGGCAGGATGGTCAATATGAAATTGATGTGCGCGGCTACGAGGACAGCGCGGGCGATTTCAAGATGACGATTGAGCACGTCGCCAGCGGCGCGCCGACGGGAGTGCCGTCCGAGGACGTGCAGCTTGGGTCGGTCAATTCCGGCGAGAACTATACGTACACGTTCGACGCGCAGGCGGGCGATTGGGTCACAATCACGGCGCGGGCGCTGACGAGCGACTTCGATCCCTACGTCACGCTGACGAGCGCGGACGGTACGGTGCTGATCGACAACGACGACAACGGCTCGGACTCCGGCGATTTGGCTTACTTCGACGCGAAGATACCCAATTATCACATCACCGAGAGCGGGACGTACACGGTCGAAGTGTCTGGCTACAACGGCAGCAGCGGTCAGTTCGGTTTGACGATTGGCACGCTGCGCTAGAGGCTCTTATGC
>DASZXN010000650.1:0-4400 GCA_035545875.1 Phototrophicaceae bacterium
CGGTCTGCGCGATCACCAGCCGCAAATAATGTTCAATTTTGTTGGCAAGCGTGGTCGGGTTCAGCCGACGCCGCGCTTCCTCGAACGGTGAATTTGCCGCCAATGTCTCCGGCGCGCCGTTGCGGATTAGCGCCAGCCCCGCCGCCAGCGGAATCACTACGTCGAACGGCAGCAGCGCTACCGCCTTGTCGAAGCATTCGAGCGCCTCGTCAGGATAGCGACTGCGCAGGCGCTCGCGCCCCTGGGTCACCAGACTCCACGCCGTCTCTGAACTCCGCTTACGCAGTTCCTCGACACGTGTATCTTCCGCGAAATTGGGGTTACTCAGAATTTGGCCGACGTAAGCGTAATGCCGCTGCGCGATCAGGCAGATTTCGGCACGTAAAAGACGTGCTTCGGTATCGGTCGGATTGTCCACCAGCCATAAATCGATCAGATCGAGGGCGGTTTTCGCGTCACCATCCTCGCTCAGGCGGCGAATATCTTCCAGAAAAGGCTGCATTGGAGGGCCTCGTTGTTTGGCGTTCGATGACGATGTTCCTAGAAACGTAATTATAATGCTAATGGCTAATCCCTACAATTACGAAACTCTAAGACAATCATGAGTATCTTCTCATTCATTAACCTGACCCAGCCGCCGCGCCGGGAGAACTGCGCGGACAACCGCATCTATCGTATTGTAAGGGTACTGTCAGAAGAACATCATGAAGGTCGCCGCGCCGAGTGTGAACTGAATGAAAGCCAGCGCCTCACAGATGCGCGGGCTGACCCACTGGCTCGGCTTTCTCGACGCGCCGCAGCATATTCGGCGCGGAGGGGCGCAGCATCGCCCCGGCAAGGCAGCCCCACCACGCCACCTGAAACTGAATTTGCGTCCAGGGATAGTGATCGAAAATGCCGCTCACGAACAGCGCCACGAATGCTCCGAACAGCGCCAGCCGCGCGATCCGGTTGTCATCGGCAGAGGCAGCGCGCAGGCCGCGCACCACGTCAATTGTTCCGCAAATCAGCGCTAGCACGACCAGCGCGCAACCGACGATTCCTAACTCCGCCGCCGCCGAGAGCAGGACGTTATGGACGTTATCGCCGCGCAGATCGTAATTCGTCTCGGCCAGATAATAGCTTGTGCGCCAGGGGAAATTGCCGATGCCCACGCCCAGAATCGGGCGCTCGGCAATCGAGCGGAAGGCGAAATCCATGAACACCAAGCGGTCGCTGATCGAGCGCAGTTCGACTGACTGGGTATCTTCGAGGTCGCGCGCTTCCAGCAGCGGTCGGTAGGCGACGGCGAAAGCCGCGCCGACCACGATCACCACTGCGATTCCCGCCGCGATGCTGATGCGCGCATCAATCCGGCGCACGTGCGGGCGCAGAAACAGGATCACCGCCAGCAGACCGCCGACCAGTCCCGCCCATGAGCCGCGCGAGAATGAATACAGCAGCGCCAGAAAGCCGAAGCCGAAGATCAGCACCCCGGCGACCCGCTGCCAGCGCTTCGAGGCGATGATCCACGCCGCCGCCGCGAACAGCGCCGTCATCAATGCCGCGCCGAGCAGATTCGGATGCGGCAGCAGGCCGTAAGGCCGCACCCAACGAAACGATCCGTTTTCGAGGTAGCTCACCCCCGGCGAATTCACGTTGAAGGGGAACTCGCCCAGCAGGATCAGCCCGATTGAGCCTTGATGGAGTGACTGTGCGACCGTCAGCGCCGCATTCCAGATCAGGTCAAGCGCCAGCACCGCCACCAACGCGCGCGGCGACGGTGCGGCGCAGGCCACCACGACCGCGAACAGCGCCGATACACCGAATTGGAGCGCAGCCGTCTGCCCCACGTCCGGGTGATCGACGCGCTGGAATGCCCACAGCAGCGAGGCGAAACCCCACAGCGCCAGCCCGACCAGCGTCAGCGCCCAGAGCGTCCGCCAGCGATTGCGCAGTAAATCGTGGAGGCCGGGTGCGCCCAGCCCGATCCACCAGAAGATCGACCAGAGCATCGGCAGGAAGATCAGGAAGCGCGTCACGTACAGCGGCGCGAAGATCGGCAACTGGGGCAGGCGCAGCCAGACCGGGATCAGCGCGAAGGTCGCCAGAATACCCGCGTGAATCAGCCATTTGTCATGGAACTTACGGAGCAACGACACAGGTATTCCTCGCTCAAGCAATGTAAGATCAAAACGATTCAGGCGGTCTTAATTATAGGCAGCCCGTGATGAATTTTGGGTGATCGAGCTGCTCCGAATGTCGCTGGCGCTGAACCCACAACGAACCACTCATCACGAATCATTAAACGCCTAATTTTCCACCGGAAGATTTTTAGCCCTTGACATTGTACATAAGTACAGGGTTGAGAATAAACGCATGAACACAAATTTACTCACGCGAGGCGAACTCGCCAAACACGGACAGGTCAACCCGGAGACGATTCGCTATTACGAGCGTAACGGTCTGCTTCCCTTGCCAGAACGCTCCGAAGCCAATTATCGTCTGTTCGCGCCCAACGCTGTCCAGCGTATCCGGTTCATCAAGCGGGCGCAGGTCGTCGGCTTCTCGCTCGACGAGATCAAGGCGCTGCTCGATCTGCAATCGAGCGCGGATGCGACGAGTGGCGACGTGCGCAGCATGGTGGACAGCAAAATACGCGAAATAGACCGCAAGATCGCGGCGCTTCAGGCGATGCGCGACGAGTTGAGCGTGCTGTTCGACACCTGCCCCGGCGGGGATCGTCCGACCGACGAATGTCCGATTCTGGAGCGTTTCGCCGGAGATTCAAGTGGAGCGGAATAAATGACCGAACAACACCTTGACCTGCCGATCACGGGCATGACCTGTGCTTCGTGCGCGCGCACGGTCGAACGCACCCTCAAGAAAACTGACGGCGTGAGCGAAGCGGTCGTCAACTTCGCTACTGAACACGCCACCGTCGCTTACGATCCCACGCAGGTCAAGCTCAACACCTTGATCGAGCGGATCGACAGCGCGGGCTACGGCGTCGCGCAGGCGACGATGGATTTGCCAATCACCGGGATGACCTGCGCCTCGTGCGTGCGTAACGTCGAGCGCGCGCTCAGGAAGCCCACCGGCGTGATCGACGTGAACGTCAATCTGGCAACCGAAAAAGCCAGCGTGACCTATCTCCCCGGCACAGTACGCCGCTCCGATCTGATCAGAGCGGTTGAAGCGGCGGGCTACGGCGTGCTTGACCTCTCGGCAGCCAGCAAAGCCGACGAGATCGATACCGAGCGCGCGGCGCGTCAGGCCGAGATTGATCGCCAGCAGCGCATGGTACTGATCGGCGCGGCCTTTACTATTCCCCTGTTCATTCTGAGCATGGGGCGCGACCTGCTTATGTCGAGCGGAAATATGTCGCCGCTCGTCCTATGGTCAGGCTGGTCGCTGATCTTCTTCCTACTGGCGACACCTGTGCAGATCATCGTCGGCAGGCAGTATCTCATCGGCGCATGGAAGGCGCTCAAAAACCGCAGCGCCAACATGGATACCCTGATCGCGCTCGGTTCGTCGGTCGCTTATCTTTACAGCGTCGTCGTGCTGATCGGATTGATCTTCAACGTCGCCGGGTTGGGCGAACACGTCTATTTCGAAACTTCAGCGGTCATCCTCACGCTGATTACGCTCGGTAAGCTGCTCGAAGCGCGTGCCAAAGGCCAGACCAGCGCCGCCATCAAGAAGCTGATGAACCTCGCGCCGCGCACCGCCCTGCTCCTGCGCGGCGATCAGGAAGTCGAAATTCCGGTCGATGAGATCGTCGTCGGGGATCGGCTGGTCGTGCGTCCCGGCGAGCGCGTCCCGGTTGATGGCCTTGTGATTGACGGAAACTCTTCGGTCGATGAGTCGATGTTGACGGGCGAAAGTCTGCCTGTAAGCAAGCGCGTCGGCCAAAGCGTGATCGGCGCGACGGTCAACAAGAACGGTCGGTTGGTGATCGAAGCAACCCGCGTCGGCGCGCAAACCACGCTCGCGCAAATTGTCCGACTGGTCGAGCAGGCGCAGGGGTCGAAAGCGCCGATCCAGCGCATCGCCGATCAGGTTTCCAGCATTTTCGTACCGGTTGTGCTGCTGCTGGCGCTGATCACCTTTCTCGGCTGGCTGATCGTTGGTCAGGCCACCTTCACGCAGGCAATGGTCAATGCCGTCGCCGTGCTGGTGATCGCCTGCCCGTGCGCGCTCGGTTTAGCGACGCCAACCGCGATCATGGTTGGCACGGGACGCGGCGCAGAGATCGGCATCCTGTTCAAGAACAGCGAGGCGCTTGAAAAAGCTCAACAGTTGCAAATCATCGCCCTCGACAAGACCGGCACAATCACGCGCGGCGAACCCGCCCTGCTCGACCTTATTCCGCTCAATGGATCGAGCAGCGATGATCTATTGCGCCTCGCCGCCAG
>DASZXN010000651.1:0-3289 GCA_035545875.1 Phototrophicaceae bacterium
CGCTGCTGCGGATCGTCGCTGACCAGCACGACCGGAATCCGCCGCGTGGCCGGGCTGGTCTTGGGCGTGACTGTCCAGAAGCGCCAATCGGCATCTGCCCCATCGATCAGGATCAGCGCCGTGCGCTGATCGGCCAGATGAGTCACGTAGCCCGTATGATCCGTGTAACGCATCGGTTGAACGCCGAGGTCATGGAGCGCAGTCTCAACCTCGCTTACCCATTCCGGCAACCCGGCAAGCGCAATCGTGGTCATTCAGTCACCTTTCCAGATGTGCATGTAGGTCATGCTCACGCGCTCGAAGCCGAGCCGCTCGTAAAACGGGATCAGCTGATCGTGGCAGTTGAGAACGAGTTCTTCGACGTGAGCGAGCCGTTCGAGCAGGCGGCGCATGATCTCTGCGCCGATGCCGTGACTGCGATAGGCTTCGTCCACAATCACGTCTTCGATCATGGCGCGAAACAGGTCATCCGTGACGGCGCGTGCGAAGCCGATCAGCTTGTCGCCATCCCAGACGCCGAGACAGACGTGGGTTTGATCGAGCATGGCCTGAAGCTGATCGGGCGTGCGCTGATTTGTCCAATCGGTTTGCGCGAACAGGCGATGCAGGTCGGAGATGGCGATGGCATTGGTGAATTGGTAGCGATAATCGGTCATCTTGAGTTCCTATAAACCTCTAAACCTCTCCCCAGCCCTTCTCCACTTTGTGGCTGAGGGAGCGACATCCGCATTGTGATCTTGTAGGGACGAGACTTGTCTCGTCCGCTGACCAAGCATTTCGAGAGACATTGAGCAGCGGACGCGATCAATCGCGTCCCTACGAAAACAATCTGCTCACCTAAAACCCGCCCCTACAGTGTCTCGATGAGGACATTTTCCAGTATAAGGGATTGTTCGCGTTCGATGGGTGCGAGGCCGAAGCTCAGTTTGCCCTGCGGCGTCACCACCGCCCAGCGATTGTCGATCCAGGCGACGAAACCCAGCGGGCCACGCGGCGCATACGGCGTTTCAAAGACCGTCGCGCCGTCGATACTGAAGCGGGAACCATCGGCGCGCCAGTCAATCCCGTAGGTATGCTTCTGCGCCAGCAAATTGCCGTCGAGCAGTTTTTCGGCCACGTTCAGGCGGCGCTGGATCGGCGGGAAAAGTCTAGCGTAGACGGCAGGAATCCGCATGAGCAGGGCGGCGGGCAGCGCGAACGGCAGCATAGCGAGCGCGGCGGGTCGCGTCGTGTCGAGCGTGGCCGCTTTCCAGCCGCAGCCGGGGACATCATAGCACAGCGCCATGTTGTTCTCGGACGAGGCGTGGAAGAACCAGATCGCTTGCGGCAGACGCGGGATGCGATTCGCGTCCGGCGAAAACGGGTGATTCCAGAAGCCGAAGCCCGCCGTGCCGTGCAGCGTAGCGCCCGCGCCGCTCGCCCAGGCCGTCACCGTCATGCGCACAGGTGGTCGCCAGCGGAAATGAAACGTCTCATAGGTGTAATCGGCGATTTGCGCGTCGGTGTAGCGGGTCTGTCCCGGTTGATTGATCATCCACAGCTTGCCGCCTTCCGCCCTGACCGTGCTCTGCCCAATCTGCTTAACATCCCAGATCGGATTCAGCCCCTGCTCGAAGTGGTCGTCGATCTTTAAATCCATACTCGTTCCTTGAACAATTGTTCTAATCTCTCTGGATTCCTGCCCGTACCTGGAGTATAATACGTAATGAAACGGGCAAGTCAAAGTGAGAGGCAATCGGCTTTGGAAATCACATGGTATGGAATGAGCTGCTTTCGCATTACGGAGCGCGGGCGCATCACGGCAATCACGGATCCCTTCTCGGAGAGCATCGGCATTCCCTCGCCAAAGCTGAAAGGCGACATCGTAACGATCAGCCACAACGAGCCGGGGCATAACTACGTCGAAGCGGTCAAAACCGATCCGCACGTCTTACGCGGCCCCGGCGAATACGAGATCGGCGGCGTGTTCGTGACCGGAGTCGCCATGCACAACGTCGAGCAAATGCGCCAGAACGTCGCCTACCTGTTCGATTACGACGGGCTGAAGGTGCTGCACCTCGGCGACCTCGCTCACGTGCCCAAGCAGTCCGAGGTCGAAGAACTGGGCGAGGTCAACGTGCTGCTGCTGCCCGTCGGCGGCGGGAACGGTCTGAAAGCCGCCGAAGCTGCTGAAGTGATCTCGCTGATTGAACCCTATTTTGTCGTGCCCATGCACTATGCGCTGCCCGGCCTGACGGTCGAACTCGATCCATTGGACAAGTTCCTCAAGGCCATGGGGGTGAGCAAAGTCCAAGAATCGGATACACTAAAGGTATCGGCAGCCGACACGCCTGAGCAACCTCAAGTGGTGGTCGTGACACCGCAAGCGCAAAGTTAGGAATCAAGAGGGCGTCATGAGCGTGAAACTGCTTATGAACTGGGACATCAAACCGGGTCGTGACCAGGAGTATTTTGAGTTCGTCGTGCGCGAGTGGGTTCCCGGCATCCAGCGTTTGGGACTTCAGCCGACCGGAGCATGGTACACCGTCTACAGCCGCGACAAGGGCGCGCCGCAGATGATGACCGAGGGCATCACTAAAGACCTTGACACGATGCGCGGCATCCTGACCAGCGAGGAATGGACGACGCTGCACGGCAAGCTGCAAGAGTACGTCAACAACTATACGCAGAAGATCGTCCACGTCACCGGAGGCTTTCAACTTTAGCGAGGGAACATGCCGATCATCGCCGAATCGCAGCAGGATGGAGTGTTTGTCTGGAAATTCGCGGGCATGATTACTGTCGAAGATTTTCGCGGCTGGACACTCGAAACGTCACGACTGGCGCTCGAAAGCACGCTGCCTCGGCTCTATCACGTGATGGATGTGCGCACGGGGCAAAGCGATTTCGGCGCGATCCTGTCGCAGATGCGGCAGGTCGGCACGCAGCCACCGGGCGTATTTTCGGCGCAGCGCGAAATCCATTTTCTGTTCGTCGGCAGTAACCAATGGGCGAAGCTGGCGACCAACCTCTCGCGGCAGCAGCAGTTCGGCGGCTTCGAGATGCCAATTTTCCATACGATGGAAGATGCCGAAGCGTTTATCCGCGTCGATCAGCAACGACCGATTGACGTGAAGCCGTAGATGATGCAGAACAGCGCGCCAAGCATGATGCTCGCTCGGCGCGTTTTTGATTTCCGCTCCGGTATCAATCTCCGCACGTTGCCCATCATCGCCCGACGCTGAAGCATCGGGCTAGGAATTCAAGCCCCCTGAAGGAGGCTGGGAAATTCAGATCGCTGTCTTTCAGC
>DASZXN010000652.1:0-2629 GCA_035545875.1 Phototrophicaceae bacterium
GCCGCGCCGATTTACCCGATTCTACTGACCGCGCTCATGATCACGCTGTTTTACGCGCTCTTCAGCCGCAGTTCCTATGCCGAGCGCGAGCGCTACATCGAGCATCTGCGCCCCTTTGTGAGCAGTCAGCGCCTCTACGACTACATGACTATGCTGCCGCCCGCCTTCGACCTCTCCGCGCCGTTTTACGCCCTCTGCGACGAGGTGCTGGGCGCGAGCAGCGCCTTTCTGCTGCCGCTGGGCGCGTTCGCGCCGCTGATCGGGCAGGGGATCGCTTATCCCGCGCAGATCAAGATGGTCGCGCCGCGCGATCTGGCCGCGCGCTTCACGCCGCAGACGATTTGCGTGGCGGTTGATCCGGCGGAATATGGCGGCGCGTCGTGGGCAGTACCGCTCTGGAGTGAGCGCGGCTTGATCGGTGTGCTGCTGCTGGGCGACAAGCGCAACGGCGGCCTGTACACGCAGGAAGAGATCGAGATCGCCCGCGCCAGCGGTGAGCGCCTGATCGACACGCAGGCCAGCGCCGAAATGTCGCGGCGCTTGATGGCGTTGCAGAGGCAACGCTTGGCGCAAAATCAGGTTGTGGATCGGCGCACGCGCCGGATTTTGCACGACGAAGTGCTGCCGCGCTTGCACGCCGCCATGCTGACTCTGCCGCCCGATCAGGCCAGCATCGTCGAGCAGTTGGCCGACGTGCATCACCAGATTTCCGACTTGCTCTATGATCTGCCGAGTGCTTCCGCGCCGGATGTCGCGCGGCTTGGCCTGATTCCCGCGCTGCGTAAAGCGCTCGACGACGAACTGGCAAGCGCCTTTGACGCCGTAACCTGGACAGTCGATCCGGCGGCGGAAGCCGAGGCGCAGACGATCCCGCTGCTGACGGCGGAAGTCGTCTACTACGCCGCCCGCGAAGCCATGCGCAACGCGGCGGTCTACGGGCGCGGCGATCAACCAAAACGCCCGCTGCGGTTGTGCGTCGAAGTGGCGCGCAAAGCCGGCCTGTCGATTGCTATCGAGGACAACGGCGTCGGTCTGGAGCAGGGCAGGCGCAGCGATGCGCACGGCGGTCACGGGCTGGCGCTGCACAGCACAATGATGGCCGTCATCGGCGGCTCGCTGACGGTCGAGAGCGCTGCCAGCCAGTTCACGCGCGTGCTGCTTGATCTACCCTTAAACAACCTGCCTTCCACACATCTTCCTTAATGCTTTTGCTCTCAAGTAACATAGACAAAGCGCGCGCTCACGCTGTACAATACGCTTCTTCAAGACCATTGCATGAGGAAGAACACATGGCGGATGATAAAGCGCCGCTGCTCAAAGTTACCGACGTGAGCTATCGCTACGGCTCGTTGCACGCGCTGAGTGAAGTCTCGTTTACGGTCGAGGGCGGCGAGTTGATCGCGTTGGTCGGGCGCAACGGCGCCGGCAAATCGACTCTGCTCAAATGTATTTCCGGCTGGACGCGCCCGACGGATGGCGAAGTCCTGCTGATGGGCGAACGCCTCGATCACAACGAGCGCTTCGTGCGCAAGCACATCATCCTCGTGCCGGATACGCCGCCATTTTACGACGAACTGACCGCGTGGGAGCATTTGCAGTTCAACGCGCAGGCGCACCGCCTCGATGACTGGGAAACGCACGCCGAAGACCTGCTCGACCGTTATGGCCTGTTGACCAACAAAAATGCCTTCCCCTTCACGTTCTCGCGCGGGATGCGCTACAAGCTGGCGCTGTGCATGGCGCTGCTGGTCGGGCCGAAAATTCTGCTGCTCGACGAGCCGCTTGGCCCGCTCGATCCGGTCTCGGCGGACGAACTCTGGGTCGAACTCAATCGCCATCGCACCGATGGCATGACCATCCTCCTGAGCAGCCACCAACTGCCGCCCGACGCCTACCCGGATCGCTACTTCATCATGGAGCAGGGCGAGGTCATCGCCTCTGGCACGCCCGACGACATGCGCAGGAAACTGGGCGTCAAGAACGACCTGACGCTCGACAATCTGCTGCGCGCGGCGATTCTGGCGAAGCGTGGTCGCAAGGGGCTGCGCGCCGCAGAACTTGACGACGATGAAGGCAGCGAAGACGAAGGCGAAACTGAGGTCGAGGAAGAAGGGCGCGAAGCGGAGGAAGAAACCATCTCCAGCATCGAAGAACAGCGCGCCGCCAAGAAAGCCAAAAGGAAGCGCTAAATGCTGGTTGACGTTCGCTCCCTCTTCTGGCTGCGCTGGCGGCAGCTTAAAGATACGCTGATCTTCTGGCTGCGCGTGCTCGGCTATCGCTCACAGGACGCCTCGCTCTCGCAAAACCTGTACGTGCTTTACCTCGTGCTGATCGGCCTGTTCTGGCTGTGGACGGTTGGCTCGTTCACGTTTGAAACGGCAGGCAATATCGGCAAGCTGCTTCAGCCGCAGACATCCGGCATCCTGTTGATCGGCTTCACCTGGCTGGTGCTGGTCGTGCAGGTCTACGTGGTTGTCAACGCGCTGCAAAGCACGCCGCTCAAGCTCTCGTTTTCGGATATGGCCTACATCGCGGGCGCGCCGATCACGCGCGTCGCTCCGGTGATCGTCGGTTTTCTGCGGCAGGTCGGCATCCGCCTGATTCTGCTGGACATCCCGGTGGTCGTGTT
>DASZXN010000653.1:0-21664 GCA_035545875.1 Phototrophicaceae bacterium
GACATTAGCGCGACCTATCGCAAGGTAAGCGAAGAAGCTCCCGGTGCGCAGGTGATCGCCTCATCGCTCGATGCGTTTGCTCAGGCGCTCGACGGCGTGCGCGACACGCTGCCCGTGATTACTTCCGAAATTGGCGACACCTGGATTCACGGCGCAGGCACCGACCCGACCAAAGTCCGCCGCTATCGTGAACTCTCGCGCTTGCGTCGCGAATGGTTGGATCGCTCGCTCAACGACGATGACCGCGCCCGCGTCGATCAGTTCAGTGATGCGCTGATCCAAATCCCGGAGCATACGTGGGGTCTGGACGAAAAGATGCACTTGGCCGACCACGAGTTGTACACGCAGGCTGATCTCGTTAAGCTGCGCCAGAGCGAACGTGGTCAGCATTTTGAAGCCTCGTGGACGGAGCAGCGTGCTTACGTCGATCAGGCGCTCAAGGCGCTGGCGGGAACGGCGCTCGGCGATGAAGCTGAAACGCGCCTTGCCGAGATCGCGCCGTCCGCACCGCCTGTCGTCACCGGAACCATCCCGGCGAACCTGATCCTGCGCTCGTCGCAGTTGGAACTCAGCTTTGATCCGCAGATGGGCGCGATCACGCACCTGCTCAAGCGCGGTTCGTCTTACGTCTGGTCGAGCCATGAGTATCCACTCGCCCTGATCCAGTACGAAACGTTCGGCTCGGACGATTACGACCGTTTCTGGGTGCAGTACAATCGCAATCGTGACCGCGAGGATGTCGCGTGGTGGGGCTTCGAGGATTTCACCAAACCGGGACTGCCGACCAAAGAACATCAAGCCTGGCTGCCGAGCGTGACCGCAGCAGCGCAGACAGGTGAAAATCGCCTTCAATTCGATCTGGCGCTGCCGAATGCTGCCGGGCAGTTCGGCGCGCCGCAGCGCCTGACGCTCGAATACGCGCTCGCCGATGAGGAAATCGAGATTACGCTGGCGTGGTTCGGCAAGCCTGCCAATCGTCAGCCGGAAGCCTTCTGGCTCTCGTTCGTGCCGCACGCCGAGGTCGAAGATGGTTGGCGCTTCGAGAAGCTGGGGCGACCCGTCAACCCGCGCGATGTCGTCAGCAGGGGCGCGCGCACGCTCCACGCCATTGACCAGAAGGTCACCTACCGCGATCCGCACGGCACGTTCGAACTCACCTCGCTTGATGCGCCGCTAGTCGCGCCGGGTCAGCGTTCGTTACTCAATTTTCATAACCGCGTCCCGGAGATGCACGGCGGCGTTCACGTCAATCTCTATAACAACGTCTGGGGAACAAATTTCCCGATGTGGTTCGAGGATGACGCCGTTTTCCGCTTCAGGCTGCGCATTGACTAACACTCAGGAGCCATCGTGTCCCAAAAAATTCTGGCAATCTGCCTCGACTGCGGCGATACGCTCGTCGATGAGGCAACCGAAGTCAAAGACGAGCGCGAAGTCTCGCTCAAAGCCGATCTGATCCCCGGCGCGGGTGATCTGATGCGTGAATTGAAGCTGCGGGGCTATAAGCTCGCCCTCGTTGCCGACGGCCCGGTGGACACCTTTGTCAACAACCTGACGCCGCACGGCGTTTACGATCTGTTTGACGTATATGCCATCTCAGAAACGGTTGGCGTCCAGAAACCGGACGCCAAGATTTTCCATCACGCGCTCCGTCAACTGGCAATTGAGCCGCAGGATTATAGTCGCGTCGTCATGGTCGGCAACAATCTCGCGCGCGACGTGAAAGGCGCGAACGATCTCGGCATCGTCAGCGTTTGGCTCGATTGGGCACCGCGCCGCTCGAAAATCCCCGCCGATCCGTCCGAGCAGCCGCGCTATACCGCCAAGCTCCCGCTCGATCTGCTGACTATCCTTGACGAATTGGAAGCGGCGCTCGCCGATTCCGAAGCGTCCGTTTCCTGACTAACCTTAGTTTCGGATAGAGCCTGTCCGTAGGGGCACGACATGTCGTGCCCCTACACAGAAATTCTCCCTCAAAATCGTTATCCATAACTGGCGTTAACTAGGCTAGCGCAGCCCGGCATATCCTCACATTGATGCTGCTGAAGCGCTGACTCCGTTTCAGCAGCATTTGCAACCGTTTTACTTACCCCACACGCACAAATCTTATCGCCGCGTCACGGCGATGGGCGCAGATCGCGCCGAGTCGCCGCGTCTGTAAATGACGGCAATCCACGCTTGCGAGATCGCCAAGTCCGACTATAATTGATATTTAGTCTCAATAAGGATGTGAACATTGGTGATGAAAGCAGTGAAGCCGATTGCCATTCGGCTGCAAAATCTGAGCGCGGGCTATGGTCGCATCGATGCCGTGCAGCACGTCAGCGTCGAGATCGAGGCGGGCAAGCGTGTCGCGCTGGTTGGGCCGAACGGCGCAGGCAAATCGACACTCTTTAAGGCGATTATGGGCTTGATGCGCGTTTCTGGCGGCGAGGTCTGGATTCACGGCCAGCGCGAGGGACGGCAGACAGTCGCTTACGTGCCGCAGTTCGAGGACGTGGATTGGGATTTCCCGGTTTCGGTCATGGACGTTGTGGTGATGGGGTTGGCGCGCCAGATTGGTTGGCTGCGTCTGCCCGGTCGCCAGCATCAGCAGGCGGCGCTTCGGGCGCTCGAACGAGTCGGCCTCGCCGATTACCGCAATCGGCAGATTGGCGAGCTTTCCGGCGGGCAGAAGCGGCGTGTATTCATTGCTCGCGCGCTGGCGCAGGGAGCCAGCATCCTGCTGCTCGATGAGCCGTTCAGCGGCGTCGATGCGGCGGCACAGCAAACGCTGTTCGAGATTCTCGACCGCCTGCGCGACGAAGGCGTAACCGTCGTGCTGGCGACCCACGATCTCAATCTCGTCTCGACACACTTTGATACGCTCATGGTGCTCAACAAGCGCCTGCTCGCTTACGGCAAGCCCGAAGCAGTCTTTACGCCGGAGATCATGGCGGCGGCTTTTGGCAGTCAGATGGCGATCTGGCATTCAAACGGCGAAGTGATCATGTTGACGGATCAGCATACCTGATGATCGACGTGTGCGGCAATCCCGCCATCCAGACGCTCATCTGCAAGCCCTTGAGTTACACCTTCATGCAGAACGCCTTGCTGACGATGTTGATTCTTGGCGTCGTCGCCGGGACGGTTGGCAGTTACGTCGTCGTGCGCGGTATGGCCTTTCTGACCGACGCGCTCGGTCACGCGATTTTGCCGGGGGTCGCCATTGCCTATCTGAGCGGCGGCGTGCATGGCCCGCTGCTGCTTGGCGCGGCGATAGCGGCGAGCATCACCGCGCTCGTGATCGGCTTTTTCACGCGCGGCGGCAAACTGCGCGAGGATACCGCCATCGGCATTGTCTTTACGGGAGCGCTGGCGCTCGGTTTGGCGATTCTCTCGCTCCATAAAGTCACCGCCGTCGATTTGGAAGAACTGCTGGTCGGCAACATTCTTGCGCTCAACGGGCAGGATTTAGCCGTGATTTTCGTCGTCGGCCTGGTCGTGCTGCTGTTGGTGCGTATTTTCTACAAGGAACTGCTGATTGTCTCCTTCGATCCGGCGCTCGGCGCGGCGCTGCGCTATCCGGTCGAGGGGCTGCGCTATCTACTCCTGCTCATGCTGGCGCTGACCGCCGTGATCGCCATTCAAGCAGTCGGCGTGATTCTGATCGCCGCGATGATGGTCACGCCTGCCGCGACTGCCTATCTGCTCGTGCGCCGTCTCCATTGGATGATGGTCATTTCGTCGGTAATCTGCTGCTTCTCCGGCGTACTGGGAATTTTCCTGTCGTGGCATTTGAGTGTCTCGTCGAGCGCGGCCATCGTGCTGACAATGACGTTCCTGTTCCTGCTGGCGTATTTATTCGCGCCCAAACGTGGTCTGGTCTGGGGCTTTATCCACGTGCGCGAGCCGGAGGAAGCTACTGCTTAACCTGGCGGTGATTATGTTTAGCGGAGATGCTGAACATATGGTGTAAGAGTTGAGCGCGTGGACTGCCATCCACGCGCTCGGCACAAGGTGTCGGATCGGTTGGGATTTTGACAGCCATTGCGCATTCGTGATTGTAGCCAACCGCCGATCACGGCGCAAAGGGCTGTCTCTATTCACTCAGGAGAGAGTCCAGTGAAAAGTGTTCGTGTATTCGTGTTCGTCGTGGTCATGGCGCTGCTAGTCTTTGGAGCGGTTCACGCTCAGGCGAGTAAGCTCAAGGCCGTCGCCAGCATCACCATTATTCAAGACATCGCCAAAAACGTCGCCGGCGACAAGATCGACGTGGATGCGCTCGTGCCGACCAACGGCGACGTGCATTCCTACGAGCCGACGCCCGCCGATGTCCAGAAGATCGCTGACGCCGATCTGATCCTCGTCAACGGCGTTGGGCTGGAACAGTTCCTCGACAAGTTGATTGCCGATTCAGGGACAAAAGGCAAGGTAATCACGGTGACGCAGGGCTTGCCGATCCAGAAATTTCTCTCGATTGAAGCGCGCGCCGATGCGTCCGCGCCCGAAACGCCGCAGATTTTGGGCGTTTCCGGCAGCTATCAATGCGGCGCGCCCCAGCCCGGCGAAGAGATCGGCGAGTGTGACCCGCACATGTGGCAGAACGTCGCCAACGTGATCGTCTACACGCTCAACATCCGTGACGCTTTCATCGCTGCTGATCCCGCTGACGCCGACACCTTCAACACCAACGCGGGCAACTACATCGCTCAGTTGCAGCAGTTGGATGCCGAGATGTTCACCGATTTCGCCAGCGTCCCCGCTGCCAACCGCGTCCTCGTCACCAATCATGACGCGATGGGCTATTTCGCCACCCGCTACGGCTTCCAGATCGCCGGAGTGGTGCTGCCCGGCGGCGCGACCGGGCTGGAACCCGATCCGCAGTCGGTTGCCGCGCTGATCGATACGATCAAGTCGAAGAGCGTCAAGGCGGTCTTTCTCGAAAATGTCTCCAGTGACGCGCTTGCCAACCAGATCGCCAGTGAAGCGGGGGTCAGCGTCGTGCAGGCGCTTTACACCGACGCACTCGGCGATCCCGGTTCGAGCGGCGACACCTACCTTCACATGATGCAGGCCAACATCAAGACGCTAACTGACGCGCTGAAATAATCGTGCATTTCGTAGGGGCGCACCTATGTGTGCGCCCTGTGGTTTGTGTAGGGACAGGACTTGTCCCGTCCGTTGTCAATTCGTTGAGGTATTGTCCTTCTCCCTTGCTCCCCGCTTGCGCAATGCGAACTTGTTCGCGCGAAAGGGCCGGGGATAGAGGGGTGTTACAGCGGCATCTTCACCACTTGATGCGTTTCCGCCGACAGGTACGCGGCAACCGCCGCTTCGGTCGCTTTCAAGCCATCGTATGCTGTTACCGACGGTGCGCGTCCCTCGCGGATGCTGGCGGCGAACTCGTTGATCATGCCCTGATCGGTGTCCGATCCCCAGAAATCCCCGGTCGGGCGACCGAGCGACTGCCGATACGTCGTAATTTGCTGCGCGAACGCATCGACCGTGATCAGGCCGCGTTCGCCGACAAAATCGATCTTGAAGTCGCCCCACGTCGGGTAAATCGTGGGGCGGCTCCAACTACAATCCAGACCGACGAACGCGCCGTTGGCGAACGTGAACATCAGCGTGCCCGCCGTGTCGATCTCGATGCCGGACTGCGGGAATAAATTGCCCGCCTCGGCGTACAATTCGACAATCTCCGACCCCGTAATCCAGCGCAGCGCATCGACCATGTGAACCGTGTGATCCATGACCGCGCCGCCGCCGGACAGCCGCTTATCCGTGAACCACGAGCGGATTCGCGTCGGGTTCTGCCCGTGATTGGTCGTGTTGCAGCCGTACAGCTTGCCCAGCTTGCCGCTGACGATCATCTGGCGCGCGTCACGCATCGGCGCGCTGAAGCGCAGCGGGAAGGCGATCATCAGGTGCGCATGGGCGGCCTCAACCACCTTGACAATCGCTTGACCGTCCTCCATCGTCGTCGCCAGCGGCTTCTCGCACAGGATGTACGGGACGCCCGCCGCCAGCGCCCGCTCGATCAGTTCGCGGTGACGTGTGTTCTCACAGCAGATCACCACGCCGTCCGGTTTTTCCGCCAGCAGCGCTTCATACGATGGGGAATAGCGCAGCCCGACCTTCGCTGTCATCGACCGTCCGCGCTCGGCGTCATCGTCCGCCGCACCAATGATCTCGACATCGGGAATCGTGCGCAGGCAGGCGATGTAGGTTTCGGTGTGGACGTGGGCGAAACTCAGCAGAGCGATGCGCATCGTTATGATCTCCGGGGCAGGGTGACAGGCTGGCCGCTCCGGGCTGATTCGAGCGCCGCCAGCGCGACTTCGAGCGCCGCCAGCGACTCTTCTGGCGTGACCGAAAACGGCTGATCGTGGATCAGCGCGGCATAGAAATGGCGGATGATCGCGGTGTAGGGGTCTTCATCGAGCGGACTGAGCGGCAGGCCAACCTCGGCAATGGCGTTCGACTCCGCTTTCAGGTGCGCGACCAGCGGCGCGGAGCCGTCCGATTCCCACTCGATCAGTCCTTGCTCGCCAGTGACCTCGATTTTGCGCCGGAACAGCGGCGGCGGATACGCCCAACCGCCTTCGATGTGCCCAATCGCGCCGGAGCGAAAGCGCAGCAGCACTTGAGCGTAGTCGCCCGTAGCATTCGGATCGCGGCTGGCGACGCTGCGCGCATACACCCGCTCGACATCTCCGGCTAACCACAACGCGAAGTCGTAATCGTGGATCATCAGGTCGAGCAGCGGCCCGCCCGACTGCACGTAATCGCTGAACCAGTTGCGCGTCGTCATCAGCGGCTTATAGCTGCACCGCGTCAGCCGGATTGTGGCGGGCTTGCCAATCTCGCCCGCCGCGACCCGATCATGCACCGCTTTATATTCGGGGAAGAAGCGCGTCGTCATGCTGATGAACAGGCGCACGCCCGCTTGCTCGCAGGCCGCGATCATATCGAGTCCGTCCTGATAAGTGCGGCCAATCGGCTTCTCACAGTGAACGTGTTTGTGCGCCGCCGCCGCCTTGAGCGTCATGTCGCGGTGCAGCGGCGTCGGCACGCACAGATCAACCACGTCGCAGTCCGGCAGAATCGCGTCGAGCGACGGATAGACTTTCGCGCCCACGCGATCCGCGAGCGGCTGAGCGCGTGTGGAATCGGTCGCCACAATCCCGACGATTTCCGCGTCGGTATGCTGCCAGCCCGCCGCGTGCGTCGTACCCATCGAACCCGCGCCAATAATCGCTACCCGGAATGTCATAGGACTGAACCTGAGCGTAAGCGTGCGTGTATTTCCATTGAAAGGTCGAATCTTAACGAGCGTCCGCGCCGCCGTCAACTCCGAACGAGAACGTTGTCGGGACGGGCTTTAGCGCGTCCGCTGGTTAGCCCACAGATTGGTTCGTGGGAACTGCTGCTGAAGCGGGTATAATCGGCGTCCGGTTCAAAGAGGAATGATGAGCAAATCGAGACGCAGCGCGCTGATCCTGCTGTCGGGAGCGGCGCTCCTAATTCTGCTTCTGGCGATGAGCCTGCCCCGTCAGGTCTTATTTCAGGGGCAGCCGTTCTCGCTGGACGAGGCGCAGCCCAATACCGCCGCCGCTGCGCCCGCGCTGAGCAACGACGACCTGTTCGATACACTCTTTCGCGGTGGGATGGCGCTGGTCTTGGTGCTGGTTCCGGTTTACATCGTCTACTCGCTGCTGACACCCAACGGGCGCAGGCGGCTAATTGGCAACGTCATCCTGATCATCATCCTGCTTCTGATCGCGCAGTACATTCAGGATCACCCGCCGCCTCCCAATCAGCAGACGACTGAAGCGGCGCTCGGTGCGCAGCCACCACCTGAATCCAATGGCATTCCGCCGTCTGTCTTTCCGACCGAGCCTCCGCCCTGGCTGACTGTCGCCGTGATCGCTGTTTTCGCCGCTGCCGTGATCGCCGTAATCCTGCTGATCTTCTGGCTGCGCAACCGCAATCAACCCAAAGCCGATCTGACCATGATCGCGCTGGTCGAAGCCGCGCAAAGCACCATCGAGTCGATTCAGGCGGGCGGCGACCTCAAATACACGGTGATCCGCTGTTATCAGGAGATGATGCGCGTCGTCCGAGAGCAGCGCGGCATCGCCCGCGAGGACACTATGACTGTGCGCGAGTTCGAGGATGAACTGATCAGCCGAGGACTGCCGAGCGAAGCGATTCGCACCCTGACGCGCCTGTTCGAGCAGGTGCGCTACGGCAGTCTGCCGACGACCGACGCTGACGAAGCGGTCGCGCTCGGCGCGCTGACCGACATCGTGAACGCGATTGGCGGAGCGAAACTCGCATGACGGTCAACAAAACGCGCATCGTGCTGGCCTTCGTGCTCGTCTTTGTGATCTTCGCCGCGCTGACGCTGCTTTTCTGGAATACCGTCCGCGACACGATCATCGTGCCGATCTATTACTTTGTCTGGGTCTGCGGCTTGATGATCAACAGTCTCTCGCAGCAGGTCTTTATCGCCATCCTGCTCGTGATCCTGTTCGTGATCGCCTTGAATACGCTCTCCAGCGTCCACCTGAGATCGACGGGTGGGGGCAGGCAGGCTCCGAAAACCTCGGCGGATACACGCTACCAGCACTGGCAGCGTCTCTGCGTCAACGTTTATGCCAGCCGCTTCTCGCGCAACCTGTTCATCTCGGAATCGCGTCGCCTAATTTTGAACATTCTCGCCTATGAGCGCGCGATCAAGCCGTTCGAGGTCGAGGCGCTGATCAAGAGCGGCGAGCTTCGTCTGCCCGACGGCATTCGTGATCTGTTCCGCCAGCGCGAGTCGCCGGATTATCAGGAAGCCGTGCCCAATCGAGGGCAGACGGCGCTGTTCTCACTGCGGCGGCTGATCGGGCAGGCGGATCAGCCATCCGATCCACAGGTCGAGCGGCTGGTCAATGAAGTGATTGCCTTTGTCGAAAGCCATTTGGAGAGTATTTATGCCGGAAATACAGGCGAATCCTGAAGTCAACGTCGCCGCGCTCACCGAGCAGATCATTGGCGAGGTAAGCCGAGCCGTCGTTGGTAAAAATGACGTGCTGCACCAGATGATGTGTGCCTTTCTGTCGGGCGGTCACATCCTGCTCGAAGATTATCCCGGTTTGGCGAAAACCCTGATCGCCAACAGCTTTGCCTCGGTGCTGGGCATGTCGTTCCGGCGCATCCAGTTCACGCCCGATTTGCTCCCCGGTGACATCACGGGCGGCTACGTCTTTGATCGGGCAGAAGGCAAGTTCGTGCTGCGCGAGGGGCCGATCTTCGCTCATGTCGTGCTGGCCGACGAGATCAACCGCGCCTCGCCGCGCACGCAGTCGGCGCTGCTCGAAGCCATGCAGGAGCGGCAGGTCACGGTGGAAGGCGAGACGATGAAGCTGCCAGAGCCGTTTCTCGTCATCGCCACGCAAAACCCGATTGAGTACGAGGGAACTTTTCCGCTGCCCGAAGCCCAGTTGGATCGCTTCATGATCAAGCTTTCGGTCGGCTATCCCAGCCCGGACGAGGAGAAAGAGATCATCCATCGCCGCCGCGAGCGCAAGCAGGAGGATCAAGCGCTGCAAGTCGTTGGCAGCGCCGACGATTTGATGGCGATGCAGCGGCAGGTCGAGGACGTGTTTGTCGATGAGGATTTGGAGCAGTATCTCGTCAACCTGACCGGAAAGACGCGCAATCACGGACAGGTCGCCGTCGGCGCGAGTCCGCGCGGCACGCTCGCCTTGCTCAAATTGAGCCGCGCCTGGGCTGCGATTCAGGGGCGCACTTTCGTTCTGCCCGACGACGTGAAGCGCTTCGTCAAGCCCGCGCTGACGCATCGCCTGCTCCTGCGCCCCGATTTATGGTCAGTCCCGCAAGCTGCCGACCGCATCCTCAACGAAGTTGTGCAGTCTGTCCCGGTTCCGGTGCTGCGAAACGAGCGCCCGTGAGATCGCCGTTTGTCGTTCTGCTCGCGTTAATCTTCGCGCTCGTGCTCGTCGGCCTTGCCGCGCTCAACAGCAGCATATTGGTGCTGACGATCCCGCTGTTTGCCTATTTGCTTGCTGCTGTTTGGGATCGACCGGAAGCGCTCCGGCTCAAGGTCACGCGCGAGGTTTTTCCCGACTACGCGCCGCAGGACACGCCGATCAATATCAGGCTCACCCTGATCAACGAGGGCGCGGCGCTTGACGAACTGGTCGTGCGCGACGTACTGCCGCGCGGTGTTACCAAAAGTGAGGGCACGACCGCCCGCGTCGTCACGCTGCCGGAAGGCGGGTCGGTCGAGATCGAGTATACCATTGAGGCTCAACGCGGCGAGTATGATCGCTACGAGGTGCAGGTTTACGCCCGCGATTTCCTGCATTTTTTCGAGCAGGCGCAGTCGATCCGCACGTCGGCGCGGTTGGTGATTCACCCGCGCTATCCCAAGCTCGACCGTATTCGTATCCGTCCGCCGCAGACGCGCGGTTTTGCCGGGCCAATTGCGGCGCGACAGGGCGGCGTCGGCATCGACTTCTGGGGCGTGCGCGAGTATCAGGCAGGCGATCCGCAGCGCCAGATCAACTGGAAGCTCTCGGCGCGTTCCGAGAGCGAGTTGTTCACTACCGTTTTCGAGCAGGAGCGCGTTGCCGATGTCGGCCTGATTGTCGATGCCCGCGAGCGTACCAACGTCTCGACGGGCACGGATTCGCTTTTCGAGCATTCCGCCAAAGCAGCGGCGGCGCTCGCCGAAAACTTCCTCGACGATGGTAACCGCGTCAGCTTGTTGATCTACGGTTCCGGCATCAGCCGCGTTTTTCCCGGCTATGGTCGCTTGCAGCATGATCGCATTCTTAAGGCGCTGGCGCGCGCCACGCCCGGCTTCAACTATGCGCTCGATAGCCTGACCAATCTGCCGACGCGCCTGTTTCCGGCCAAGTCGCAGATCGTCCTCATCAGCGCGCTCATGCCTGAAGATACTCCGGTCATCGCGCGGATGCGCGCCAATGGTTACGCCGTGCTCGTCATCAGCCCCGATCCGGTTGCCTACGAAGCGGCGCTCGCGGGCGATCCGTCCGGCGCAGCGACTCGTTTAGCTCAGGCCGAGCGCACGCTCATGCTCCGTCAGTTGCGCCAGAGCGGGGCGCAGGTGGTCGATTGGCGTGTCGATCAGCCGCTCGAAAGTATTATTCGGCAGGCAATGGCGCAGCAGTTGAGGGTAGGCTGGTGATTCGGCAGCTTCAGTTCGGACTCATCGGGATTGCGGCGCTGGTCTTCGCCGTTCTCTTTGTCGGCTCGCAGGAATACGTCACGGCGGGCGCGGCGCTGGTCTTTGGCGTGATCTGGATCGTGCTGGAAGTCCGCCTCTGGAATCCGCTGCGCACGGTCTTGATGATCGCTTTTGTGGGGCTGGCGGCGGCCAACGCGCTCGAACAGGCCTCGAACTCGCTGATCCTGCTCGGCCTGATCGCTGCGCTGGCCGCCTGGGATTTGTCGCGTTTTTGGCCGCGTATTCAGGAAGAGGAAGCAGGCGCGGCCAAAACGCGGCTGGAACGCGCGCATCTGCAAAAGCTAGCGCTCGTCAGTGGCGGCGGTTTTGTCGTCGCGCTCATTCCACTGGCGATCCAGATTTCGATCCAGTTCGTCGGCCTGTGCCTGATCGCCCTGATCGCGGCGGTGCTGCTCCGCGCGGGCATTGGCTCGCTGCGCGGCGAGCCGAAACCCGAAGGCTAGACGACACTAGCCGCTTTCGCAGGGACGAGACTTGTCTCGTCCGCTGGCCTACCACACATCGATTTAGCTTTCGTAGGGGCAGGTCACAGACCTGCCCTTGATTGGCTGCTCTTGAATCATGATAGGAGCATCGCGCGATGCCCCTACGGTTGATGTGATTAGCGAATCTGCTTGAAGTAGTTGATCAGCCCATTAGTCGAGGAGTCGTGCGTCGTCACGGGAGCGTCTCCGGCCAGTTCCGGCTCAATTGCCTTCGCCAACTGCTTGCCGAGTTCAACGCCCCACTGATCGAACGAGTTGATGTTCCAGATCGTCCCCTGCGTGAAAATCTTGTGCTCGTAAAGCGCGATCAGCGAACCGAGCGTCTCCGGGTTCAACTGCTTCATCAGGAACGAGTTCGACGGCTTGTTGCCTGCGAAGGTTTTCGCTGCCACCAGCATATTCGATGGGTGAGTATTCCCTGCCGCCGCGAACTCCTGGCGCACTTCGTCGGGCGTTTTGCCCTTCATCAGCGCCTCGGTTTGCGCGAGAAAGTTGGCGATGAGGATAGTGTGGTGGTTGCCGAGCGGGTTAAGCGTCTGCGCTGGGGCGATGAAATCGCACGGGATTAGCTTGGTTCCCTGATGGATCAGTTGATAGAAGGCGTGCTGACCGTTGGTTCCCGGTTCGCCCCACAGGATTGGCCCGGTGCTGTAATCGACCTTCGTGCCGTCGAGCGTGACACTTTTGCCGTCGCTCTCCATGTCGCCCTGCTGGAAATAGGCGGCGAAGCGCGAGAGATACTGATCGTAAGGCAGCACCGCCAGCGTTTGCGCGCCGAAGAAGTTGTTGTACCAAATGCCGAGCAGCCCCATAATCACCGGGATGTTCTGCTCAAAGGGCGTCGTGCGGAAATACTCGTCAACCTTGAACGCCCCGCGTAACAACTGCTCGAAGTTGTTCGCGCCGACAGCCAGTTCAATTGACAGCCCAATCGCCGACCAGAGCGAGTAGCGCCCGCCGACCCAATCCCAGAACTCGAACATATTGTTGGGGTCGATGCCGAACTGCCTGACCTTCTCCGTGTTGGTCGATAGGGCGACGAAGTGCCTGGCAATCGCGCTTTCGTCCTTTGCGGTCGCCAGAAACCACGCGCGCGCGGAATTGGCGTTGAGCATGGTTTCCTGCGTCGTGAAGGTCTTGGAGGCGATCAGGAACAGCGTCGTTTCCGGGTTAAGGTGTTTGAGTGTCTCGGCCATGTCCGTCCCATCGACGTTGGAGACGAAGTGAACGCCGAGGTCGGGTTTGGCATAGTGGGCGAGGGCAAGCGTGACCATTTTCGGCCCCAAATCCGAGCCGCCAATGCCAATGTTGACCGCATCGGTGATTGGCTTGCCGGTGTAGCCTTTCCATTCGCCGCTGCGCACCGACTCGCTGAAATTGCGCATCTTGCCGAGTACGCGGTTGACTTCCGGCATCACGTCCACGCCATCGACCAGAATCGGGCGGTTGGAGCGGTTGCGCAGGGCGATGTGCAGCACGGCGCGATCTTCAGTCACGTTGATCTTCTGCCCGGTGAACATCGCTTCGATACGCTGACTCAGGTTGGCCTGCCGCGCCAGATCGAGCAGCAGCGACATGGTTTTGGCGGTGACGCGGTTTTTCGAGTAGTCGAACAGGATGTCATTGAACTTAAGCGAAAAATGCTCGAAGCGCTGCGAGTCTTGCGCGAACAGGTCGCGCATCTGCACGTCTTTGATCTCCTGGTAGTGCTGTTCCAGCGCTTGCCAGGCGGGTGAACTGGTTAAGGTGGACATCGGTCGGTTTTCCTTCGTCAAGCGATCTGTTTGCTTATGGTTTTACTCCTTTCGTCAAACGTCTGCCAGCACATAGAGATCACAAAGCAGGGCAAACGCATCAAATTTATGTTCGGGTCATGAAAGGCGATACGGATTTTGTAGGGACGCGATTGATCGCGTCCGGCAGAGCGGACGGCATCAATGCCGTCCCTACGATTCCTTGTGACCCTTTGTGACTTTCCATCTGATTTTGATGCGTTTGCCCTGGATCACAAAGATAGAAAAGGGCGCAGCGCGCTGCGCCCCTACAGGAAATTTGGTTGAGAAGATGAGCTATTCGCCTGTGCGAACGTTGCCGAGTTTCTGCGGCAGGTAGACGATCTCGCTGAAGGTCGCGGTGCAGCTTTGGCCTGTCGGCGACTGCGCAATGAAGCCGAGCGCCGACTGCTTTTGGCCGCCCAGCGTGAAGTAGCGGACGAGATTCCAGAACTGGCCGTCGAGCGAGTAGTGGAAGGCGAAGGCTTTGTCGAGCTTGGCGACGCGGAAATAAACCGACGATTCCGTGATCGGTACCGAGTTGCAGTCGTCCGACGCGCCTTTAGTCACGACCGAGACGACCATCACTTGTCCCTGTGGCGAGAGTTCAAGGCAGAGCTTCGCCCAGGTCTGATCGTCCTGATAGACCGTCAGCACACCCGCGTCGTAGGTGGAAGCGTGTTCAGCGCTCACCCGCGCCTTGAGCATACACGGCTGATCGACGTTGAACAGGTAGGCAGGCGCGTTGAGAATGTTGATCGCGCCATCGGGATCGAGGAACCAATCGGTTTTCGCCCCAGCGGTAATCGTGAGGACATTCTCACTGAAACTCCAACTCACGGGTGCGCCACCATGCCAGTGCGGTTGCTCAGGAAGCGAGGGGATGGTCACTTGGGTCATGCTGTGCCTTTAAGCTGCATCGTAAATAAGCGTGTTACTGTCTGTTACTGCTTCTGCGGTGTACGCGGGAGCAAATCCTGTGGCTTGACGATCTGTCGCCGTTCGGGTGTCAGACGCGCGGCTAGTTCCGGCGAGACTTCGTAGCCGTGCCGGAAATTACCCCAGCCTGGCCCGTAGCGAAAGACGATAATCCGGCGCTCGCCGGGATTGGTGCGCTCGGCGGAGCCATGCCCAATCGAATCGACGAACAGCAGCGCATCGCCTGCTTTCATGTACATCTCGACCGCGCCGACCACGCCATCGACCGACTGCCGATCACCGCCGATCATGCGCTTGCCCTGCTCAGGATGGGTGAAATTCGATTTATGGCTGCCGGGGATGACCATCGTCGGCCCGTCGCCGGGGCCGATGTCGGTCAGCGCCATCAGGATGTTGATCTGCCCGCACATGAATTTGCCATTCATGAAACGATACTGAGTGCGCTTGACGCCTTCAGCGCCACCCGAATGGAGGCCAATCGCACCGCCCGCGCCGCGTATGTTGGCGAAGTCCTCGTCAATAAAGAGCGGTGAGGGATTCTCGTCGAACGTGCCTGCGCCGCCGACAAAGTATTTCACCTTGTCGATCCATGAGGGATGGTCGATCAAACGCTCGAACGGCGCGCCGCCTTCGTAAATCTGCTGCAAGTTGATGCCATCGTTGTCGCTGAAGGCGTGGCCGTGAACGTAACCTGCCCACTCGCCGCGCTTGAGCGGCAGAATGTTGTCGATACCTGCGTTGAGTTCTGCGACTTCCTCCTTACTGAGAGCGCCTTCCAGCAGCAGATAACCGCGTAAATCGAACAGATAGATTTCCATTTCGGTCGGCATTGCCATGATTTTCTCCTCAAGAAGGTTATAGTAAACGTTTACTATATTGTGCCGAGTCCAGTGAGCGGGATCAAGGTGTTGGCCTTACAAAGGTGGCATAATAACGTCCGTCGAGGGAAGCGGCTTAGGGACGAAGGCTATCATGCAAATCAAAGATATGAACTGGTCGCAGGTTGAAGCTTATCTGAAGCATGAGGATCGCTGCGTGCTGCCGATTGGCAGTACGGAGCAGCACGCTTATCTCAGTCTGTGTACGGACAACATTCTGGCCGAGCGCGTGGCGATAGCGGCAGCAGAGCCGATCAACGTTGCCGTGTTTCCGGTGCTGAATTACGGGATCACGCCGTCATTCCGAGCCTATCCCGGCAGCATCAGCCTGCGCATCGAGACCATGCTGCGCGTGATTGGCGACGTGCTCGATAGCTTTGCCGAGCAGGGTTTCCGGCGGATCGTAATCGTCAACGGGCACGGCGGCAACAGCCCGGCACAAGCCTACGTCAACGAATGGCTGGCAAATCACCGCGATTGCAAGGTGCGCTTTCATAACTGGTGGAACGCGCCGCAGGTGTGGGCGCAGGTCATGGCAACCGATTCGGTCGCGTCGCACGCCTCATGGATGGAAAATTTCCCCTGGACGCGGCTGGCGAACGTCACGCAGCCGCGCGAGCAGAAGCCGCCGGTCGATCTGGAGAAAATGCGTGGCCTGCCGCCGGATGGGGTGCGGGCTGTGCTTGGCGACGGGAATTATGCCGGATTGTATCAGCGAGCGGACGAGGATATGCTGGCAATCTGGGAGGTGGCGATCAAGGAGACACGCGAGTTCATGACGGATGGCTGGTGAGCGATGCAAATCGATTTCACGGGGAAAACGGTGCTTGTGAGCGGGGCGGCGCACGGGTTTGGACGGGCGATGTGCGTCGCTTTTGCCGAGCGCGGCGCGGCTGTCTGGGGCTGTGATATTCTGGAGCGGGAACTGGCGGAAACGCAGGCGGCAGCGGTGAATTCACAGATGCGCGTTGTCGATCTGCGTGAGCGCGATTCCGTGCGCAAATTTGTTGCTGAAGCCGAAGCGACGAGCGGACGCGTTGACATCCTGATTCACAATGCGGGCGGGGTGCTGGGCTTCGTCGGCAAGCCTGCCGAAGAAGTCACGCCGGAAGAATGGAATAATATTCTGGCGGTCAACCTGACGGCAGCCTTCTGGTTCGCGCAGGCCGTGATCCCCGGCATGAAACGCGCCAAGCAGGGCAGGATCATCACGATTTCGAGCGGCGCAGGTCTGAACATCAGCCTGACCGGGATACAAGCCTATGCCGCCGCGAAAGCTGGCTTGATCCACCTGACGCGCCAACTGGCGCACGAACTCGGCGCGTATGGCATCACCGTTAACAGCATCGCGCCGGGCTTTGTACGCTCGAATGCGAATACTGAGAAGCAGTGGCAGTCCTACGGCGAGGAAGGGCAGCGGCGGTTGATCGAAAATATCGCCATGAAGCGGCTGGGCACGCCGAACGACATCGCTTATGGCGCGCTGTTTCTCGCGTCAGAATACGCCAGTTGGATCACGGGGCAGGTGCTGCCGATTGATGGCGGCAAATAGGAGCGCAAGCGCAAAAAGCAAAGATGAGGAAAAGCGGGCATGACACGTCGTGCCCCTACGAGAATCAGGTAGAGAACCGGCGGCTCTATTGTTAAGCCGATGTTAAATTGATTACAATCGCGTCGTTATTTTGAGCAAAGCATACAAGGAGCAGTTCTGTGGCTGCAATTCACCTCGCGACCGCGCCCGTAAGCTGGGGCATCATGGAAGAACGCGACAGCACCTATTGGCCGACGTGGAGCCAAGTGTTGGACGAGATCGCCGCGCTGGATTTCAATGGTACGGAATTAGGCCCCTATGGATTTTATCCGACCGATCCAGCCAAGCTGCGCGACGAACTGGCGAAGCGTAAGCTGACGCTGACCTCGGCGTTCGTGCCGATTGGCTTCTTCGAGGAAGGGCGGCAGGCGGGCGACCTCAAGATCGCGCGCGATACGGCCAAGCTGCTCAAAGCGCTCGACTGCCCGTACATCGTACTGGCCGACGCGATGCGTCCGGCAGGCGCGCCCGATCCTGACGCGGAAGCGTGGAAGAAAGCCGCCGGGCTGATGGAAGCGCTGGCGGTCGAGTTCAAGAACGAGATGGGCATGGACACGGTGTTCCATCTGGAAGCGGGCAGCCGACTCGAAACGCCTGCCGACATGGACAAGATGGCTGAACTGACCGACCCGGCGCTGGTCGGCATCTGCCTCGACACGGGGCATCACGCCTACAGTGACGGCGATCCGCGCGCGGCCATTGCCAAATACGGCAAGCGGATTCGCTATTTCCACTTGAAGGATTTGAACCCAGAGATCGCGCGGCGGGTCAAGACCGAGGGGCTGGACTTCGATACGGCGGTCAAGCAGGGCATTTTCCCACCGATTGGTACGGGCAAGGTCGATATTCAGGGCGTGATCGACGACATCAAGAAGCTCGGCTACGAGGGCTGGATCGTGGTCGAGCAGGACACGCTCGGAACGCACGACGCGCAGGGGCGCACGCCATTTGAGGCGGTCAAGATCAGCCGGGAGTATTTGCGGAATACGCTCGGACTCTAGAAAAGCGCCGAATGCTGAAGAAAAGCAGGCCGTGACGTGACGGATGAGGCGCGGCCTGTTTCACCACCAATGCACAGTCGCATCATTCGCGCAGAATCAGAACACCGGTCAGCGTGTCGAAATCAAGCGTGGGGTCGGCTGCGAGCGACAAAACTCCATCACGCCATGACCAATTCGCATAATCACTTTCGCCCTCTTTAACGATGAGCTTCACCGCTTGCGGTCGCGCGATGGGCAGGTGCAGAGTGCCCGGCTCGAAGGGGATGCAAGCCAACCGCTTCGAGGCAAAAATCTCGGCGTCATCCTGCGCGATCAACGCCCAGCGCCCGCTCCAATCCATCTGACGCAGCAGACTGCGATCCGCCAGCTTATCGTCGCCGTCGCGCAGGATAAGCGCGGTGAGACACGACTCGCCCTCGATCAATTCAAGGCGACCCCAGCAGCGCACGAGTGGTTCGTGCGCCAGCGAGCCTTTCTCAGTGTTCAACCAGAGCGGCGTCCACCCAGTCGTGCGGCGATACCAGAGCATGAGCGCGCGTACACGGCTGAGGAGTGCGGGAGAGACGCTCTGCTCGTTTGCGCTGTGGATAGCCAAAACGCCGCCTGGCGCGCCGATGACGGCAGTATCGAGCAGAATATCGGGGATGGCTGACGCATCATAGCCGCTCGACGACATGATCGCCGCGCCCGTTTGCCCGGCGAGCGCGGCCCAGATGCTCCACTGGCGATGACCGAGCGTTTCCTGACTGCCCGCGTCGCCCTGATCGTCAAGCGAGACCAGATTGTAGGCCGAGCGCATCAACGGACTGATACCCCAGCTTTGCAAAACGATGTTCGGGTTGACCTCGCGGGCTGCATCACCGATCAGCTTGTAGAGGGAATAGGCCAGCCGCTCGCCGCGATAGGTAGGGTCGCGCGGCGCGGCGACTTCGGGGCTGGGGAGGCCATAGCCGAAATCGAGCTTGAGCAGATCAGCGTGATAGTCGCGGACGATGCGCTGAATCCGATCCCGAAGATACGCTCGCGTTCTGGCAGAACTCGGATCGAGGCAGAAATGGGACGATTCAGGCGCGAGCGGGTTCATCCACCAACTGACACGGCGCGGTCGTCCATCCACGCCGCAGAGCAGATCATCTGCCGTCAAACCTACCTTTTCCGGGTGATCGATCCAGCCGACCGCCTGCCACAGCCCGACTTTCAGGCCGCGCTCGCGCAGATAAGCGATGTCATCCTCAAAACCGGGCACAGTATGACGATTGGGGATGCCGCTGGAGTCGTAGGTTTCCCACTTCTCGTCAAAGACCAGCACATCGGCGCGGACTTCATCGGCAATCCGGTCGATCAGGCGGCGCGTCTGGAAGATGTTGAGGCGGTATTCGCCCCACGTGTTCCACTGGCTCAATTGAATGCGCGGATCGACCGGATCGACCGCAAACGTGCTGAAATGAGCGCCGTAGGCATCCCACGCTTGCGCCGCCCATGATAAGCGCAGGAAGCCTGCCCAGATGCGGCTGCTGCTCGATAGCGCGCCCCATAAATCTTCACGATAGCGATAGTGCAGACAGCCGCTTGACGAGCGAATGTCGAGCGTCATGGCCGCATCGGGGATCACAGCGCTGCCAAAGACGAGCCAACCGTCCGTGCCGCCAATTGCGCCGCAGTAGAGTGGTCGCGGAAAGGCGGCGGCATAGGGCGTGCCGAGCGAGGGGCCGAAATTGCCGAGCGGGATGGTGGCGTGACCGAAATCCCAGCAGCGGAAAAAGCTCTGGATCGGTGAACCTTTGGCGCTGGGGATGCAGAACCCCTGCGCTGCCCAGTTCGGCCAAAAGGGGTGATCGAGATTCGGCGCGATGGTCTGCTGCTCGGTAGTCAGGCGATCTACGCCAAAGTAGAGGCTGATGAGGGCAGGCGGCGCGCTTGACCAGTTCAGCGTGAGACGCGAGAACTCAAATCCAGCGGTGGTTGTGGCGACCTGAAGCGTGCCGCTGCCGATGTCGGCCAGTTCAAGCTGGATCGCCCCGCCGGAAGCATCCAAAACAGCGGCGACGGCGCGCGCCTTGTGAAAAACTCGGCTGCCCTGATGCACGAGGTCGAAGGCAGGCAGGAGCGTGCCACGCCAGACGACTTGATTGGTCTGGAGCGCTGTAAGCGCCGCCTGATCGCTGGCAATATCCCAGACGAAGCGAAAGCCATTCTTTTCAAGCACCCAATCCATGAGCGCACCTCAAATCCTCAGTTCCCGAAAAGATTCGTCTCCAGAAAGGCATTGCGGAACTTACCATGCGGATCGAAATGCTGAATCAACTGGCGAAATTCGAGCAGCTTGGGATAAAGCGCTTGCAGACGCGCCGGAGGCATCGTGAACAGTTTGCCCCAGTGCGGACGCGCGTCGAAGGGCGTGAGCCGGGCTTCAATCTGCGGCAGCAGACTTTTCACCGACGGCCAATCCATTTTCCAGGTGAAGTGGATGCCAACCGAGTCTTGCTGGCGGCAGGGACTCATCCAGAAATTATCGGCGGCAATCGTGCGAATCTCCGAGATGAGCAGGTGCGGCGCGATCAACGGGGCGAGGCTGCGAATCGCGCGCAGCGCCGCGAGCGCATCGGCACGCGCGACGAAATATTCCGACTGAAGTTCGCTGCCCGCGCTGGGCATGGCGTCATAGCGGAAATGTGGGAGCCGTTCATTCCAGGAGCCGACGACGCCAAGCTGCTCGGTGCAGTTTTCCGGTGGGACGCTGGCAATCGGATGGAGCGGTTTGGTCGCTGCGGTCGCGCCGAAGAACTCGGTTCGCGGACTGTAAGGCGAGTCGTCGGCTTTCGCGTCGGCTTTCGCGTCGGCTTTCGCTTTGAGCCAGACTTCGTTGATGCGGTCGGTTTGCCAGTCGGTGAACAGGCTGACGCTGTAGGCGCTCGCTACGATTTCGTCGAAATGGGTTTCAAGCTGGTTGATGGGCAGATTTTCAAATACGTTCTGGCGCACGTTGAACGTCGGCAGCACATCGAGCGTCATGCTAACGACCACGCCGAGCGCGCCCAAGCCGACGACCGCGCCCAAAAACGTCTCACCATCGCGCTCGCGAGAGAGCGACACGAGTTCGCCGTCCGCCGTGACCAGATCGAGCGCCGCGACCTCCGACGATAAGTTCTGGTTGCCGACGCCTGATCCGTGTGTCGCGGTGGCGCACGCGCCGACGACCGAGATGTGCGGCAGCGAGGCGAGGTTGTGCAGCGCGTAGCCTTCGCGCTGGAGGATTTCCGCGAGTTCGCCGTAATTGAAGCGCGCGCCGATGGTGGCACGGCTGCGCTGGCGATCAATACTGACCGCAGAATCGAGTTGATCGAGCGCGATGAATTGATCCACGCTGTCGGCAATCGTGTTGAAGGAATGTCGTGTTCCCAGCGCCTTGAGCTTCGGAGTCTGGCGGACGAGCGCCTGTACCTGCTCGACCGTTTGAGGGTGCTGTACGCTGACGGTGCTGTATTCGTAGTTGCCTGCCCAATTGCGTAGTTTCAGTGTCATTTCGGCGTGACCTGTCGTTATCTCGCTGCGTCGTTACTGCCCAAAGTGTACCTCACCCTCTTATCGAACAAACCTGAATTTCGGATAGCAAATTTTGAGGGAAGGTTTTTGTAGGGGCACGACATGTCGTGTCCCTACGGACAGACCCTATCCGAAACTGAGGTTAACAAAGATTCCGTGTGCGCTTGATTTATTGATCCTATAATG
>DASZXN010000654.1:0-9343 GCA_035545875.1 Phototrophicaceae bacterium
CTTAGCCGCATCAGCGTGGTCAATGCTTACGCCGAACTGCGCGCCGAGGGTTATCTGAGCGCTCACGCGGGACGCGGGACGTTCGTCGCGGGCGCTGCTCTACGAAGTGACCGAAGGCTATGCCCCGCTGCGCCAGAGCGTGCGCGATTACGTCAGCGCGCTCGGTATTCGGTGCAGCACCGATCACATCATGATCACCGGCGGGACGCAGCAGGCCATCGACCTGATTGTGCAGGCTGTCCTGAGCGAAGGCGACATCCTCGTCACCGAATGCCCGACCTACATCGGCATGATCGACATCGCGCGGACGCGCCGCGTGCAGATTCGCGGCATCTGTATGGACGAGGACGGTATCCGCCTCGACATGCTGGAAAACTTCATCATCGACAACCATCCCAAGCTGATCTACGTCGAGCCGACCTTCCAGAACCCGACGGGTCGTGTGATGCCGCTGCATCGCCGTCGCCAGTTGATCAACCTTGCCAAAGAGTACAACGTGCCTGTGCTTGAGGACGGCGTGTACAACGAGTTCCGTTACGAAGGCGAAGCGCTGCCGCCGCTCAAAGCGCTCGACGACGCCGGGATCGTCATTCACGCCAGCGGCTTCACCAAAAATCTGCTGCCGGGGATGCGCATCGGCTACGTGATCGCGGATGGCCCGCATTACGAGCGGATTTTGCGCGTCAAGCAGGCCGCCGACATCTCGACTCCCGGTTTGAATCAGCGCGCGATTCACCTGATGCTTGAACGCGGCGTCTTGGCGCAGCAGTTGGAGCGCAACAACCGGGAGATGAAACGCCGCCGGGACATCGCGCTGGCCGCCGCCTCGCGCCATCTGCCGCCGGGGTCGCGCTGGAATGTGCCGCAGGGCGGACTGTATCTGTGGATCGAACTGCCCAAATCTGGCCCGACCGCCGCCGAATTGTACATTTCGGCCATTCAGATGGGGGTCGCCTACGGGATTGGCAACATGTTCTTCACCAACGGCAGCGGCAGCTACAACATGCGCATCAACTTCACGGCGCAGAAGCCCGCTGAGATTGAGGAAGGGATGAAGCGGCTTGGCCGCGCCTGGCGTGATCTCGCTTACGATTATGCCGAGATGGAAAAATCGCCGCTGATCTAAAAGAAGTGCTGAGTCACGACAGAGACGCGACGACTGAGGACTGAGTAACCCTATTTCTCTTTGGACAAATCATGAACGCTGCCTACTTTCGCCGCATGATCGACTACACCTACTGGGCGCACCACCTCGTCTGGGGCTGCGTGATCGAACTGAGCGACGAGCAGTTCAAGCGCCCCTGCGATTACTCCGTCGGCTCGATTTATCAGCAGGTCGTTCACGAGATCGACGTGGAGCGCCTCTTTCTGGATCGCGTGCAGGGCAAGCAGCCTGCTCCCTCGCTCAACCCCGGCGATTTCGCATCAAGGGAAGCGATCAGGGCGCGCTGGGATGAGATCGAGGCGCGCTGGCGTGAATTTGCTGCCGCCCTCACCGACAACCGGCTTGACCAGCCGGTCACCTTCACGAGCATTCACGGCAATCTCACGCGGTCGCAGCCGCTCTGGGAATGCCTAATCCAGATGACCAACCATGCCACCGATCACCGCTCGCAGATTCTCGCGCTGCTCCATCAGGTCGGCGGGCGCACGCTGGAGCAGGATTTCATCCTCTATAGTTGGGAAAAACCGCTTGATTCATGACTGCGGCACGCGATGACCATCAAGCGCTGGCGAGTTCCTGATGCTGGCGGGCGCAGCGTTCGAGGGCGCGCTGGGCTTCGCGCACGTTGATCTTGGGGGCAACGTCGGCGTAAAAGCGCGCGGCGGTCGCTTCGACGGCCTTTTGCCCTGCTGCCGACGTATCCGCCAGATCGAGCGTGTAGTCCTCGTCGTGCAAGCCCTCAATCGGCTCCAGCTTGATCTCGGTGACGTTCTCGCGGCGGACACGCTCCAGATTGACTCGACGCTTGTTGGCTTCGTCCGCGCGCGCTTTGTTCATGGCCGATTCGTAATAATCACGGATGCGCGTTTCCAGTTCGATGGCGAAAGTCAGGATCGAGCCGAAGCTGTTGAGTTGAGTGGTCATGAAAAAACGTCCTGCGGAAAGTTAAAGCGGAAAAGCTAATTGTAGCGGATCGCGCGGCAGAAATCCGCACCGGGTTTAGTCCCCGGACTGGCGCTCGTAGTTGCGCTGGATCATGCCGGTGTAGCGTGTCAGGCCGAGGCGCTCGTAGAACGGCTGCACGTCGGCCTCGCAGATCAGGTCGATCATATAGATGTGCTGAAGCTGAGCGAGCATTCGGCGCACCAGTTCGCTGCCGATACCCTGCCCGCGATAGGCAGGCAGCACTTCAAGCTGTGGAATATACGCGGCCAGCACGCCGTCGCTGATCGCCGTGATGTAGCCGATCACGTTGTCAGCTTCGCTTTCGCGCGCCAGCACGACGTAAGCGCTGCCGCGCAGCAGGCGCAGATGTGTCTCTGGCGTGGGTGGATTCGGCCAGCCGGCGAAAAAGCCGCCGCGCAAATGGTCAGCGCTGAGGTTATCGAGTGAGGTAGCGTAGGTGATCAGCATCGTGAGAAATGTGTAGGGGCAGGGCACGCCATGCCCCTACGGGTTCATTGGGTTATGGGATTGGTGATTAAATCCAGCGCTCGATCAGAATCTTACGGTCGGTGTAGAACTCGATGCCGTCCTGACCCTGACCGTGCAGGTCGCCGAAGAACGATTCCTTCTGCCCGCCGAAGGGGAAGGAAGCGGTCGCGGCAGCCACGCCGATGTTGATGCCGATATTCCCGGCGTTGACGCGATACTTGAACTCGCGGGCGTACTTGCCATTGCTGGTGAACAGGCTGGCGGCGTTCCCGTAGCGACTCTTGTTGATGTATTCGACGGCGGTGTCGAAATCGGGCGCGTGCATGATCGCCAGGACTGGCCCAAAGATTTCGTCTTTGGCGACCGTCATCTCCGGTTTCACGTCGTCGAGGATGGTCGGGCCGACGAACGAGCCTTCTTCATAGCCTTCGACCTTCTTGCCGCGTCCATCGAGGACGATCTGCGCGCCCTCGTTGACACCCTGCTGAATCATCTTCTCGATGCGCTCGCGCGACTGCGCCGAAATGACGGTGCCCATCTGCGTTTGCTCGTCCAGACCATAGCCGACGCGCAAAGCGCTCGCGCGCTTGAGTAGTTCGGCCTTGAGCGGCTCGTAGGCGTCACCGACGGCCACGACGACCGATCCGGCGAGGCAACGCTGACCCGCGCAGCCGTAGGCTGATCCCATGATGTTGGCGACGCTGGCCTGCATGTTCGCGTCGGGCATGACGGCGATGTAGTTCTTCGCGCCGCCCTGCGCCTGCACGCGCTTGCCCGCCTTCGCGCAGGTTTCGTAGACAATCTTGGCGACGGGGGTCGAGCCGACGAACGAGACGCCGATAATGTCAGGATGCACCATGACGGCATTGGAGGCGTCCTTGCCGCCATGTACGAGGTTGACCACGCCTTCGGGCAGGTCGAGTTCATCGAGAATTTCGAACAGCAAGTCCATGCTCAGGGGCGTTTGCGGCGACGGCTTGACGATGAAGGTGTTGCCGGTCGTAATCGCCAGCGGCAGGAACCACATCGGTACCATGTTCGGGAAGTTGAAGGGCGTGATCGCCGCGAACACGCCGAGCGGCTGACGTTCTGCCGTCTCGTCAATGCCGCTGCTGATGTCCTCGACCTTATAGCCGCGCATGAGCGCCGGGACGTTGGCCGCGAACTCGACGCTCTCGATGCCGCGCCGAACTTCGCCGCGCGCCTCGTCGCGGGTCTTGCCGTTTTCCTTGACGACCGTCTCGACCAGTTCCTCAAAGCGCTCCTCAAGCATCGTCTTAAGGCGGTACATATACTGCGAGCGGCTTAACACGGGCGTGCTGCGCCATTCCGGGAAGGCGGCTTTGGCGGCTTTGGCGGCTTGATCGACATCGCCGGGGGTGCCATCGGGAACCTGACCGATCAATTCGCAGGTCGCCGGGTTGTTGACGGGAAGAAAAGAGGTCGATTCGGAAGCGACCCACTGACCGCCGATGTAATTTTTCAACTGCTTGACCATTGGTATTGCTCCTGAAATGGAATTTATTTGCTGATGATGTGTAGATCGGAATATTACCGCCGCCCCGGTCGGATTGGCAATTGCCAATCCGACCTGGCGAATTGCGCTCAAGCGGCGGCAGTTGCCTCAACGGTCGCGGCGGCAGTTGCGCTCTCGGTCGCTTCCGGTGTGCCCAGATCGCTCGGTTCGATGCGCTGATAGGAGTTGTCGAGATCGTCCTGAACCAGATGCGCTACGCCGTGCGCCGACAGGGTGAGATCGTGGTCAAGCACGACAACCTGATACTTCCAGCCCGACGGCAGCTTCAGGCGATCCGCAAGCGTGGCGAGATCGGTCATCGCCAGCGTCGCATCGACCTGCTGCGAATAGGTCTGCATGACGTAGGTGGAACCGTCCGGCGCGATCAGCTCGTAAATCGGCTTGCCCGCGTCGAAGATGTATTCGGTATCGCGCTGAATCTCGCGGGTCTGATAGGGAATCGTCTTCATATCGGTTAGCGTCAGTGTGACCTCGGCGCGCTTGGTGAAGCCGAGGCCGCCGATCACCACGTTGTCTCCGTTCCTGGTCGCGCCCTTGCCGATAATCTGATCCATCAGCCAGTAACGCGGGCCGTTCATGAGGACGTAGACCGCGTGGAACTGCTGCTTGATGGCGTTGACATCCAGCGCTTGCCACGCCTCCGCCGGACAATCGTTGTGGCCGAGCGTGTTGTAAACCGAGGCGATCAGCTTGCCCTGCTGCAAGGCGACCGGAAGGATTTCACAGTAACGGGTATCGCGCACGTTCACGCCCGCGTTCGGCGTGACATCCGGAGTAACTTCCGGGGTTGCGTTCTGCGCGAACCCAGCGATGCTGGCTGCAAAAATCAGCACGAGCATCCCGATCATCACAAGACTGGTGCGTTTCATGAATCTTCTCCTGAGCGGACGGATTGACCGCAGAGGATGTTACCGCCGCGCGCGTCAGACTGGCAATTCTCAATATATAATCAGGGCACAGATATGGGGAATGAATCATGGTGACGATCCATCTCACAGGCCATGTGACCGACGACGGCGAATTGATCTTCAACCCGCCGAAAAACCTGCCGCCAGGCGAGGTTCAGATCACGATTGAAGCGTCCGCCGAAGCAGCAGAACCACAGAGCGATGAATCGCCGCTTGAGCAGGATTTCACCGACGAGGAAATCAAGGAACTGCTGACTTTTACGCCGAAAAGTGGCGAGGAAGTCGTTGAACGCGGCTTGACGGGTGGTTGGAAGGATAAAGGCATTACCGACCCAGTAGCATGGGTTGAGGAACAGCGTCGCAAGCAATGGAAGCGTAGACATGGAACCGATCACCGTTATTGAAATCCATTGAAGTATTTCACGCCGCTACTCGATAGTTTCGCGCAAAAGCCACATTAACCTGAGTATCATTACGCCGTTTCTAGCCACTTGCGGTAGCCGCACGCTTCGAGGCGTTTCGTCAGGTCGTCAACGATTGACAACTCTTGAACATCGGCCTTCGCGCCAAGAGCATCGTTGTATATCGCGTTATAGTGCTTCCCTAGCAAGATACCAACAAACCATGACGCAGCGCGAATAGTCATATCATCCTCAAGGATGTACAGCAGCGGAAGATATTCCGCCTGACTCAGCCCATTGGGAAAAACACACTTCAGAAATTCGAGTGTTGCCGCATCTGGTGGATCATCAGGGAAAGACACGTCCGTATTCATGATTGCTGCTTCTCTTGCACAGATTTCTCTTCCCGCCCCAGCGCCCACTTGAGGCCGAACATCGACAGGAAGAACTGCATCCGCGACATCTCCTCGGCGGTGTAGGGCATGTCGTTTTCGAGCCACCACTTCATCACGCCGACCTCGGCTCCGGCACAGAAGGCGGCGATCAGATCGAGCGGGATTTTCGGCTCGCGGCCTGCGAGCCTGGCTTGCAGCCCCGGTTTCATGATCTCCGCGAGGTACGACATGACGTTCATGATGAACACAATGGATCCCTGCTTGCTGATCATGGCACGGTAGAAGTCGGCGTAGTCGGCGACGTGCTGGAAATCGCCTTTGTCGCACTCAACCGTTTCGAAGTCGGCAGGCGCGATGTCGATGGGCATGAAGCCTTCGTGACTGCCGACCAACTGATCGTAAATCTGGCTCATACTGGCAAAGAGCAGTTCGTCTTTATCCTTGTAATGGAGGTAGAAGGTCGTGCGGCTGACGTTGGCGCGGTCGGCGATGTCCTGAATGCTGATCGCGTCGTAGCCGCGCTCGATGATCAAGTCCATCAGCGCCTGCGCGAGCAACTGCTGCGTCCGTTCGATGCGGCGGTCGATTTTACGGGGAATTGTGTTCATAAGTAGACACCTGTCCAGAATACAACATCCTGCCAAAGTTGCTGATTGACACGAGAGGAGATGTTCCTATTATAGACGTTATTGAACACACTGTACAGAAAATCATGAGGTGTCCTGATGCGACTCCCACCGGGGCCAAAACCCTACAAGACGACGCTCGATCAACTGCGGCTGTTTAACCATATTCGCGGCAACACGATTAACGCCTTCACGCCTATGTTCGAGGCGTATGGCGATTTCATCGTCCTGCAAATCGGCGAGCGCTACGTCTACCTGATCAGCAACCCGGAAGCGATCTACGAAATTCTGGTGACCAAGAACGCACAGTTCATGAAAGGCTCGATGTACCGCAACCGCGAGCGTGGACTGGCGCGTTTCCTCGGCAACGGTCTTGTCACCAGCGACGGCGAATTCTGGAAACGCCAGCGCAAGCTGGTCGCGCCTGCCTTCCACACCAAACGGATCACCGCTTACGCCGGGACGATGGTTGATGTGACCGAGCAGATGCTCGAAGGCTGGCACGATCAGGCCGAAATCGACGTGGATCAGGAAATGATGCGCGCGACCATGCGCGTCGTCGCCAAGTCACTGTTCGGCGCGGAGATCGACAGCCGGGATGCCGAGCAGTTCGGTACGGCGCTGACCGAGCTTCAGCACGGCGGCGGAATGAGTCTGCTGCCCTCGTGGATGCCGACGCCCAAGAAAATCGCCGACAAGCGCGCCACCCGCGATCTGGACGAGATCATCTACCGCATCATCGCGGAACGGCGGCGCACGGACGAGGATAACGGTGACCTGCTCTCGATGCTGCTGCAAGCGCGCGACGACGAGGACAACGGTATGACCGATTTGCAACTACGCGACGAGGCGGTCACGCTGTTCGCCGCCGGGCACGAGACGACCGCCAACGCCCTCAACTGGACGTGGTATCTGCTGGCGCAGAACCCCGACGCCGAAGCTAAACTGCACGACGAACTCGATACCATCCTCGCTGGGCGCGCGCCGACGATTGACGATCTCAAGCATCTGCCGTATACCGAAATGGTCATCAAGGAATCGATGCGCCTGCGTCCGCCCGTGTTCTCCTTTGGACGCATGGCCGTCGAGGACGTGGAAATTCACGGCTACGACATTCCGCGCGAAGGCGACGTGAACATCTTCACCTACTTCACCCACCGCGATCCGCGCTGGTGGGATGAGCCGGAAGCCTTCCGACCGGAGCGTTTCAGCGCCGAGAACGAGCCGAAGATTCCGCATTACGCCTACCTGCCCTTCGGTGGCGGGCCGCGCATCTGCATCGGCAACAGCTTCGCCATGATGGAAGCGCGCCTGATGCTGGCGACGATGGCGCAGCGCTTCCAACTGCGGCTCAAGCCCGGTCAGACGGTCACGTTTGACCCGCTGATCACGCTGCGCCCGCACAACGGTTTGCACATGCGCGTCGAAGCCCGCGAGCCGATCAAGGTGCTGGCGTAAAAGTGACTAATTTGCAATAAGGGGATTGTGTAGGGGCACGCCATGTCGTGCCCCTACGTTTTGCATTACCCCAGCACGCGATAGGCAAAGCGCATGAATATCTCCTGATTCTCGATGCTCGTCTCCATCGAGAGCGAGCCGTGACCCGCCGCGAACCAGTGAATGTCGAAATCCTTGCCGAACGAGTGCATTTTCGCCTCGTAGCCGCGCATCTGGCGGGCGGGACAGCGCGTGTCGTTGCTGCCCTGAATCACGTAGATCGGTGCGCGTACCTGCTCCGCGTAAGTGATGGGCGAGGCGGCGGCGTGGGCTTCCGGCGTCTCCTGCGGCGTGCCGCCAAACAGCGAGCGCTGATAGCCGCGCAGCGTCTCGGCTTCGTCCTCGTACATGGTCGTCCAGTCGGCGATGGCGATGCCCGACATCCCGCCTGCCCACAGATCGGGGAAGCGACCCATCGTTTGCAGCGTCAGATAGCCGCCGTATGACCAGCCCGTCAGCAGGATCGAATCCGCCTCCGCAATCTTATTCTCGACCAGCCAGTTGCGCGCCCCGACCAAATCCTCGACTTCGACCATCCCCAGCCGACCCCAGATCGCGCGCTCGTAGGCTTTGCCGAAGGTGGTCGATCCGCGATAGTTGACCGAGAACCAGGCGAAGCCGTGATCGACCCACGCTTGCCCCGCCGGACTGAAGCTCTCCATCTGCGCGGCGGTTGGCCCACCGTGAATGTCGATGATCGTCGCGAAGGGGCCGTCGCCTTCAGGAACGGCCAGCCAGCCCTGAATCAGGGTGCCGTCGAGCGACGGGAAGGTCACCGAGCGCCACGCAGCGCCCGAAGGCGCGTCACCCGCCTTGAGGACGACGCGTTTTTGCTGCCCGGTTGCCGCATCGAGCGCGATCACGCTGGCGGGTGAGCGGGTGCTGGTGTAGGTGACGAAAATCTCGCCGTCCGGCCTGAAATAGCCGGATGAGAACGTGCCGGAGGGATGATCGAGCTTGGTCGCCTGCTTGCCCTCGATGTCGTAGACGTACAACTGCTGCTGCGCCTTGTCGATCTGCGAGAGCAGCAGGCGTTTCGCGTCGGCTGACCACGCCCAGACGTAGACTTCGCCGTCAATGCCGGGGAGATCGAGGTCGCTGCGCTCGCCTGTCTCGACGTTCCAGATCAGCGGGCGTTTCGCGCCAGATTGATCGCTGACTGCCGCAATCCGTTGATCGCCTGCCAGCGGCGAAAACGCCCCCGCCTCGACACTGGCGTCGTTGTCGAACAATTCGCTGACGCGCTCGCCCGTTTGCGTATTGAGCACGATCAAGCTGAGTTCGTTGCGCCCGGTACGCTCGTTGCTGGCGACGACCACGTATCTGCCGTCCGCCGAAACGACCAGGGATCGAGCCGAGGCAGTGGTCGTCATCAGCGTA
>DASZXN010000655.1:0-10178 GCA_035545875.1 Phototrophicaceae bacterium
GCAGCATTTTCGCTTCACCGGATCGTCCAAAGCGATGAAGGCCGAAATCGAAAGCGGCGCGCTGGGCGAGATTTATCATGCGCGCGGCTGGATGCTTCGCCGTGCCGCCGCGCCGACCCGTCCCGGTTTCATCCTCAAGGAGCAGGCGACGGGCGGCGCGTGCATCGACATCGGCGTGCATATCCTCGACCTGACGCTCTGGTTCATGGGCAACCCCAAGCCGATCTCGGTGACCGGCGTGGCGCGGACTGAACTGGCGCATCTGCCGGGAACGTTCAGCATTTGGGGCGGCGCGATCCCGCCGGAAATGAATGTCGAGGAGTTCGCTTCGGCGTTCGTGCGCTTCGAGAACGGCGCGACGCTCATCCTCGAAGTCAGTTGGCTGCTGCACCACAAAACTGAAGGCGAAGATATGCAGATGTGGCTCTACGGCAAGAAGGGCGGCAGTCATTGGCCGAAGGGCGAAATCTACCAGACTGATTATGAAAATCAGCAGTTAGTCAGCCACGAAGTCCCGCCCGTCACGGGCTTGAAGGAAGCCCACGAGCAGGAATGCCGTGAGTTTGCCGAAGCGATTGCGGAAGGCAAGCCGTCGCCGGTTCCCGCCGAGCATTCGCTTCAGGTGCTTACCATCCTCGATGGTGTGTACCGCAGCCAGGAAACTGGGCGCGAAGTATTGCTCGACTGAGCATTATTTCCCGTAGGGGCACGGCGCGCCATGCCCCTACATAGACTTGCTTATTTGCTCTGCCACTGGAACGTGCGCCATGCGCCCGTCGCGCCGATGTAGTCATATGCTCCTTGAGCATTTTGCGCGGCGACGCTCACGCGCCATTCAATCGTGTGCATCTTGCCGTCGCTCGGCACCAGTGAATCCGGGAGGTCGTACGAGGTGCTAGTCGTCACATCCCGGAATATATCTGCGCCTGAGGTATCATCCTTGATTTCGACCAGATAAACCTCTTTGGCCTTGAGCGCACCTGCGCTTAACCATTCCAACTGGAACGTACGCGCGGGAGCGACACCATTCTGCGGCGGGAAAATCAGCGTTGGCGCGGCGTAGGTTGGCGTCGGCGTCGGCGTTTCACTGCCGGAGATCGTCGGCGAGAGTGTCGGCGTCGGCGTCAACGCCGGAACTTTAATTTTGTCACCAATCTTTAGGGACACATTGCAGTTTGGCCCACCGCTCGGATTGGTGAAGTCGCATTGATAGAAATTCAACTGCGGGTTGAGCGTGGCAATGATCGAGAGGGTGGTCGCATTGCTCTCGGCGATGCCGACAATCGTGTCCCCATCTTGTACCGTCACGTCAATAAGCGCCGCATTCGCCAGATTGATCTGTGGCACATTGTTCGGCTGCGCGGAAGCCGTGAGATCAGCGCCCTGAACGGTTGCGGTCGCCGTTGGCAGGGGCAGCAGAATGCTGCTGCCTGCGCCGGGCAGGTGATCGATGCTGCTCATCAGCGGATTGAGCTTGAGAATTTCATCGACCATCGCCTGCGTGAGTGTGTGATAGTAAAACGGCGGCTGCTGGATGATGTAGAGCAGGGTATCGCCTTGCTGAATTACGTAGGTCGCGTAAGGATTCGGCGTTGGCGTAACTGTCGGCGTGTCAGTTGGTGGGCCGGGCGTAACCGTCGGCGTATCGGTTGACAGCAGCGGCGTGAGAGTCGCGCTGGGTGTGAAGCTCGGCGCGAGCGTGGCGGTCACGGTATTGGCGGGCAGCGGCGTCAGCGTTTGGCGCTGGGGTAGCTGCGACAGTTCGCAGCCCGCCAGTACAACCATAAGCGCCAGCAGCAGCATTTTTTTCAGAAGCATCATGAGCGCCCCTCCCAGGTAAACAGACGGGGTTGCGTAGTGAAATAAGGCTGATCGGGCTGATTGACGTTGATCACGCTGACCGTCCATTGGTAATCGTGGCGCTGACCATCCTTGCCCTGCCAGTCAGATGGCAGAATGAAGGAGAGGTCGGTCGTATCCGACGTGTAATCCTGCCCGGAAGTCAAATCCTGCACGTGGACGCGATAGGTTTCGCCTGCCGCGAGTGTGCCGCTCGTCACCCAGCGCAGCGTCACCAGTTCGTCGCTCCTGAACAGCGCGCGATCCGCCGGGCTGAGCGCGCTCGGCGCGTTGAAAGTGGGCGTCGGCGTCGGCGTTTTGGTCTCGCTGCCAGAGCGTGTCGGTGAAAGGGTCGGCGTTGGCGTCGGCGCGGGAACGCGCACCTTCTGCCCAGCCGAGATGAACACCTGACAATCTGGCCCGCCTGCCGGATTGCCATAGTCACACTGCGAAAAGGTGATTTCGGGGTTCAACTGCGAAAGCACCTGTACGTCGGTGTGATACTCGAAGGCAATACCAGCAATGTTTTCATTCGGTTGAACGGTATGCCACTCGACGCCTGGGAGCAGCGTCGGCGTCGGCGCGACTGTTGGCGGCGGAAGCGTCCCGCCTGCGCCAAGTTCCAGCCCCGGTATATCGAGTTGCGTGGCGGTGGGTAAATCCGCGACCTGCACGCCGCCTGATGGATCTCCGCCTGCATCGGCGGCAGTCGTCGCACCAACCTGCTGGGTAGCTGCGCCGCCAGTTGGGGTCGGCCAGGGGACAAGAATATCCTGTCCAACCTGAATCATGTTCGCGCCGCTCAGGTTGTTCATTTGCAGCACCAGCGGCAGTACGTCGAGCGACCGATAACCGCAGGCAAAGACAATGCTGATCAGATCGTCCCCAGCTTTGACCTTATGCGTGCAGGGGCCGGGCGTGGCCGTATCGGTTGGCGTTGGCGGGAGCGGAGTCACCGTCGCTAACACAGGTGAGGGGGCAGGAGTATTCGTGATCAACAGTAGCGCTGGTACAGTCGAGGTACTGACTGGCGAGGTCGGCGCGGCGGCAGCAGGAGCCAGCCAGTGAAAACCTGCCCAGACCAGCCCGCCAACGCAGGCCAGCGCGATCAGCACCAGCAGCCCACCGAACAGCGCGACTGCGCCCCGGCGCTGGCCTTCGCCTTCGAGGAGGTCAGCTTCGCCGTAGCGATGATCGTAGCTGATCTTGTTCGGTGAAGATTTGGCGGCTGCGGAAACGACCGGGACATCGGTCAGCGACGTACCACACGTGCTGCACATCGTCGCGTTGCGATGCGAAGGAGTTCCGCAAATCGGGCAGATTTTGTAGCCTTGAGACAACCGCCATCCCTCACCAGACCTTCACGCGAGCGACATTATACCACACGCCTGCTCGGATAAACTTTACACGTGGGATCAGCGCACATCCGCTATAATCGAGTGAGAGACATGAGAAGGAATAGGTAGATCGTGAGCCTGAACAAAAAGCTGGTCACGTATCATATGGGTCGGTTGAAAGATCGGCGCGTGGACGTGCGTCTTGATGCTATTCACGAACTCGCTGAACTGGGCGACCCCGAAGCGCTCTCGGCTTTGCAGGAAGCCTTTAAAACTGACAATGATCTCGAAGTTCGCAAAGCGGCACAGGAAGCCGGACGCGCGATTTTCGTCAAACAGCAAAAATCGTAGGGGCGGACGTGCTCCGCCCCTACAGGAAATCGCTACGTTTTATCCCCGCACAAGCCCGCGATCCGGCTGTCGATCTGCTCGGCGCTGGCTTTCAGACCCGCTAAGCGCGTCCGTTCCTTCTCGACCACATCCGGGCGTGCCCGCGCGACAAACTGCTCATTGCCTAGCTGCTTCTCCACACGGCTGATCTGCTCGGTCAGCTTGGCGCGCTCCTTGCTCAGACGATCACATTCGGCGCTCACGTCCACGAAGTCAGCGAGGGGCAGATAAGCCGTCACGTCCCCCACGCTGACCGACGCGGCCTGCTGCGGCGCGCTGCTTTCGTCAGCGAGCAGGTTGATCGTGCCAACGTTGCACAGCCGAGCGAAGAGATATTCGTATGCCGCGAACAGCTTCGGGCTGCTGCCGGGAACGATCAGTGCCGTGATCTTGCGGCTCGGCTCAACCTGATACTCATCACGGACGTTACGAATGCCGCGCACCAGATCGATCAGCATTTGCATGTCCGCTTCCGCCGCATCGTCCTCATAGCGGCTGTCCCCGTCCGGCCACGATGCAGCAATCAACGGTTTCCCCGTCCGGTTGGGCAGGAAACTCCAGAGTTCCTCAGTCACGAAGGGCATGAACGGATGCAGCAGGCGCAAACAGGTATCCAGAACGCCGATCAGCACGCGGCGCGTGTTGGCTTTGGCCTGCGCGTCGCCCTGGTAGAGCGGATACTTGCTGATCTCGATATACCAGTCGGCGAACTCCGTCCAGAGGAAATCGTCAATCTGGCGACCTGCTTCGCCGTACTGATAGCTTTCGAACAACCGCTCCACGCTGGCAACCAGCTTGTTCAGGCGGCTGGTGATCCAGCGCGCAGGGAGGTCGAGATCGGCAGGAGCAGGGAAGCCCGACTCTAGCGGCTCATCGCCCAAGTTCTGAGTGACGAAATTGGTCATCTGCCAGATTTTGTTGACGAAGCGCCAGTTACGCTCGACGCGGCTGGTGTCGAGGTTCACGTCATTGCCCGGTGTACTGCCCGTGAGCAGCGTCATGCGCAGCGGATCCGCCCCGTACTGATCGACCAGATCGAGCGGGTCAATCACGTTGCCGAGCGTCTTGCTGATCTTGCGCCCGAACTTGTCGCGCACCAGGCCGTGCAGGTAGACGGTATGGAAGGGCGGCTGATCGGTGAACCACAAGCCCATCATGATCATGCGCGCCACCCAGAAAAACAGGATGTCGTAGCCCGTTTCCATCACGTCGGTCGGGTAGAAGCGCCTGAGATCAGGCGTTTGCTCCGGCCAGCCGAGCGTGCTGAACGGCCACAGGCCGCTGCTGAACCACGTATCCAGCACGTCTTCTTCCGGCGTCCACGTGTAGCCGGGGCGATCCTTCGGCGGTAGTTTGCCCACGTAGACTTCGCCATCCGAGCCATACCAGACCGGGATGCGGTGCCCCCACCAGAGTTGGCGACTGATGCACCAGTCCTCGATGTTTTCGAGCCAGTGATAGTAGACTTTCTCGAAGCGCTCCGGCACGATCCTGATGCTGCCAGCGCGCACGGCAGCAAGCGCCTTGTCTGCGAGCGGCTGAATCTTCAAAAACCACTGCGTGCTGATCATCGGCTCGACAATTTCGCCGCCGCGCTGCGAACGCGGCACGGCATGATTGATGTCCTCGATTTTGACGGTCAGGCCGAGCGCCGCCATATCGTTCCAGAGCTTTTCGCGCGCCTCGAAGCGATCCATACCCGCGTAAATTCCGGCGTTCTGGTTGAGCGTCGCGTCCTTGTTCATGATGTTGATGAGCGGCAGATTATGGCGCTGGCCGATCTCGTAGTCATTGAAATCGTGCCCCGGCGTGACCTTGAGCGCGCCTGTGCCAAACTCCCGATCCACGTATTCATCGCCAATCACCGGGATGCGGCGATTGAGGACAGGCACGAGCGCGAATTTGCCGATCAAATCCTGATAGCGCGGATCGTCGGGATGCACCGCGACCGCCGTATCACCGAGGATCGTCTCAGGCCGCGTGGTTGACACGGGAATCGAGCCGCCGCCTTCAAGCGGATAGTTGAAGTAATAGAGCTTGCCCGGTTCTTCCTCGCGCTCGACTTCGAGATCACTGACGGCGGTGCGCAGACCGGGACTCCAGTTGACGAGGCGCGGGCCGCGATAAATCAAGCCCTGATTGTAGAGCGTGATGAACACCTCCTGCACGGCGTTGGAGAGGCCATCGTCAAGTGTGAAGCGCTCACGATCCCAGTCGCAGCTTGCGCCCATGCGCCGCAGTTGATCCTCAATGCGACCGCCGTATTTCTCTTTCCAAAGCCAGGTGCGCGCCAGAAATTCCTCGCGCCCAACCTGTTCGCGGCTGGTGCCTTCGTCGTGCAACATCTTTTCGACCTGAAGCTGCGTGGCAATCCCGGCGTGATCCGTCCCCGGAACCCAGAGCGCCGCCTTGCCGCGCATCCGCTCGTAGCGCGTCATCAGGTCTTCCAGCGAGACGAACAGCGCATGGCCGAGATGGAGTGCGCCGGTCACGTTGGGCGGCGGCATACTGATGACGAACGGCTCGGCATCCTTCGGGGCGATCTCCGGCTTGAACCAGCCCTCTCGCTCCCACATGGCATAGAGACGGCCTTCCGCCTCTTTGAAATCAAAGGTCTTGGGCATCTGTTTCGCTTGTTGTTCCATCAATCTCCCTCACTTTCCTGGCTTGCGCGCCACGAGAACGCGCTCCGCACGATCTGGCTGATCGGTGACATCAATAAATCCGGTTTCCAGCAGCACCACTTTCACTTCATCGGTGGACAGGGGGCGAAAGACGACACGGCGCTTGGAAACCTTGTAATTGCGCCCCTGTCCCGTGACGATGTACAAATTCTGGCGCGCGAGGACGGGCGGGCCATCCCGCCATTCCCAAATATCGAAAGTAATGAACTCCTCGCCATCCTGCATCCGCTGGACGATGCCGGGAATGAATTCCGGGCGATCCTCCATGAAGGGGCCGAAATCACGCATCCCGATCACGAGCATCCCGCCGGGACGGAGCAGATTATAGAAGTTGCGCAGCGCCGCTTCGATCTCGTCGTCCTCGGTCAGATGGGGCAGGGCATTGCCCTTGCTGATCACCGCGTCGAACTGCCCGGTCACCATTTTGGGCAGGTCGAGAAAGTCGCAGCGGATGAAGTGGATTTTCTCGCGCACTTTGTACTGCTTGGCGATCTCGACGGCCTCACGCAGCATCGACGTGCTGGGATCAGCCGCGACGACTTCAAAGCCTAACTGCGCCAGCGGAACGGCCTGCGCGCCCGCGCCGCACGAAGCATCCAGAACGCGCTTGACGCCCTGATTGCGGAAGATCGTGCGCAAGCCCAGCCCCTCGCGCTCCATCTGCGTCTCCCAGTCTCGATAGAAGAGTGGGTAATACTGGGCAATCGCGTCGTAGTATCGGTTGGTATTGTTCCTCGCAGGCATAAGCGACCCCCCGAAATAAAAAAGCCCATTTCGACAGACAAGGACGAAATAGGCTTCGCGGTACCACCTTGTTTCCTCAATCTGAACAAGTCAGGCTGAGACACTTTGGATCGCTTTAACGGGCGTACCCGGCAGCACCTAGACCCTTTCGGGATTTAGCGCTGCGACTCCTGGGCGACCTTCAGCAGAGCTTCGTGAGCGGGCTTCCAGCCAATGACCCGCACTCTCTAGCGCGAAAACGCTGCTTACTCCTCCCATTCACCGTCTTTGGGATGGTTTTCAATTGGCAAACGTAAATTCAGTATAGCACGGCGCGGAAATGAGCGTCAATCCTGCAAATTGCGCGTCATAAAGAGCGCGATTTCGCTCCCAGAGTCGATGTCATAGAGGGAAAGGTTAATCCCATCCAGCCGAAAGCCCATTTTGCGATAGAAACGGATCGCCGGGACGTTGGTGTTCTGCGTTTCACAGCAGAGCGCACGCACATCTGCCTGCCGCGCACTCTGCGCCAGTGTGCCCATCAACGCTTTGCCGACGCCTTGACCGCGATAAGCTTCCGCAACGTGAAACTCCCAAATCCACAGCGTGTTGTTCCATTTGTGATGCTCAGCCAGAGCAATACCCATCGGCTGATTACCGTCGTAGGCCGCAAACGAAAATCCGCTGCGCGCGCAGACTTGATACATTTGCATGGTTTCGCTGTCGGAAAAATCGTAACGCTTGGTGTAGGGCGTATCCAACGGAACCAGTTCGAGCGTAAAGGTCGTGACTGCATCAGTTTCCGTTTTGTGGACGTTGTAACGCGCAGGCGAGACGTAATGAGCAATGCGCGGGAGCAGCTCGCCGAGGGTGATCGGTGCCTGTGCCAATGAGCGAATCGTGATCATATCCGTTTCGGGCGTGTGTGCTGCAAAAGCAGCGCGCTGATTCGGTCAGACACCATATCGATAGCAACGGTGTTGAAGCCGCCTTCGGGGATAATCACGTCGGCGTAGCGCTTGCTCGGCTCCACGAACTCCATGTGCATCGGTCGAACCGTCGTCAGATACTGGTTGATCACCGAGTCGGCGGTGCGTCCGCGCTCGGCGATGTCACGGCGCAGACGGCGGATCAGGCGGAGATCGGCATCCGTATCGACAAAGATTTTTACGTCGAACAGCTCACGGAGCGACGTTTCTGCGAGGACGAGAATACCTTCGACCAGAATGATCGGCTGTGGCTCGACGTGCTGGACTTCGCTTTTGCGCCGATGAATGGTGAAATCGTAGACCGGGACATCGACAGGCTGCCAGTGCTGTAGGGCGATGATGTGCTCGTGCATGAGCACGGTATCGAGCGAATCGGGGTGGTCGAAGTTGATGGCGCGGCGCTCTTCAAGCGTCAAATCGGGGCGATCTTTGTAATAAGCGTCGTGGGCGACGTAAGCGATGTTGTGGCTGCCGACTTTTTCGAGGATGGCGTTCGAGATGGTGGTTTTCCCTGAACCGGTGCCCCCAGCGACGGCGATGGTCACGGGACGAGCCTGGTCTATCATGGGACACCTCCGAGGTTGCGCAGAAAAACAAATGCCCGCCGAGGTCAGCGGGCATTGTAGAGCCACCCGAGAGACTTGAACTCTCAACCTCACGCTTACGAAGCGTATGCTCTGCCATTGAGCTAGGGTGGCAATTTCCGCGCATTATAGCAGCGGCGACTTTCACCCGCAAGCCTGATTTTCGCGCGGAAATCGTTAAATATTAGTGGCGGAAGTGGCGCACACCCGTGTAGACCATCGCGACGTTGGCTTTGTCCGCCGCTTCGAGCGCTTCAGCATCGCGGATCGAGCCGCCGGGCTGAATGATCGCGGTGACGCCCGCTGCGATAGCAACTTCAACCGCATCGGCGAAGGGGAAGAAGGCATCGGAGGCGAGCACCGAACCGGCTGCTCGGCTGCCCGCTTTCTCGACCGCCAATTTCGCCGCATCAACGCGGCTGGGCAAGCCACCGCCCACGCCTACGGTCGCATTCGGGGTCGCCAGCACAATCGCGTTCGATTTGACGTGCTGGACGACTTTCCAGGCGTATTGCAGCGCTTCGACCTCGGCCTGGGTGGGCGCACGCTTGCTGACCGTCTTATAGTTCGTGCCTTCGGGATCGCCCATGTCGATCTGCTGGACGAGGAAACCGCGATGCACGCTGCGAATCTCCAGATCGATCCCATCATAAAAGGCTGGAATTTGCAGCAGGCGACAGTTCTTGCGCTTGGTAGCAAAGATATTCTGCGCAGCAGTCGTGAAGCTCGGCGCGGCAATCGCTTCGACAAAGAGCGAGCCGAGCGCGGTCACGAATGCCTCATCGACCTGGCGATTGACGGCCATCACGCCGCCGTAGGCGGACACAGGATCGCTGAGGAGCGCCTGTGGGAAGGCTTCGGTAATGCTGGAAGCGGTCGCTACGCCGCAGGGCGTCAAGTGCTTGACGATCACGACGGTCGGATCGCTGAAGCTGCTGACCGTATGCCAGGCGGAGTCGAGGTCGAGAATGTTGTTATACGACACCTGCTTGTTCCCGCCGAGGATGGTTCCTCCGAGCGGGCCAGTTCCGGTGCGACGGCTGTAATACGCGGCAGCCTGATGCGGATTTTCGCCGTAACGCAGCGTTTCGATTTTCTGCATCCCAATCGAGAGATTTTGCGGTAATTCGTCACTGAGCAAATTGTTCGGCGCGATGTCCTGCGAGAGAAAAGCGTGAATCGCGGTGTCGTAGTCGCGGGTGAGAGCGAAGGCTTTGACGGCCAGTTCGCGGCGCAGCGCCAGATCGATCTGCCCGTCGCGTTCGAGCGCCTGCGCGACACGGGTGTAATCCTGCGGATCGCAGACGACAACCACGCGCAGGAAATTCTTGGCCGCCGCACGCAGGAGAGTCACGCCGCCAATGTCGATCTGCTCAATCGCGTCCTGTAAAGCGACGCCTGGCTGCGCGACTGTCTCCTGAAAGGGATACAGATTGCAGATGACCATGTTGATTGGCGCGAAACCATGCGCCCGCAAGTCCTCGAAATCATCCTCGCGGTCACGCGCCAAAATGCCGGCATGAATGGCCGGGTGAAGCGTCTTGACGCGCCCGCCGAGCATTTCCGGGCTGCCTGTGACCTGCTCAACGGCGGTCACGGGCAGATTGGCGGCTTGAAGTGCGGCTTCGGTTT
>DASZXN010000656.1:0-4860 GCA_035545875.1 Phototrophicaceae bacterium
GATCGCACGACGATTGAAGCGCAGATCAAGGCGGTTCAGGATGTCAGCGCGAAGGATGACGTGAACGCCATCCACGAGGCGACGCAGAACCTCCAGAATGCAACCTACGCGCTCTCGCAGCAGATGTACAATCAGGATAACAGCGCGGCCAACGGTGGCAGCGATCCGTATGGCAGCGGCAACGGCAACGCGAACGGCGAGGATGTGGTCGAAGGCGACTTCACCGAAGCCTAAGCTAGACAGTCTAAAATCAATGCGCCGAGTGTTGAACTCGGCGCTTTCGATTCACAAAAGATTCAATTTGAACCGCCAAGAACGAAGAAACGGGCGAGGCGTGCCTCGCCTCTACAACACGCGGTTGCGGTTATGCGTTTGCGGGTTCGATGTGTTCGGCGCGCAGCGCGGCGTAGGCTTCCGTAAACGTCTTGACCATCTCCGCTTTGGCTTCGTCCGGCAGGAAGCTCTTTTGTACCGCGTTGAGCGCCAGCGTTTCCAGTTCTTCAGGCGACAAGCCGCATTGATCGACGACGACGGTGTATTCCTCATGGAGCGAGGTGTGATACAGACTCGCCATGTCCGAGCCAATGATGACCGAGACGCCGTTGTCAATCAGTTTGCGCAGCGGATACTCGGCAGTTGAGGCGACCCACCGCTGCTTCGCGGCGCGGGTTGGGCTAACCGCCAGTGTGACCTGATTCTCGACAATCGCAGTCAGTGCTTCGGGCGACTCCGCCGCGCCGCGCCCATCGATCAGGCGATGCGGGTGCAGCACTTCAATCGCCTTGAGCACACCTTCGACCCCCTGCGTATCGCCCGCCCGCGCCACCCGCCCGATCTCTTTCTTCTCGACGGTGTGAAACGCCCGCTCGAATTGACCGACGGGCTGCGCGTTCTCGTCACCGCTGACGCCGAGCGCAACCACGCCGCCGCGTCGAGCCGACGCGGTGCTTGTCCAGCGCGCTAATTCGTCAGCGCGGCGCGGCTCTTCACGCGGGATCATGAACACCCAACCGATCTCGATGCCCCAGGCGCGCCTGGCGCGGTCGCGGCCATCGTTGATCGCGCTCAGGAAGTCATCATAGCTCAGGTCGAGGTCGGGATACTGCACCGGATTGACGCCAATTTCAGCGTAACGAACGTTCTGCTTCGCCAGCGACGTACCCAGATCGTAGACTACACGCGTCAGGTCGTCGGGATGCTTGAGCCAACTGCACGCCATCCGCGCGATTTCGTAGATGCGCGGATATTCCGGCTCGCTGACCAGCCGAACCCAGTCATCAAAGTGCTTGAGCGATTCGGCAATCTCGTTCTGCTCGGCGATCATCAGCAGCGTTTTGGTCGGCATCGCGCCGTCAAGCTGGACGTTCGGTTCGACTTTGGGCATCGCCTGAATAAAACTTGCGGTAGTCATGCGCTATTCCTCTTCCTTACGGGCGTGAGAATTCAGCGCGCGGGCACGCTGAGGTTGAATCGAGTGCTGGATGAACGACAAGAAGAGCGGATGCGGTTCATTCGGACGGCTGAGGAACTCCGGGTGGAACTGCGTGCCAAGCATAAACGGATGATCGGCAACTTCAGCGATTTCAACCAACTGCCCGTTGGGACTCATGCCGCTGAAGCGCATCCCGTGTTCTTCAAAGGTGGGGCGATAGATGTTGTTGAACTCAAAGCGATGACGGTGGCGCTCAGAGACTTCCGCTACATTGCCATAAGCCTTGCGCGCGACCGAGCCTTCCGAGAGGCGGCAGGGATAAACACCGAGGCGCATTGTCCCGCCCAAGTCCTTGACGCTCTTCTGCTCCAGCATCATGTCGATGACGAGATTTTCGCTGCCCGTCTCGAATTCGCCGCTGCTGGCATCCTCAATGCCGATCACGTCGCGGGCGAACTCGATGCACATGGTCTGCATTCCGAGGCACAGGCCAAGATAGGGAACCTGATGCTCGCGGGCATAACGGGCGGCAAGGATTTTCCCTTCGACGCCGCGATAGCCGAACCCTCCCGGCACGACGATGCCATCGACCGATTCGAGCACATCCCAGTTTTTATCTTTTTCGAGGTCGCCGGAGTCGATCCACTCGATTTCGAGCTTGCGATCCACCGCGCTGGCGGCGTGGAAAAGGGCTTCCTTGACACTCATGTAAGCGTCGTGTAGTTCGACGTACTTGCCGACCACGCCGATACGCACCAGGTCTTTGGCAGCACGCATCCGGTAGATCATGCGCCGCCACTCTTCCAAATCGGGCTTGCCGACGGGAATGCGCAACTGCTGGCAGATGTAATCTCCTAGCTCGGCGTCTTCGAGCGTGAGCGGCACGTCATAGAGTAAATCAGTCGTCTTGAGGGCGATCACGGCGCGCTCGTCCACGTCGCAGAACTGCGCGATTTTGTTGGTGATGTCCTTGTCCACATCGTAATCGGTACGCGCGATGATCACGTGCGGCTGAATCCCGATGCCGCGCAGTTCATGAACACTGTGCTGGGTCGGTTTGGTCTTGAGTTCTTCGGTCGCGCCGATGTAAGGCAGATAGGTTACGTGGATAAATAAGGCGTCGTTGCGACCGAGGCTGCTGCGCATCTGCCGGATCGCTTCAAGAAAGGGCAAGCCTTCAATGTCGCCAACCGTGCCGCCGACCTCGACAATCACGACATCGGTATCAGCTTCGCTGCCGACCAGCAAAATCCGCCGTTTGATCTCGTTAGTGATGTGCGGCACGACCTGAATCGTCCCGCCCAGATAATCGCCGCGCCGCTCCTTGTCGATCACGTGGCTGTAGACCTGCCCTGCCGTGACGTTGCAAGTGCGGTTCAGATTTTCATCGATGAAGCGCTCATAATGCCCCAGATCGAGATCAGTTTCCGCGCCGTCAGCGGTGACGAAAACTTCGCCGTGCTGATAGGGACTCATCGTGCCCGGATCGACATTCAGGTATGGATCGAGCTTCTGAATGGCGACCTTTAACCCGCGCGCTTTCAAAATGCGCCCGATGGCGGCTGCCGTCACGCCCTTGCCAACCGAACTGACGACGCCGCCTGTGCAGAAGATATATTTTGGATTCATGGGCTGCCTCACCAACAAAATTACGGCGGGGAGTGAACCGTCCCCGCCGTTGTTACCTGACTTGATCCAGACTAGAGAAAATGCTTGACTAAACCAAACGTCCCAGATCGTCGGCGGTGCGGCGCATGTCGAGCAAAATCAAACCGAGGCGCGCGCCCTCGCGCACCAGCGTCGTCAAGACTGCTTCTTCGCCAACCGACATGAGAATCACCAGGCCATCATTGCCGCGAATGTAGACCTGATCGAGACCGCCGCGCCCCAGTTCCGTTGCGATCCGCTCGCCGAGTGACAGCATGGCCGCTGACATCGCCGAAACGCGATCTTCTTCGACGTTTGCAGGGAGCGACGACGCCATCGCCAATCCATCTACGCTGACCACCGCCGACGCTTCGATCTCCGGCGTCGTGGCTTGCAGGTCTCGCAGACGATCCACCATCAACTCTGTGCGCGACTTCGCCATTGTGGACTGCTCCTCTTGCTTGAGCGCAACATTCCTATTATACAGAAGGTCGCTTAAACAGCAAGCGAGTCTGTTATTATCCCCAACATCGGCTATACTGGGGCGAGGAATGGAGACGAGTAAACCGATACATGTCCAATTATCCATCTGAAGCACGGCAAAATAACAATAACAACAATAACAATGCTCGTCCGCGCCACGTCGAGATCGTCCAGCAGGTCGCCGAGCGCATTTCGCACAGCGTCAGCCAGGTGATCGTCGGCAAGCGCAATGAAGTCCGTCTGACCGTGTTAGGCCTGCTCAGTCAAGGCCACATCCTGATCGAAGATATTCCGGGCGTCGGCAAGACGATGATGGCGAAATCGCTTGCCCGCTCGATTGGCTGTACCTTCAGCCGTTTACAGTTCACGCCCGACATGCTCCCCTCGGACGTGACCGGCGTATCCCTGTTCAACCAGAAAACCCGCGAGTTCGAGTTCCGCGCTGGCCCGATCATGGCGCAAATCGTCCTCGCCGACGAGATCAATCGCGCGACACCAAAAACACAAGCTGCCCTGCTCGAAGCGATGGAAGAACGGCAGGTCACGGTCGATGGCGTCACCTATCCGCTCGAAGAACCGTTCCTGATCCTCGCTACGCAAAATCCGATTGAATACGAAGGCACGTTTCCGCTGCCGGAAGCGCAGTTGGATCGCTTCCTCATGCGCATCCAGTTGGGCTACTCGACGCCTGCCGAGGAAATGACGATCCTCTCGTCGCAGCAGTACGAACACCCGATTCAGAATGTTTATCAGGTCGTGAGCGTACAGGAACTGCTCGCGGCGCAGCAAGCCGTCCGCGAAGTCTACGTCGCGGACGAGATCAAGCGCTACATCATCGATCTGGTGAGCGCATCGCGGCAGCACCCGGACGTGTATCTCGGCAGCAGCCCACGTGGATCGCTGGCGCTGTTCCGCACGGCGCAGGCGCGCGCGGCGATGGCCGGGCGTGACTACGTGATCCCTGATGACGTGAAAGCGCTGGCGGAAGTCACACTCGCGCACCGTGTGATCGTCGGGCCAGCGGCGCGCATCAAGGACATTTCTTCGCGGACGATCATTCAGGACATCCTCGCCGCCACGCCCGTCCCCGGTGCGACCATCCGCTAACGATGCAGAATCGACGCAATGCCATTTATGGCCTGCTGATCCTGATTCTGCTCACGGGGCTGTTCACCGGACGCGCCTTCTTCTTCAATCTCGCTTATCTGCTCGGTGGACTGCTGCTGGTGTCGCTGCTCTGGTCGCTGACGGCGGTGCGTTGGCTGGCGATCAGCCGCCGGACGCGCACGCGGCGCGCG
>DASZXN010000657.1:0-4087 GCA_035545875.1 Phototrophicaceae bacterium
ATTGCCGATGTAGGTCAGGCAACTTACGAAGAAGTTGATTTTCAGAAGGCAGACGATCCCGGCGGCGAGAATTACGGCTGGTATCTGTTTGAAGCCTCGCATCCCTATAAAAGCAAAACCCCGCCACCCAACATGACCTACCCCATCGCCGAATACGAGCATCTGGCTGGAGCCTGCGCGATCATGGGCGGCGCTGTTTATCGCGGCAGCACTCTGCCTGATCTGCAAGGCACGTACATCTTTGGCGATTACTGCACGGGTCGTACCTGGACGCTCGCCCGCGACTCATCAGGCCAATGGCAGATGCAGCCTTTCATCGACACCAACCTGACCATCAGCGGCTTCGGTCAGGATGAACAGGGCGAACTCTATCTCGTCAGTTTCAAAGGCAGCATTTTTCGCCTGACCCATTCCGGGTAATTATGACGCGCCGTACTCATCCGAGCCTCGCCTTCAATCCTCGTATTGGCGATCTGCTCTAGCAACAATTCTGCCAGAATCAGAGCCAACCACAGCGAGCAGCTATAAGTAAGCCAGCGAGCACGGTGCAGCCGACGTCCGAAGCAACCGGCCAGCCTGCTAATGAAGCTGTACCGCCTGATCTTGTGAATTAGTGGACGATCTCGTACAATGGCGGCGTCAAGGAGCGCCATGTGAACGAAATTGCCCATCTCGCCTGGGATCGTTTCAAGATTATCGTGAGTATTGTCGGGGACATTCAGGGGCGCGTCATCCTCACCGCCTTTTACTTCACCATCCTTGTTCCCTTCGGTTTGGGCGCCCGATTTTTTGGTGATTCCCTGCGTATCCGTTCCGCGCCGGAGCAATGGCTCAACCGTGCCCCGGTTGAAAACGGTCTTGAAGAAGCCAAGAGGCAGGGCTGATGTATATTCTCGGTATCTCCTGCTTTTACCACGACTCGGCAGCCGCGTTGATCGAAGACGGCAAGCTGATCGCGGCGGCGATGGAAGAACGCTTCACCCGCAAAAAACATGACAACGGTTTCCCTAAGAAAGCCGTCGAGTTCTGCCTCAAGCAGGCGGGAATCACGGGTGCTGATTTGGAATACGCCGTCTTTTACGAGAAGCCGCTGGTCAAATTCGAGCGCATTCTGCTCTCGACCCTGAGCACGTTTCCGCGTTCGGACGGCGTGTGGCGTGACTCGATGGTCACGTGGCTCAAGGACAAGCTCTGGATCAAGAACATCATTCAGACCGAGGTCGGCGTCAAATATGATCGCGTCCTCTTCTGTGATCATCACATGAGCCATGCCGCCAGCGCCTTTTTCGCCAGCCCATTCCAAGAGGCGGCGGTACTCACCGTTGATGGCGTGGGCGAATGGACGACGACGACCATCGGCAAAGCGACGAGCGTCTGGGAAGGCGATCCGGCCAGCGAGAAACGCAACGAGATCAACCTGTTCTCGGAGGCGCGTTTCCCGCACTCGCTTGGCCTGCTCTACTCAGCGTTTACCGCCTACCTCGGCTTTCACGTCAATGACGGCGAATACAAGGTCATGGGTATGGCTCCCTACGGCGAGCCAAAATATGCCGACAAAATCCTGAAGCTGTTTAACCAAAATCCAGCGGACGGCAGCTTCACGCTGAACATGGATTATTTCAGCTTCCACTATTCGACTGAAAATACCTACAATCAGCGCTTCATCGATCTGTTTGGCGAGCCGCGCCCGCGTGAATCCGACTTTTTCACGATGGCGACCAATCCCGAACGCTCGGCAGAAAAAGCGGCGATGTCTGAGAATCAGCGCTTCGCCGATATTGCCGCCAGCATCCAGACTGTCACTGAGGACGCGCTGATCACGATTGCGACCAAGCTGCACGAGCAGACGGGCATGAGTAAGCTGGTCATGGCAGGCGGCGTTGGCCTGAACACGAAAGCCAACTATCGCATCCTCGCCGAAACGCCATTCGACGAAATTTACATTCAGCCTGCCGCAGGTGATGACGGTGGCGCGCTTGGCGCGGCGCTCTGGGCGTATCATTTAGTGCTGAATAAGCCGCGCAACTGGGTCATGCCCAATGCCTACTGGGGTCAGGAATACAGTGACGGCGACTACAAAGCCTTCCTTGACTCGAAAAACGTGCATTACCGGCGCTTCGATGACAACGAGGATGCCATGCTCGACCTGCTGGCTGAGAAGCTGACGCAGGAAAAAGTGATCGGCTTCTTTCAGGGGCGCTTCGAGTGGGGGCCGCGTGCGCTCGGCAACCGCAGTATTCTGGCCGACCCGCGCAGCGAGGCGATGAAAGAGGTCGTCAACACCAAGATCAAGTTCCGCGAGCCGTTCCGCCCCTTCGCCCCCGTGATTCTGCGAGATCGGGCAGCCGAATATTTCGATTATCCCGGCGTACAGGATCAGGAAGCGCCGCGTTACATGCTGATGGTCGCGCCAATCAAAGCAGATAAGCAGGACAGGATTCAAGCCGTTTGTCATCAGGGCACAGGACGCTTGCAAACGATTGAGCGCGACACCAATCCACGCTATTACGGCGTGATCGAGCGCTTTGGCGCGCTGACGGGCGTGCCAGTCCTGCTCAACACGTCGTTTAATCTGCGCGGCGAGCCGATTGTCACCTCCCCGCGCGACGCCTGGAACACCTTCTGCAACAGCGACATCGACCTGCTGGTGCTGGGCACATTTGTCGTCGAAAAGGAGTAAATATGCGCGACATGATCGCCCGCATGGGCATTTTAGGCGAGCTGCTGCAATTTCTGTGGCGGCGCAAACTCTACTGGCTGATCCCGATGATCATTCTGCTGGCCGTGATCATCGTCTTGATCATCCTCGGCAGCAATCCCGCGACCGCGCCGTTCATCTACCCGATGTTCTAGCCATGAGTCACGCTGCCTTTGCGCTGCTCGCTGGACTAATCTTCGGCGGAATTTTCTCGCTCTACGTCGCGCCCAGATCGATCCGCGAAGCGAAAATCTACGGCGGAACGCTGGCAAAAGCATTTCACTATCTGGGGGTGCTTGGTTTCTGTATGACACTGCCGACGGTGATCGCGGCAGTTGTCGTGCGCGGCGGTTTCGCGCTGGCCTTTCCACTGGGAGTTGGCTGCGTGATCTCCGCGTTTATCGCCCTGCTGATCTTCGCGGCGGTTGAACGTCCGGCTCGCCTCCTTCACGCGCCTGAGGAGGATGTTTGGACGGCGGAAAAGGCGCGATCTTCGGGTCTTTGAGCCGCACTCGCTCGGCTTGAGACCGTTCTACTGACAAGTCAATAACGCTAGGCAGAAACCCATGACCCAATGGTTTCTCGATTTTGACGATACCTTGATCGTCGGGCCGGTGTCGCTGACTCTGGATACAGTCATTCCGAAGCTGCTCAAAGACAACCATCTGCCCCTCGATCAGGCAAAACTGGATGCTGCGGCGGTGCAAGGTCTCGAGGACGCCGCGCATGGCAAGACCGAAATGCAGTTGCTCAATGGCCTGTTCGAGGCTATGGACTGGCCGAAGCCATTGATGGAGCAGCTTCTCCATGATGCCTTCGATCATTATCGTCCGGTGCTGTACCCCGACTCGCTGCCCTTTCTACAGGCAGTCAGTCCTGTCTACATCATCTCGAACAATAACCGCGCGCCCCAGTTTGCGGAACTGCTGGGGATCATGCCCTACATCAAAGACATTTTCACGCCCATCGGCTCTGGCGTAGAACGTGGTAAACCTGCTCGTGATCTCTGGGATGTCGTCTGTGCCTCCTGCGATATTGAGAATGCCGTGATGGTCGGCGACGACCCCTGGTCGGATGGCGCTTTTGCGACGATTTGCGGCATCGAATATTACATGGTGGATCGGGCAAATCGTTTTGCCAGCCAGACCCAATTTCGCCGCGTTCGCTCGCTGCTGGACATTCTCGATAGCCATGCCCGCGAAAGCCAGCCCTAAATGTCAGCAGAATTAATGCGGCATAAACCTGCGGAGATCATCGACGAGGGTCGCGGGATGCAGCGGCTTGGGCAAAAAGCCGTTGAAGCCCCAGTTTTCGACTTCATAGGCGGTGTTTTGCGAATAATAAGCTGAAGTCGCAATCATGCTCACGTCGGGTACAAGATCGCGCCCA
>DASZXN010000658.1:0-4196 GCA_035545875.1 Phototrophicaceae bacterium
TCCCGGCGGTGCTGACCGCCGCGCTGACCATCTCGGCGGTTTCGCTCGTGGCAGGACGCTCATCGTCCTCGAACTGCTTGGTGCTGCCCGCCTGTTCGCCGTTGATCAGGAGCGTGCCGCAGTTCTCGCAGACCAGCACGCCGGGGCGATTGACTTTCCCGCACTTCGGGCAGGTGATTCCAACGGCTTTCGCCGATGGCACCGTGAGCGTGTCCTTTGGTGAAGCAAGCGCCCCGGTATCCTTTTCGACTTGCGCGGGTGGCACGGTCGGATCAGGCCGTCTCGATAATTCCGGCTGCCGTCCCGATCCTCCCGGAGGTTGTGCTGGATTGTTGTGTTGATTGCTCATGCACCCACCTAGTTGTGACTACTTCCTCATATGTATTCTAATGCCGTTAAAACTATCGGTGCAAATAGGTATCTGAATTATCAAAAACTGGAAATTGCCGCTGGGCGGCGAGTGTGCTAATTTCGGACGATGCTTAAACGCCGACTCTTTCTGATCCCGCTGCTCATTCTGCTGGCGACGGCAGCGCGCCTGTACCAACTGCAAACGCAGAGCATCTGGTTTGACGAGGGTTGGTCGGCCTATGCCGCCGCGCAGCCGACGCTCTATGCCGCGTCGCAAGCTGATCAAACCAATCCACCGCTGTATTACGTCCTGCTCAACGCCGCCGCGCGGGGCTTCGGCACGAGCGAATTCGCGCTGCGCTACTGGTCGCTGCTGGTCGGCCTGCTGACGATTCCGCTCGTGTATCAACTGGCGCGTCGGGTGAGTCAGAGCGAGCGTGCCGGACGTTATGCGGCACTGCTGGCAGCTATTTCCGCACCGCTCTGGTGGGCATCGCAGGAAGCGCGCATGTATTCGCTGCTGGCGCTGCTGATCCTGATCGCGGCGCTGGCATGGTATATCCTGATCATACGCCCAACTCGTGCCGCGTGGATTGGTCTTTGGGCGAGTGAACTAGCGCTCCTTTACGCCCATAACACCGGCCCGGTCGCGGCGCTCTGGCTGAATGCCGTCACGCTGCTCGTCTGGATCGTGCAGCGCCAGGCCAAGCGACCGGACTGGCGCGTCTGGATCGGCGGGCAGATTGCCGTCGGCCTGCTGTGGCTGCCTTATTTCCTGACGCGCTTTGTGCTGCTGCAAGCGGCCAACAGTGCGATCACCTCCGCGCCGCAGATCGATCTGGCGCTGCTGGCGCAGGTGTGGGCGGGCGTGTGGATTGCGCCCTGGGCGGAGGCTGTTGGCAACCTGCCCGCGTTGATCGTGCTGGTCGTGCTGGCGCTGCTGGTCGTGTTGGCGCTGCTGATCGTCGCCCTGCGGCGCGAGCGACCCGTTCTCTGGTTGATCGCGCATGTGATTGTACTGACCGTTGGGCTGGTCGCCGGGTTGATTGTGCTGGGCAACGATCTGCACGGGCGCTATCTGGTCATGATTGTGCCGCTGCTGGTCGCGGTCGTCGGCATCGAGATCGCCAGCCTGCGCCGCTGGCCGCTGCGCGCTCTGGCGGCGATCCCGTTCGTGCTGCTGTTCGCCCTCGACCTGATCGTCGCGCAGAACCCGATCTATCAGCACGACGACGCGCGGGGCATGGTGCAGTATTACGCCGATCACCTGCGGGCGGGCGACAGCGTAATCGCGTGGTCGTATGCCGACCGCTACGATCTGGCTTACTACTGGGATCGGCTCGGTGTGCAGGCGAAGCGAATCACGCTGCCCGAAGGCGCAGACCTCGATCAGGTGCTGCCGCTGCTGCCTCCGTCGAACGGCGGCGACGTGGCGCTCAACGTCTGGTACACCCAGCGCGCCGATTATCGCGGCATGATGGGCTGCGTCCTCGGCAATGGCACTGTCGATGAACCGGATCAGTTCACGACTTACGGCATGAGCACGCTTGTCTATCACCATCCGTCGCTCGACCTGCCGCAGCTTCAGCCCGCCGCTTTGACGTTCACGGACAGTGGCGCGAACCCGGTCGCGCGCGTCGATGCGGTCGGACAGATCGCGGCCAGCCCCGTCGATCAGGCGCTCTGCCTGCCGATCAACCTGACGCTGCTGCGCCCCGTCAAGGTTGATTTGAAAGCCGCGCTGATCGTCCAGAACGATCTCGGCTGGGAAGTCGCGCGCGCCGACGCGATTTTCGCGACTGCCAACGAGCGCACCAGTTCGGCGCTGGCTTCCGGCGACACGCTGACGGCTTATCCGCTGCTGAGGCTGCCCTACGGCGCTCCCGCAGGCGGCTACAAGGTCTACCTGCGCCTGTACGACGAGACGGCCAATCCATCGGGTTACGCGCCGCCACAAACAGGACAAACCATCTCCGGGCGTGACGTGCTGCTCGGAACCTGGCAAACGTCGAGCGCGGACTGGTCACAGGTCAAGCGGGCGACCGATCTGCCTCATCAGGCGAATCTCGTGGTTTCCAGCCATCTAACACTGCTAGCTGATAACAATCTGTCGGATGGCGCGACGCTCAACAATGGCGCGGCGATCCCGCTGACGCTGCTCTGGCAGGGCAGCGATCCGCTGCCTGCGCTCGAACTCGACGATGCGAACGGCACGTGGAGCGTCCTCATTCCCGCGCCGACAGTTGCTCACGGCACAATCACGCTTGACTGGCGCTCGGCGCGGATCCCGGCGGACGCGCCGAGCGGCGCTGCGCTGCTGAAACTCACTGGCGGCCTGACACTCGCGCACTACACGATTCAAGCGCTGCCCATGATTACGCAAGCGCCGCCGTTCGCTCACAAAGTTGGTGTGAACTTCCCCGGCGTCGGTCAACTGGTCGGCTATACGATCACGGCTCCGCCGTTCAACGCGACTAACCCGCCACAGGTCACGCTGATCTGGCAGGCAGGTGACGGCGCACCGTCAACCGACTATACGGCGACGGTGCAACTGATCGACCCGGCGGGGCAGGTGATCGCGCAGAATGACGCGATCCCCGGCGGACGCGCGACGACCGGCTGGCGGGTAGGCGAGTACATTCTCGATACGCATCCGTTGAGCTTCAACGCCAATGCCACACCGGGCAGCGCCAAATTGATTGTCGCGCTCTACGACGCGCAGACCAATCAGCGGATTCGGCTGGCGGACGGCTCGGATTCGGTTACACTGGCGACCGGGCTTGCGATCAATTGAATTAGGGGGATTTCGTAGGGGCGACCTAGCCAGGTCGCCCCTACAGGGAAGATATAGCGTGATGGGCGAGACATGCCTCGCTGGTACACGGAAATCGACAGCAGATAGATTAGCTGCTTGTGCCCTTGCCGAAACTGCCGCTGCCACTGGAGCCGATGCCAATGTCAAAGACGGCGATGTACTTGCCCGTTGACTTCTGCGATGGCGAAGTCGTCATGATGAACGTGAAGTAGTTCTGGGTCGGGTCGCTGTTCAGTTGGATGCCGTCGAGCGAGAAGCTCAGCATCGCGTCGTAATCGCCGCCGGAAAGCGTCCCGCGCCCGACCGTCAGCGACGAGTTCGCCAGCTTGTCCGACTGTCCCCAGCACGACTTGGCGTCGCCTGCATCGTCACAGCCAATCGGGTTGCCCTGATCGTCCTTGAGCTGCGTCAGATTGCTGTCGGTCTGGTACAGGAACGGATCGAGATCGGTGTTCTCAGCGATCATGTAGAGGCTGAGGGGAATGCCGGACGTGACCATCCCCGGCGTGACGTTGATGTTATAAACGTCGCCGGTGGTGGTGCTGGAGGTAATCCCCTGACCTTCGATGATGAGCAGGAATTCGCCCGTCTGATTGTTATTGCCGCCGACGACCAGCGACACATCGCCGGACTTGCTGACATCGCTCTGGTTGAAGGTCACCTGGGCACTGTGGCGCGAGGCCGCAACCTGCCCGCTCGACGGCAAATCCGCCGTGTAAGCGCTGGCGTCGGAGCTGTCGTTGTTGCACAGCCCGTTGGCGTTCTGATCGTTGCTGTCAACCACAGCCAGCACCGGATCGAAGCCGTTCAAGCCGATGGCAGTCGCGGTATAGGTCGTGTTCGGCGAAATCTGGTTCATGATGACCTCGACGCCGTTGTCGAAGCTGGAGCCATCGTCGCAGGTTACGCTCCAACCCTGCCACTGACCGCCGTTGTTGCTGTTGTTACTGTTGTTGCTGTTGTTGCTGTTGTTGCTGCCGTTGTTCGAGTTATTGCCGTTGTTGCCGTTGTTGCCGTTGTTCTGTGGCGC
>DASZXN010000659.1:0-8431 GCA_035545875.1 Phototrophicaceae bacterium
AGGGGAAGACACCTTTTGGAGTTGGGCTGGTCACGAGACGAATTTATCCGCGAGCGGGCGGGTCTTAGACCCGCCCCTACACCCGATCCGTGCGTCAGATTTGCTCTTAATTTCAACCATGTTCTCTCCTCAGCGACTTCAGGGAGGGGAGAAAAATAAGGGGCAACATAATTCGGATTAAAACCCGCCCTGCGACTCGACCAGCGCCAGCGCTTCCTGAAGCGTCGGCATGTCGTTGGCGCAGCCCTGCCGCGTGACGACAATCGCGCCGGTCGCGTTGCCCATCCGAGCGGCTTTCGCCCAGTCCCAGCCCTGCAAGTGACCATAAATGAAGCCGCTGGCGAAAGCGTCGCCCGCGCCGAGGACATTGAGCACCGTGATCTGGAACGGCTGCGCGTCAAAAACCTCACCGGATTTGGTGTAGACGCGCGAGCCATCGCCACCACGCTTGAACACGACGGCCTTGCGCACGCCTTCGAGCAAGCGCTGAACGGCCTGTTCGGGATCGGTTGCTCCGGTCGCCGCCTTGATCTCGTCCTCCGTGCCGATGGCAATGTCGCAGAGCGGCAGGGTCAGGCGAACCGTCGTGCCGAAGGCGCGCACGTCGTGCCACTGATCGGGGCGATAGTCGATGTCGAGGACAACTTCCGTGCCGACACTGCTCGCCCACTCCGCCGCGAACTGGGTCGCGCTGCGGCTCGGTTCTTTCGACAAGCCCGTGCCGCTGATCAGCAGCAGACGGCTGTCCGGGATCGGCGCAGCCAGCACATCGTCAATATTCAACTCGATGTCGGCGTTGTTGTCACGGTAGTAGATCAGCGGAAAGTGATCGGGCGGCTGAATGCCGAGCAGCACGGCGCTGGTGCGATGCCCCGGCTTGGTCGGCGTGAACTTCATCTCGACGCCTTCGCGATTGAGGAAGTGCTTGATGAAGTCGCCGACGCGATCATTGCCGACGGCGGTCATAAGCGCCGATTTCAGCCCCAGACGGCGCGTGCCGACGCTGATATTGGTCGGGCAACCGCCGACGAGCGCGGCGAAGCTGGTGATCTCCTCGAACGGCGCGCCCACGTCGTTGGAGTAGAGGTCAATCGAACTGCGTCCCATGCAGAGAACGTCATATGTGCGTGCCATGAAAGTTATCCTTCAGAGAGGTTATTTCAGCCAGAAAACCCGATTTATAGCCTGTTCAGAGGTATGTTCTTCCGCGAATTTTGCAAGTCCACGCACCATACCGCCCACGTCATTTTGCGCACCTGTCCAGCAGATCAATCCTGCATGATCCTGTGCGGATAATGTTTTCATTGCGAAAGGTTTATCACGGGTCACGAGGACAGCCGCATGTTGAGCGGCGTAGACGAGATGTTCGGTCAAATCATCTTTTTCGACCATTTCAACATCAACCGCCATCATGACTGGAAAGCCACGAGCGAGCAATCCTTTAGCAGCATCACGCGGCATCATCTCATCAAAATAAAATTCAATTTTCGCCATACAGACGATAGGCTTGGTTGAGTTCCGCCTGATAAGCGGTTTCCTGCGCGTCGATTTCGGCTTTGTGTTCTTCGTAGTAGAGCAGAGCGCTCAAGACTTGCGCCTGGCTCAAGGTGAATTCATATCCCAACCGCGCCACATCCCAGCCATTATCATGTTCGCTGTAGGCAATCGTCGCCACCGGAACACGCCGCCCACGTACATGCGGACGCTCGCCAAACAAGCGGATTTCGATATATTTAGACAAATCCAGCGCAGGCGCTTGATCGCTCATTCGCGCAACCTCATCTTAAAACTTGAACTAAATTTACCACATTGCCCTCATCTATCAACAGCCGCTTAAGACTGCCTCAGAAACGCTTCGACCGCAGACCGCGTGGGCAGCGCCGGAATCGCGCCACGAGCCGTCGTGGTGATCGCGCCGCAAGCGTTGGCGAAGCGCAGAATCCCCGGCAGCGTGTCGGCGTTGAGGCCGTGTTCAAGCAGGCCGACGAGCAGCCCGGCGACGAAGCTGTCGCCTGCGCCGGTCGTATCGACGGCGTTGACTTTGAAACCGGGCGTATGAACCACCTGATCGCGGGTGTAAGCCGTCGCGCCGCCCGCGCCGTGCGTGACGACAATCAGCTTGAGTTGATCGTGCCAGAGCCTGAGCGGATCGCTGCCGCCTGTCAGAAATTCCAGTTCCTCGTCGCTGACCTTGACGATATTGGCGTAAGGCAGGCCGATCATCAATCCAGCGCGGGCGGCGTCGGCATCTTTCCAGAGCGACAGGCGCAGATTGGGATCGTAGGAGATCAGCAGGCCGTGATCGCGGGCATAACGGACAGCGGCGAGCGTGGCTTCGCGCCCCGGCTCCACTTGCAGTGTGAGCGAGCCGAAATGAAAAATGTCCTGACCGTCGATCACGTCATCAGCGACATCTTCAGGGCGCATGACCATATCGGCGCTGGGATTACGGTAAAAGCTAAACGAGCGCTCGCCATCGGCGCGCAGCGAGACGAAGGCGAGGGCGGTGCGCGCTGCATCGCTGAAGCGCAGGCCGCGCACATCGACCTTTTCGGCGCGCAGCACCTCCGCCAGATAATGCCCAAACGGATCGTCGCCGACCTGACCGAGAAAGGCGCTCGATTGACCGAGCTTCGCTGCTGCAACGGCGACGTTGGCCGGAGCGCCGCCCGGTTTTTTCTCGAAGCCGGAGGCTTCACCGACGCTCACGCCCGTTTCCAGCGCGACAAAATCGATGAGGAGTTCGCCGAAAGAAACAATGCCCATATTTTCTCTGCCATGAATGTTAAACGAGCGCCGATTGTAGCGCAGCGGCGCAGTCTTTATCCACGTTACTTAGAACACGCGCTGAACTGTCTTTCGTTTTAAGCATTGGTCATTTGATCAACCTGCCCGACAGCGTATCATTAAGGTGATGTTGATTGAAAGGGAAGGTCTATGGCGCTTGCCCCTGCCCGCGATTTGCTCGAAGAGATCACCAGCTTTCTGGCCGCTTCGCCGACGGCTAAAGAAAGATGAATGTGAATTCCCGTCATTCCATTCGTCTCAAAGATTACGATTACAGCACCTCTGGCATGTACTTTGTCACCATCTGCACCCACCAGCGGGAGTGCTTCTTAGGAGAAGTCAAAGAAGATTCAGTTCAGGCTTCACAACATGGTCAGGTCGTTGAGCAAGTCTGGAATGGTTTGTCGAACCATTATTTGAATCTTGAACTTGATGCTTTTATCGTTATGCCCAATCACATTCACGGCATTATTGTATTAACGGACTCCGTAGGGGCGGGGCTAATCCCCGCCCACATAAAAACATCATCTGTCACACTAGCCAAAGTTGTGAACAGCTTAAAAAGTTTCTCCACTCGACAGATTAACGTGCTGCGCGAAACGCCCGCTGCTCCAGTCTGGCAGCGCAATTATTATGAGCACATCATCCGCAATGAGCAGTCTTTGAATGCTATTCGAGAGTATATTTTGTTCAATCCGGCACGTTGGGCCTCCGATGAGAATAATCCGGCTCAATGGAGTAAATCATAGGGCGGGGCTAAGCCCCGCCCCTACAAGGGACACACACCGCAATAGAAACCGTAGGGGGCTAATCCGGGGTCACAGACGGCAACCGTAGGCAGAGTGTTTCCGCACCGTAATAGAAATCGTAGGGGCGGGGCTAAGCCCCGCCTGAATATAGAAACCTCGCTGCATTTTTAAAGAAGGGAATGTCTTGATGAAACCGATGTCGTTTGATTTTCAAACGCGGCGCTCGATGGTAACGGCGCGGCGCGGGATGGTCGCCACCAGCAATCCGCTGGCGTCTCAGGCGGGGCTGGCGATTCTGCGGCGCGGCGGCAACGCGGCGGATGCAGCAGTCGCGGCGGCGGCGGTACTCAACGTGACCGAATCGGCCTCGACCGGGATTGGCGGCGATATGTTCGCGCTGTTCTACGACGCCAAGACCAAACAGGTCACGGCGCTCAACGGCAGTGGACGCTCGCCCGCCGCGCTCAACCTGAAGTACATGGTCGATCAAGGCTACACCGAGATGCCGCTGCTCAGTCCGCATTCGGTGACCGTTCCGGGCGCGCCGGCGGGATGGGAGGATTTGCTCAAGAAGCACGGATCGATGGGGCTGAATGATGTGCTTGAGGACGCGATTCATTACTCGCGCGATGGCTTCCCCGTCCATCCGGTCTTCGGCGCGGCCTGGCAGCGCTACGGTCAGTTCATGCAGAACGCGAAGGCATTCGACTACATCCCCAACGGCAAGCCGCCGGAAATCGGGCAAGTCGTCAAGCTGCCGGGATTGGCGGAAGCCCTGCAAGCCATCGCCGACGGTGGATCGGCGGGCTTCTACACGGGCAAAATCGCGGAAGCCATCGTTAAGGCGCTGCAAGATCGCGGCGGACTGATGACGCTCGACGACCTCAAGAACCACACATCGACCTGGGAAACGCCGATCTCGACGGAATATCGCGGCATCAAGGTCTATGAGTGTCCGCCCAACGGTCAGGGGATCGCGGCGCTGCAAGCGTTGAACATCGCGCAGGGCTTCGACTTCCAGCGCTGGGGGCCAGACTCGCCGGAACGCCTGCATCTGATGGTCGAAGCGATGCGCTTGGCCTTCGCGGACGCGCGCCAGTACGTCGCCGATTTAGCGACCAATCCCGCGCCGATGGAATTTCTGCTGAGCAGCGTTTACGCGGCAGAACGGCGCGCGATGGTGTCGTCGCAGATGGCGATGCAGCCACCGAGCTTCGGCACGCCGCCCGCCGGATCGGATACCGTCTACCTGACGGCGGCGGATGGTCAGGGCAACGCCTGCTCGTTCATCAACAGCCTGTACACGGGCTTCGGATCGGGCGTCATCGCCAACGGCTTCTTCCTGCAAAGTCGCGGCGCGCTCTTTGAACTCAAGGAAGGCCACCCGAACGCGCTGGCAGGCGGCAAGCGACCGTACCACACGATTATCCCCGCGATGGCGACGCAAAATGGCGAACTGTGGGCATCGTTCGGCGTGATGGGCGGCTTCATGCAGCCGCAGGGACACTTTCAGGTACTCGTCTCGATGATCGACGACGACCTGAACCCGCAGGAAACGCTCAACCGTCCGCGCTGGTGTCTCGAAAGCGGCAGAGGTGACAGCGCGCTCGCGCTTGAAGAAGGAATTCCGGTCAGCACGATGGCGCGGCTGGCCGAACTGGGACATCGCGTCCGTCCCGTGAGCGGATCAGGGCGCGGCGTGTTTGGCGACGGGCAAATCATCCGGCGCGACGCGGAGTCGGGCGTGCTGTTCGGCGGCAGCGACCCGCGCAAGGATGGTCAAACGGCAGCTTACTAATCTCTGGTAAGAATGGCGCGCAGGTCGCGTCAGAGGATCATGTGTATCGTCAAAATAGATCGCTTAGAGGTTGATCATGCCGGACGCACCGATCACACTTACGAACGCCAATCTGGACTCCGTCCTGAATGGCGACAAACCTGTGCTGATCCTGTTCACCAGCGGCGAAGGGCTGCGCAGCGATTTCAAGACCGCGTTTGACAAGGCGGCGAAAGACGACGCGGCGCGTAAGATCACCTACGTGCGCGCCGACCCGAAGGCGCTGCCGGAACTGGCGCAGAAATTCGGCGTGGGCGAGAAACCCGTGCTGGTCGCCTGGTACTGCGGCGAGGAAGTCGCGCGCCGTCAAAAACCCTGGGGTACCGATCTGCCTCTGGCGATTGAATTGTTGAATAAAGCCGTCAGCGAGAACGGCAACCCGATTTCGGACTCGACTCCTCGCGCAGCAACACCTGAGCCTCCCAAGAAAGAAGCGAAACCCGTGACTGAACCAACTGTCGTTTTAAACAAGCCCGTGACCGTGACCGACGCCACCTTCGAGCAGGAAGTTCTCAACGCCGACCTGCCCGTGCTGGTCGATTTCTGGGCGGCGTGGTGCGGCCCCTGCCGCATGGTCGGCCCGATCCTTGAGAAGCTGGCGGGCGAGTTCGCCGGACAGATCAAGATTGCGAAGGTCGATGTGGACGCGAACCCTGGCCTGTCGCAAGCCTTCCGCATCCAGAGCATCCCGAACCTGATGATCGTCAAGCAGCGCACGATGATCTTCAATCAGCCGGGCGCGCTGCCGGAAGTCGCCCTGCGTGACCTGATCCAGCAGGCAATTGCGCTGGAAATCCCGCCGCAGGCGGCGCAGCAAACAGCGCAGCAGCCGCAGGCTGAGGCCGAGGCTGAGGATCAGACCCAGCAGTAAAGATTCAACGCAAAGACGCAAAGGGCGCAAAGATTATAATGATCTTTGTGCCTTTTTGTTTTCTGGAGCGTATGATTGCAAGGTAGATTTTCGCGCCGCCAACTCCTGCTGATCGCCGCGTCGATCACGGGCATTGGGGCGCTGATAACCTTCGCTGATAAGGTGCTGCACGTGTTCAGAACGCCGCCGATGCCGACGATTGTTCCCCGCGCGCAATGGGGTGCGCTGCTGCCCGATCATCAGGCGGCGGACGAGTTCGGCCTGACCGACGATCCGCTCAATCCGGCGTGGTACGTTTACACGCAACCGCTTGCGGACGTGTACAACACCGTCGCTATCCACCACAGCGCCGCGCTGCTCGCCTCCAACGAGACGATGCTCTCGGTGCAAAAGCTGCACATGGACGTGAATCACTGGGCGGACGTGGGCTATCACTTCGGCATCGACAACCAGGGCATCATTTACGCAGGCCGCGATCTTCACGTGCGCGGCGCGTCGGTCGCCAAGCACAATTACGGCGTGATTGGGGTGGTCGTGCTCGGCAATTTCGAGCAGGATACGCCGCTGCCCGTTCAGTTAGAGTCGCTGCAAGCGCTGGTCAACTGGTTGGCGAGCGCCTATACGCTCACGCACCTCGCCGGACACGACGAGTTCAATCCCGAAACGATCTGCCCCGGCAAAAACCTGAGCGCGCATCTGGACGAACTGGCGCAAAATGCAGGATTACAGCGTGGTACGAGCGGCTATGTCGCGCCCGTGTAAAACATAAAGAAAGACAAAAGAGTCAACGCAAAGGCGCAAAGACGCAAAGGTAATGATGATTTCTGCGCTTGTTGACTAATTGTGTCTACAGATGAAGCCGCCGGAATGTATCATGCCAGTAGGTAGGCGAACTCTCAGTTAGATTGACGTGCTCGCGAACGAGTTTTGCGGCTTTCCTTAAACGTTCCGTGTCGGTAATAAGACGTGTAATTGGCTTGTGGGGTGGAGGTTGGCGAACCGGATCAAACTGAGTACGCGCGTATTCCAAGAACCAAGCCGCCTTCACCGAATCTGACGTGTTGTCGGCTAGAGCTTTGACAAATTCCTCTGCCAAATCTACATGTGCTTTAAAATCGACAAGATCATTTATTGCTGCGGCAACAATCTCTGTGTTCTTAACATAATCAAAATATGGAATTCCCCAGCCTTTTTTCTGGCTCGCTTCTCGATCATAGTGAACAATTTGAAATTGCTTTGTCCAATGCTCCAGACACTCACGAACACAGTCTCGCACTGTTTCAAGAATGTCATCGTCCTGAAGATACCTCTGATTCATGGAAATAAAACCAATAATTGCGTGAACTAAGCTCATCGCTTGACCACCATCATCAAGAACGACCAAATATCGAAATGCTCCTGGCAGGAAATAGACACTTTCATCATAAGTTCCTGCTGGCAGGTATGGGCCGAGTAAATTTATATAATGACGTATTTCAAGTTGATTGTCAGGGACAGCAAGAAGTTCTTTCAGGAGCTTTGGCGTGAAATCATATTCTGGGTCTGAAAGTTTTTTCGGACGCGGACGTTTCACGCGAAAATTTGAAATTGTCATGTTTGCTGACTTCTCTCCGTAACTGATCTCATTTTAGTGCTAATCTGCTTGAATTCTCTCGAAATCAGATAGGGAAGGCTGTGAAGTCTCATTCCTCCTCATTTTTATAATGTTTTTATAGCTTGTAATCCTTTCGTTAGAGATTCGACAGGGTTCGGCAAGAACTTCACGCGAAACTGGCCTTGTTCGTCAGCAATTTTATTGCACGAGGAGAACAAGGCTTATGAAACGCACGACGCTCGCCGCAGGGATGTTGACCCTGCTCGCCCTGTCGGGAGGCGTGATTGCCAACGCGCAGTCGGCTTCACCTACGAACTTTACTGTCAAGATCACCAATGTGTCCGGCAACAACACCTCGAAATACGCCGACGTAGGCATCGTCGGTGTGCCTGTCGGCGCGACCCAGCGCGCCGCTATCACGCCCGGTCAGTCGTATGATTTCGTCGTCAAGGCGCAGCCCGGTGACAGCCTCACCTTCGCCACCATGTACGGCCAGTCGAACGACAGCTTTTTAGGCCCGGACGAAAAGGGGATCGCCCTGTTCGACGCCAGCGGCAAGGCGATCAGCGGCGACGTGTCCAGTCAGGTCGAGG
>DASZXN010000660.1:0-11653 GCA_035545875.1 Phototrophicaceae bacterium
CCTGTCGGCCCCGTCGGGCCGGTCGGCCCCGTCGCGCCAGTGGGACCCGTCGGGCCGGTCGGACCCGGTGCGCCCGTTGCGCCGACGCCCGTCGCGCCAGTAGGACCAGTGGGACCGGTCGGGCCAGTGGGACCCGTCGGACCAACAGGACCACCGGAAGGACCCGTCGGGCCGGTCGGACCGCTTGCGCCATCGGCACCCGTCGGGCCGGTCGGACCCGTTGGACCCGTCGCGCCGGTGGGACCGGTGGGACCGGTGGGACCCGTCGGGCCAATCGGACCGCCCGAAGGACCCGTCGGGCCGGTAGCTCCCGTTGGGCCAGTGGGACCGGTGGGTCCGGTCGGACCGACATAGCCGTACATGTACCAGCTAAATGAATATTCCGACTGCGGATCGCACGGCTGCGAGCCGGGCGGTGGCTGGTTGGCGAAACCGGGTGGAACCGGAACCACCAACCGGAGCGCTCCGGTCAGAATGTTGACGCAGCCCGGAACGACCCCGTTCGAGTACGTCAACTTCTGCGCGACCTGTAACTGGTACGCAGACCCTGCCGCTACCCCGACTGCGCCGATGGTAGCGCCTGCCGCAAGCGCAACACTGAGCTTGCGGTATTTCCCCCTACGAATAGATCGAAGCGAAAAACCCATTAATGCTGCTCCTTTACAAGGCTTCTAAAGGACACGGTGAGCAGGGATGGCCTGAAAGCTCATGACAAACTCACCTGCGAGCTAATCAAGGCATCAATACTGCTGAGGAAAAAGTTTTTGTTGGAAAGGTGATAGGCATCCTCCGGTCTCAGTTTGAGAGCATGATTCGTCCATTCAAGGGCGTCCTGCAAACGTCCGACATGGAATAGCGCGATGGTATAAAATATGATCCAATCATATTCCCATTCGCTTCGGATGAGAAATAACGTCGTTTGCGGTGGAGGCATCTGCTCGCCGAGTTCCGACCAGTGGATCACGCGATCCCACTTCTGCTGGTAGTAATAGATTTCGGCCAGCCCGAAATAGGCCAGCGGAAGCTCCGGGCGCTCCTTGAAGGCGCTCAGGTAAGCGTCGATAGCTTCGTCATAGCGCTGGAGGTTGCGCAGCGAACGACCGAGGCGAACCGCCGCGAAGTAGCGTTCGTCCTGCCAGGTGCCTTTCTTGAGGTACAGGCGGTAGCTTTCAGCAGCTTTCTCCCATTCGGCATACTCCATATATTCGTTACCGAGGTAGAACAGCGTGCGCGCAGGCGTGGCCGCGCCCAGTTCGGCCAACTCCGCCTCCAGGATGTTCAGGTTGCGGCGTGAGCGCGCGGCCACGTGCTCCTGATGATGCTCGATGTAAATCCGCTCGACGTAGCTGCGGTGGTCTTCGCGGTCGCAGATCAGCACTTCGTGAACGCGGCCTTCCCAGTGATACGAACCGTCGTTGCGCACGACGCGCTCGCGCCACTGTTCCAGCGTCACCGTTCCATTCTTGACGTAAATGTACTTCCACGACATGCTGGCCGATTCAGCGGGCATGGCGTCGATTTCGGCGCGCAGGTATTCCCCGCCGATCAGGATGTCGTCAGCGTCCATCCAGAAAACCCAGTCGCCCGTCGCATGATCGAAGGCGAACTGGCGCGCCTTGCCAAAGTCGTCGCACCAGACGAAATCGAAAATGCGGTCGGTAAACTGGCCGACGATGGCTTTGGTCTCGTCGGTCGATCCGGTATCGACAATCACGATCTCGTCCACGTAAGCACGGACGCTGCTCAGGCAGCGCGCGATCTTATCGGCTTCGTTGCGGACAATCATCGCTAGGGAAATCTTGGACATGACGGTCAGGTTACCTCGGTTACATTTGATTTCTGTAACATCAAAAGGCCAACACTTCCGAAATCAGCAGCGCCGCCCAACGGTTGGAAGTAACTGCTCGTGTCTGTAACGCCGATTGCGCGTGCCTGTGGATAATTCAGGCACAAAATTTGCAAACGTTTGTTACGTTTGTATATTGTAACTTCAGAATAGCACGTATTTTAAAATGCGCAAGTCCTCGCATTTATTAACGCTGTGCTGCTCCGTTTGTAAAGTGCGTTAGAAGGTCGCCAACTCGTTTGGATATTGAAATATCAGCATAGCACTATTTGGAAAATGAGCAATTTTCGGCTGAAAGCGTAGGGTAATAGTAGGTTTTCCGAGCATTGGGTCGGCGCAATCGCTACTTAAAATGTTTGAGAAATCGGTTAGAAAGTGGTCAACCTGTTTGGATCTCGCAATACCGAAAAACCGCCAGTCTGCCGATAAAAAAGTGATAAAAAGCGCCCGCAGGACAAAACTCACGAGCGCGGCTAACTCATCTGATGGCAGGCGCAGCAGTTTACGCCGAAGGTTTCGGTTCCGCCGGAACGTTCGTATCGATTTTGGCTTCCTGCCCCGCGATCAGGATGCCACCCTTGACGCGCTGCGGTTGAACTTCCTCGCGCTTTGGCTCGATGATCAGATAGCGCGCGATCACCATCAGGCTACCGGCAATCGGCACGGCGATCAAACCACCGATCACGCCGCCGACGGCAAAGCCGATGAACAGCGAGACGATCACCAGAATGGGGCTGATGTGAACGCTGTTGGACATCGTGCGCGGCGTCAGGTAATGCGTTTCGACCTGCTGCACCAGCACGAAGCTCAAGAGCGTGAGCAGCGCCGAGAGCGGCGAGTCGATCAGGGCGACAAAGACGGCGAAGCCTGCGCCGATGTAGCCGCCGATGATCGGCAGCGCGGTCGTCACGCCGACGATGAAGGCCAGTGTCGTCGCGTTCGGCACGTGAAAGAGCGTCAGCAGGATAAAGTTGGCAACGCCGACGAACAGCACCACCAGACCAACGCCGCGCACGTAAGCACCCAACGACTGCTCGATTTCGAGGATGATCTGGCGGATCGTGCCGCGCCGCGCCAGCGAGAACAACTGTAAGGTGAACTCGACGGTTTGATCGCGGCTGGTCAGCCAGTAGATGCCAATCACAAAGACGAGGATCGTATCCCCGAACAGGCCGCCCGCGTCCCCCGCCAGCGCCGGAACCTGCTGTTTCACACCCACGACGACCTGATGCACCGTATTGGTGATCGAATCGTCGCTGAACAGCGTGATCGGCGTACTGGCGTGAAAAACGCCGGTCAGCGCGCCTTCCGCCCAGTCATTGGCGGCGATCAGCTTCGCGGCGAGGCGGTCATCGTTCTCCACGTAGCCGCCCAACCGCGAGACTGCTGGGGGCAGCACGATGATAAACAGGCCAAAGATGAACGCCAGCAGCGCCACGTAGACGATCATGATCGAGACGGCCTGTGGCAGTTTGTGCCCTTCGAGCCAGAGGACAGCCGGGCGCATCGCCGAGGCGACAATGATGGCAAACAGCAAAATGACGATAATGTTCAGGCTGAGAAAGAGAATGTAAGCCGTGATGACCGTGAGGATCACGATCACCGTGTTGCGGAAGACCTGCTGCGCGCTCATAGGATTCTCAGTTGCGTTGATCGACGATTGATCACGATAGTAAATTAAATTTGTAATTAAATCAAGATCGCCACAGCACAGATTTTGTTTTCGTAGGGACGAGACAAGTCTCGCCCGATGAGCAAACCCTTAGGCCGCATCTACATCGGCGGACGCGATCAATCGCGTCCCTACACTCCCCGATCTCGGTCATTTGCTGGCTTGATTTGGAAAAGAGCGTCAACAGATTCGCAACCAGACGGTCAGCTATCATCACGATAGATAATTTGTCATGTTTTACGGCGAAAAACAGCTATCAGCTTGCAGGGCAGCGTCCGCTTCGGCGATCAGCGCGTGCGCGTCGCCCGCCTCCTGAGCATCAACCTGCGCCTGAATGTGTGCCAGCGTCATGATGGTATCGCCCCAGGTGCAGTCCGGCTTGCCTTCAGCGGTCACGGGTACGAGTCCCACCGCCGCCAGCACGACCAGCACCAGCATCCATCTGCGCATGATCTATTCCTTTCAAGTCGCATTACGTTCGCTTATTCGAGAGCATACCACACGACGCCTAAATATGTCAAATTAAATTACGACACCTATCCTGTGCTACACTGAGCGCATGATGCGACGGCTGATCCTGCCCCTTGTGCTGCTCCTGTTGATAGCGCCGAGCGTATTCGCGCAAACGCCGACGAATGTGCCTTCGCCAACTTCCACACCAAGCGGTGCGAACACACCGCCGCCGACCTTCGCGCTGCAACCGGGCACGGTCGAGGGCAACATCAACGACACCGTGCCGAGCGTCCGCTACAGCTTCGCCGCCAGCAGCGGCGACAGCGTGTCGATCAGCATGGATACGACCTCCGGCGATCTCGATCCGTTTCTAAATCTGTTTGGGCCGGATGGCGCGCTGGTCGATCATAACGATGACCGCGCCAGCGGCGACCATAACGCGCTGATCGCGTTGACGCTGACCAGCACGGGAACCTACGTCATCGAGGCGACGCGCTACGCCGAAACCGCTACCGCCACCAGCGGCACGTTCCGGCTGACGCTGGCGATCTCCGGGTCGCAGTCGGGCAGCACGCCGAGCGATCCGCTCAGTGTGCCGCCGAATTTCACCGTCACCTTTACGACCATCGACTATCAGAACGTGATCGCGGGCACGATCAGCGCCGATGCGCCACAGCAGTATTATGCTATTGGCGGCAAGCAGGGCGATCTCGTCCGCGTGATCATGACGCGCACGACCGGCGCTTTCGTGCCGAACCTGCGCGTGCTGGATGGTCGCTCGAATGAACTCAGCCGCCAGACACAAACCAAGTCGGGCGAGTCGATTGCCTACGTCACCCTGCCGCAAACCGGCTGGTATCTGATCGAGGCGGGACGCGGAGTCGATGATACAGGTACGGGCGGATTCTCGCTCTACGCCACGCGGCTGGCCGCCTCGACGCTGGAAGTCGGCCAGTCCGCCACCGGGACATTCACCGCTGAAACGCCGTCGCTCTCCTACATCGTCAACGCCCGCATCGGCGACGAGATCACGCTGACGATGTTCACCTCGGAGGCCAGCAGCGACGTTCAGCCGCAGCTTGAGTTGTTCGATCTCGGCCTCAACCTGATCGGCCAGGCGCAGGGACAGCGCTTCGTCACGCTGCGCGTGCCGATCCCGCGCAGCGGCCCCTATATCCTCCAGGCGAGCAATCTGCACGCAGGAACATCCGGCAGCTTCAACCTGCGCCTGAGCAGCACGCCCGGCACAGCGATCAACGCGCAGGCCGTCAGCTACAACAACCAGTACAAGGGTGTGATCAGCACCCGTCAGCCGCTTCAGTTCTATCATTTCTCCGGCAAAACGGGTGAACTGGTGACGATCTCGATGAGCGCAGCGAATTCCTCGCTCAATGCTTATCTGATTCTGATGGACAGCGACCTGAACGAACTCGCTTCGAACGACGACGTGAGCAACCGCCTCGACGCACGGATCGCGCAGGTGCGCCTGCCCAAAGACGGCCAGTATTACATTCTCGCCACGCGATCCGGCCTGCAAAACGGCACGACGACGGGCGCGTATACGCTGGCGCTCACGGCGGGCGAGATTTCGCTGACCTCCGGCGCGTTCACCGCGACTTTGCGCTGGACAGGCGTGCAGGATTTGAACCTGTTCGTGCGCGATCCAAGCGGGCGCACCGTCTCATGGGCGAGTCCGCAGGTTCCCGACGGCGGCACGCTGCAAATCGACAGCAACACGCTCTGTCAAACGCCCAGCGCCGAACCGGTCGAACACAGCTTCTGGCCGACGCTCGTCAGCGGCGATTACGAGGTCTGGGCATGGGAGGAGGATAGCTGCGGCGGCAGCGGCAGCGTTCCCTTCACGCTCGACGTGGATATCAACGGCACGCCGATTTTGCAGGCACAGGATCAACTGAACAACGGGCAGCGCTATCAGGTTGGCCTGCGCGTCACCAGTGATGGAGAGGGCTTCGTCGTCGATCCGGGCGCGATCATTACGCCGACGGCGCAGGAGCGCGTCAGCGAGGGCGGCGATCCGGTCATCTTCTACGGGCAAACGCTGACCGGGACGATCAGCAGTGACGTGTACGCGCTGTTCTATCAGTTCGCGGGCAAACGCGGCGATCACGTCGAGCTTGACGCCGATCAAGTGACGGGCGATCTCGATCCGGTGATCGCGCTGCACGACGCGGCGGACAATCCGCTGCCGGACGCCTCGAACGACGACGCCAGCCCCTCAACGCAGAACGCTCGATTGCTCTACACGCTGCCCGCTGATGGGACGTACATCATCGCGGTGACGCGCTTCGGCGTGGGCGGCGGCACGACGACGGGCGATTTCCGCCTGCGGCTGATCAGCATGAATCGGGGACATTAGGGCGAAGACAAAAGAGTCAACGCAAAGGCGCAAAGACGCAAAGTTTAAAAAACAGACACAGCCATGTGCCCGTACAGGTCGTTTAAACATCACCGACCCTGTAGGGGCGGGTTTGAAACCCGCCCGTATTTTGTCTACCCTACCGTATCGGTGCGGGTGTGATTTTGAGCGTATGCGCGGGTGACGCGGGCAGATTGGGCAGCGTGACGGTCAGATGATCGCCCTGCGTCCACGTCAGCGCGGCGTTATTGCCAAGCAAGCTGATGGTCGATTCCGGCGCGGCGTGCAGATTTTCGAGCGTGAACTCGGATGTACGCGGCGTATCGAGCAGAATCGCGTACAGGGAGCCGTCTTTCTGCGTGAAGCGCACGGGAACATTCTCGCTGGCTGCGCCCATTGCCGTTATCCAGGGGCGCGACCCGAAGATTGCCTCACCATTCACGTCGAGCCACGCGCCCATGCCGAGCAAGCGCTCGCGCTGCAAGGCAGGGATCGTGCCGTTCGCCATTGGCCCCACGTCGAGGAGCAGATTGCCGTTCTTGCTGACAATATCAACAAAGCTGCGCACCAGTTCCTCGACCGAGAGATAGTCGGTTTCGTCCTCGTTCTGGTTGTAGCCGAACGAGTGGCCGATCCCGCGTGTGCCCTCCCACTTTTTGGCGACGGTATCGCTGTAACGAGCGTATTCCGGCGTGGTGAAATCGCTGTGCGGCGCGGATGGCGGGCCGATCACCTGCCCGGAAGCCGGATCACGATGGGAAGTCTCCTGACTCCAGCGGTCATCGACCACGCCTTCGGGCACGGTGTTGTAGTAGTAAGCGAACAGCTCAGGGAGGTTCTGGTGGGCAGGCGCGCCGATGTCGTTCCAGAGGATCGATGGGGCGTAACGGTCGATCAGTTCGCGCCAGTGGGCGTTGGCGTAGTCGATGAACTCCTGCGATTGGACAATCGTGCCGTTAACCTGAAGCACGTCGCGGATCGGGGTTTGATCGAACGTCCAGTCGAGGCCGCCGGAGTAGTACAAGCCCATTTTCATCCCACGTCGGCGGATCGAAGCGGTCAGATCGCCGACCAAATCGCGGCGGGCGGCGTATTTGCCCGGCTTGTGCGGGCTGGTGAGCGCGCTCGGCCAGAGCAGAAAGCCGTCATGATGCTTGGTCGTCAGCACGGCGTAACGCGCGCCGACCTTTTGAAACAGTTCCGCCCATTCGTCGGGATTCCAGCGCTCGACGGCCTGATCGAAGATGGGCGCGAAGTCGTCGTAGCTGAAATTCGCGCCATAAGTGGCGATGTGATGGCGGCGCGTCTGCGTATCACCGATGCGCAGGCCGTTGAGATACCACTCGGCGTAGGGATTGTTGGCGAACATCGCCTCCCAGCCCTTTTCCTCGACCTGCTTGTCGATGTCCGCGCCGTCGGGTGCCCAACCGGGCACCGAGTACAAGCCCCAGTGAATGAAAATGCCGAACTTGGCATCGTCGTACCACTGCGGTACAGGATGCTGCATGATCGATTCAAACGTCGGTTCGTAGCGCATGGCGCGTCCTCTGCTGCGTTTCGTCACGCGCACGACTATAGCGCATGTTGCCAGATTGACACGGAAACGGTCTACTATTTGACTATCACGCTGCAAATATCTTGAAAGAGAATTTGAACCGCCAAGAACGCCAAGAACGCCAAGATGAGAGAAACAGAGGGCGCAGCGTGCTGCGCCCCTATAAGGGACATTCGGCATTTTTATGAGCCGGTGGACTTGAATCTACTAAGATCGCCAAGAAGAGAAATTTAGGGCGCAGCGTGCTGCGCCCCTACAAGGCACCATCCGAAGGGGGATTTATGCCGCGCTTTGAACCGACCTGGGAATCGCTTAGACAGTACGTCGTGCCGAACTGGTTCAAGCAGGCCAAGCTCGGCATTTTCATCCATTGGGGCGCGTATTCCGTGCCTGCTTTCGGCAACGAGTGGTATGCCCGCAATATGTATCAGCAGGGCACGCCAGAGTTCGAGCATCATCGCGCGACGTGGGGCGATCAAAGCGTGTTCGGCTACAAGGATTTCATCCCGCTGTTCAAGGCCGAGCAGTTCAACGCCGACGAGTGGGTCGATCTGTTCAAGCAGGCGGGCGCGCGTTACGTCGTCCCGGTGGCAGAGCATCACGACGGCTTCGCCATGTACGACACGGCGCTCTCCGACTGGAACGCCGTCAAGATGGGGCCGAAGCGCGACGTGATCGCGGAACTGGCTGCTGCGACGCGCAGTCAGGGTTTGATCTTCGGTGTATCGAGCCACCGCGCCGAACACTGGTGGTTCATGGACGGCGGGCGCAAATTTCCGTCCGACGTGCAAGACCCGCGCTATGCCGATTTTTACGGCCCGGCGGCGCTGGCTTCACCGACGACCTCGGATTGGACAAGCAAGGACTGGCGACCGCGACCGGATGGCAAATTTCTCGACGACTGGCTGGCGCGCTGCTGCGAACTGGTCGATCAATATCAGCCGCAGGTGTTCTGGTTCGACTGGTGGATCGAACAGGCGGTGTTCGAGCCATACGGTCAGAAATTCGCTGCCTATTACTACAACCGCGCCGACGAGTGGGGCAACGGCGTCGTGCTTCAGCACAAGTTCGACCCGTTTCCGCCGGGAACCGCCCTGCTCGACATCGAGCGCGGCAAGCTCAACGACATTCGCGCCGACTACTGGCAGACCGACACCTCGATCAGCTATCAATCGTGGAGCTACGTCGAGAACGACCGTTTCAAATCGATCACGACGCTGGTGCATGATCTGGTCGATATTGTCAGCAAGAACGGCAACCTGCTCCTGAACGTTGGCCCCAAAGCGGACGGCACGATCTCGCCAGAAGCGCGGGAACGCCTGCTCGGACTGGGCGCGTGGCTGAAGGTCAACGGCGAAGCGATTTACGACTCGACCCACTGGGAGATTTTCGGGGAAGGCAGCACCAAAGTCGGCGAGGGACACATGCGCGAAGGCGACGATCAGCCGTTCGGCGCGGACGATATTCGCTTCACCAGCAAGGCGAACACCCTCTATGCCATCTGTCTCGGCTGGCCGGGCGACTCGCTGCTGATCAAGTCGCTGGGGAGCGGATCCGCGCTCAAAGCAGAGCAGATCGAACGGATTGAGATGCTCGGCGCAGACGGCTCGCTCGATTGGTCGCAAACTGGGGACGGTCTGCGCGTTGCGACTCCGGCACAGCAGCCGTGCGATCACGCCTACACGTTCAGGATTGCGCTGAAATAATCGCGCTATAATCCTCCGCGACTCATCCGCACCAGAAGGAACCTTATGCCCACGCCGCTTGAACTCGCGGAAGCCTTCATCGAGGCTGGAGAACTGCCGGATGCGCTCGAAGCGCTGAATCATCACTTAGATGCTCATCCTGACGATCAAAGCGCGCGCCGTTTGCGCATCGACGTGCTGCTGCGCCTGCCCGGTCATGAGCGCGAGGCGCTGGCCGATTTGAAAGCGCTGCCGGAACTGACCGACGAGGACACCATCAAGCGCTTCGGCTTGCTCGGCACGACCGACGAGCTTGAGGCAGCGCTCAAGCGCAGCCTCAGCGCCGGGGATATGCTGCCGCTGGCCGATTTGCTGCTGAGTCGGCTGTACAAAGTGGGTGCAAGCGACCGGGCGCTGGCGCTGCTGGCCGACCTGCCCAAGACGTGGCGTCTGCTCGGCTGGAGCGGCGATTTCTACGCGCTCAAAGGCGAGGATGCGGTGGCGGCGGAGCATTTCTGCTCCGCGCTCGATCAGCTTGGGCAGGTCGATAACGCGCTGCTGGAATTGCAGCGGGCGGCGCTGCTGCTCAAGCGCGGCGCGGCCTATCACCGCTTGAGACGCTATGCCGAGGCCGACGCCGATTATCAATCCGCCGAAGCGATTATCCCCAACGACCCGATGATTCCGTTCAATCGCGGCCTGCTGATCTTCGAGCAGAGCGGATTGCGGCGGGCGCTGCCCTTGTGCCGTGATGCGCTGGATCACGCTTCACAGACGATGCGCGATCACATGCGCGATTTGCTGATGAATGATGCGCGTTATCACGTGCTGGCTCAGGCGCTGCTTTCCTGATCCGCGCTGACGTTTTCAGGGGTCGTGGAAAGCACGTAGGCGGGATAGGCAAGGTAGCGCAGCAGCGAGATGACTGCGGTAATCGTGCCGAAAAAGACCGCCAGCGCCAACGGCACTCTGCCGAGTTCATCCACGACCCACGCAGGCGTGGCGTGCAAGCCATCGGGCAGGGTCGCTGCCAGCCGCGCGAAGTCGAACGGAAAAGCGATCTCCAGCCACAGCATCCCGACCGCGAGAAAAATGTTGCCCCCGATTTCGAACGGTCGGGCAGGTTGACGCCGCCCGGTGAATGCGCGGATTGCCGGAGCAATCAGCCCTATGCCGATTGAGCCGTACAGATAGACCATTTCGACCATCCCGAACTTTTCGGTGAAGAAGCCGGAGTCGGTCTGCTGTTGATAGACAAAAAAGATCAGCAGCGCGAGCAGGGCGATAATGATCAACCCTTCCAGCAACCGTTCCGATGTCGTCAATTCCTCCCGCTCTGCGAGCTTCAGATGTAGCTCCATCATGCACCATCCTGACTACTTTCAATAGATGGTAACGCGATTTGTTATAAAAACAAGCCATCAAAGCGCTTGTGTTACAATTCCATTGAGGCAGCAAGCGAGGGAAGCATGGATTGTCGTATTGGCTGTGGCGCGTGCTGCATCGCGCCGTCGATCTCGTCAGCGATCCCCGGAATGCCTGATGGCAAACCTGCCGGAGTCCGCTGCATCCAATTAACCGATGACAACCGCTGTAAGCTGTTCGGCCAGCCAGAGCGCCCGGCGGTCTGTTCGAGCCTGCGCCCCAGCGAGGAAATGTGCGGCCAGAGCGCCGAGCAAGCCTTCGCTTACCTGATCCGTCTGGAAGCGATTACCCAACCAGACGGATCAGGCCAAACCGATCATCATGCCGACGCAAGCTGAAGCGTGCCTGCGCGCAGCGGTTGAAGCGCGGTTGCCCACTTGAGCAGTTCGTCGAGCAGCACGCCAGCCGCCTGTTCCTGCACTTGCCCCGGATCAAAAACGCCCGTTTCCTTGTCGATGAACTGATTGAAGAACGGGATGGCAACGGCTTCAGCCATCGGCATGATCTTCAGGCTGGTGACGACCTGCTTCGCCATCTGCACGCTGCGCGTGCCCGCAGAGACGCCGCCGTAGCTGACGAATCCGGCAGGCTTATACGCCCACTCTCGGCTGAGATAATCGAGCGCGTTGAGCAGCGAGGG
>DASZXN010000661.1:0-4982 GCA_035545875.1 Phototrophicaceae bacterium
CGTAGGCAAGGAACTCCTGACGCGCCTGCTGCAAATCGGGCGTGACGAGCAGATTCGCACGATCTTCGGTATGGTGTTGACCGAGAATCTCGACGGAGTGCATTTAGTCGAGTCGCTCGGCTTCCATTTAACGCCAGTTGACAACGGCAGCGTCCAGCGCGCGGAGATCGATCTGTAGAAATTTAGGCGTCATCGTAGGGGCACGACATATCGCGCCCCTACGCAGAAATATTTACGTCGGAAGCGGGTACTTCCGCAGCCATTCCTGTAGCACAGTATAAGTTGGCGCGGTGGTCGCGCCGCCGATGCCCGTCACCGAGAGACCGCCGCAGATATTGCCATAGCGCGCACATTCCTCGCACGAGCGTCCTTCAACCACCCAACCATAGAGGAACCCGGCATTGAAGCAGTCGCCTGCCCCGGTGGTATCGACGACTTCGCCCGCATTGATGCCAGGAACGAGCGTAATGCCATCCTCAGTCGCAATCCACGCGCCGCGCGCCCCATCTTTGACGACCACGACCTCAACCCACTGTTTGAGCTTGCGCAGTACGGCCTGCATGTCGTCCAGTTTCGTGACCATCCGCGCTTCGCGGGCGTTGGGCATGAAAATATCAACCGTCGCCAGAAATTCCGGCCAGTCGCAGACAGCGCACAAATCGGGCACATCGGCGCAGTCGGTCGAAATCGTCGCGCCGCGTTCACGGGCAATCTTGAACAGCGGCATGATCTGTTCGGGCGGCATCAGCCCACCGAGATGCACGTGCTGGTAGTCCGCCGTCTCAATTGCCTGCTTCCAGTATTCAAAGTAATCGGGCGGATCGGGATCGACAAAGGTGACGAAGGCGCGCTCGCCTTCGAAGGGCATCGCCGAGGTGATCCGTCGGAACGGCACGCTCAGGCTGCGTGCCCAGGCCAGATCGATCCCCTCTTTGATCGATAACTCGCGGATAAAGCGGCTGTATTCGTCGCTGCCGAAATTGCAGACCCAACCGACATTCGCCCCCAAGCGCCGCAGCGCCGCCGCCGTGATGAACATTGCGCCGCCCGTTGAGGTGACGCCTTTGCAGTAGCATTCCCGCCCCAGCGACGGAAATTCGGGTAAGCCACTGTAAATCAGGTCGTAAAAATAATCTCCTAAAACCAGTACATCGTACTTCGGGCGATCCATCAGTCCCATTCTCCAACGTATTCGCGCTGCGCTTCGAGATAGGCTTCCACGAGCTGCGCCGCCAAATGATACGACCCGATCAACGGATGCGCGACCAGCGCTTCAACCGCCAGCGCCCGATCCCGATTGAGGATCGCCTGCACCGCCAACCGCTCATAACGCTTGACGCTGCGCATCAGCAGGTAGGGGTCTTCCGGCACTTCGCCCAGCGCCAGCGGATGCGCGCCGCTGCCATCGACATCGCAGGTCACTTCGACAATATCGTCGCTGCGCATCCCGGTGATTGCGCCGTTGTTCGGCACGTTGAGCGCGATCCGCAGCGGGCGATCCTGCATCAGCGCGACTGCCGTGCGCAGCGCGACACCCGCATAGCCGCCGATCTGTTCCTGATGCAGCACATCTGTGTTTTCGCCGGGATTAGCGCGCTCGGCGCGCATCTGCTCGTCGGTTTCAGCATAAGCCATATAGCTGGCGCTGCGCCGGCGATTATAGGCGTCGTAAGCGCGGAGAGCTTCGGCAGGCGTCAGCCCGCGCAGCGATTCGAGCAGCCCGCGATTGAGCATTTCGACTTCTTCGCCGCGCGTTTGTGGCTCCTGCTTAATGCGCTCAATCGCCAAATCTCGGAAATAGTAGAAGAACAGGTACTCGTTCAGGAACAAATCCATCCGTCGTATCAGGTCAGCGCCGAAGAACCGCAAATGCGTCGCATTAATGAAACTATCGTCGGCCAATAGTTCGGGCAGTACGTTGCGACCTTCGACCAGCGCGCGCCGCGTCCATGACAGGTGATTCAGCCCAAAGACTTCGGTTTTCACGCTTTCGGCGCTGCGCTTGAGCCAGTTGGCGATCACGCTCTGAGCGCTGTTGGCGCGGTCGGAGATGCCAATCACGCGCCGGAAGCCCGCGTCGTAGAGCGCCTGTACGACCAGTCCTTCGGGATTAGTGAAGTTGAACATCCAGGCTTTGGGCGCGAGCGCTTCGACGCGCTCGGCAATCGACATCAGCACGGGAATGCTGCGCATTGCCATACTGAAACCACCCGCCCCGGTCGTCTCCTGCCCCAGCAGATTCATATTGAGCGCGATCCGCTCGTCCAGCACACGGCTGTGCTCAAAGCCGACACGCACGGTCGTCACGATCATACCCGCGTCGCGCACCGCTTCGTCAAGCTTGGTCGTCGGCAAAATCTGAATCGGGATCCCGGCCTGCTGAACCATCATTCGGCAGAGCGGCGTCATCATCGCCAAGCGCGCCGGATCGACATCCATCAGCCACAATTCCCGCAAATCGAGATCGCGCGCGAAGGCCAGCGCGCCGCGCACAAACTCCGGGGCACGAACGCCACCGCCACCGATCAGCGCCAACTTCATGGGAATGTCTCCGTCCAGTACACGTCTTTCACAAACTTGAACTATAATGCAGTCGAACCAACAATCATAAACGCAAATTTAACGAATACTGTTAAAGATGTCGATGAATCCGCTTTCAAGCCAAACCACTCCAGCGAAACGCATGTCCAACCTGCTCGGTCGCGTCTGGACGGCGGTCACTGCGCCTTCGCAGGGAATTGCAAGCGCGGAAGGACGACGGCAGGCGCAAATCCTGTCCGCGCTGCTGCTGGTGCTGGCGGTACTCTCGCCTATTCGCGTGCTGCTCATGCACAACTCCGGTGGACAAACGACCGGCAGTTTCCTTTATAACGCTTATTTGCAGGTGATGAGCGTCAGCATCATCATTTTTCTGGGTGGTTACGCCCTCAGCCGCACCCGCTACTATCGTACTGCCGCCGGGATGGTCTTGATTGTCACACCGCTGGCGATTTTTGGCGCGATTGCCGCCGCACCGACTCTCAATCTCGATCTGGCACGTTTTCTCGTGCTCGATCTGCTAATCTGCGGGATCGTCTTTTCGGTGCGCACGACCATTCTGGTCGCGCTGGCATACAGCCTTGCCAGCCTGTTCGTGCTGTATGGCCTGCTAGCCATTCCCCCAACCGATGTCGTTTACCTGCTGGCCTTTCTCATTCTTGGCGGGGCGCTGATTATCGCTTTCATCCGCTTCCGCGATCTGGTCGAGCGTGACCGTCAAAATGCCTTTGCCGCTGCCCGCGACGAACTGAGCGCCAGCAGCGAACTCTATCGTACACTGGCGCGCAATCTGCCGCAGTCCGCCGTTCTGCTCTACAACCGTGACCTGCGCCTCATCCTCGCGGAAGGATCAGCGCTGCCACAGATCAATCTCCCGCCCAGGATCGAGGGCAAAAGTCTGTACGACGTTTTCGAGCAGGGCACGCCCCCCATGCCGGACAGCGAATATTACGCGGCGCTGGCAGGCGAAGAACGCAGCCGCGAGCGCGTGATTAACGGCGAGAACTACCGCGCCCGCTATCTGCCGGTGCGCAACGACAGCGGCGTGATCGTCGCCGGGATGCTGCTGCTCCAGAACATCACCAAAGAGAAACAGTCTGAGGCGGCGCTGCGCGAAAGCGAAGAACGCTACCGCCTGATTGCAGAGAACGCTACCGATCTGATTTCGGTACAGACTCCCGACGGCGTGTTTCTCTATGCTTCGCCTGCGTCCAATGCCTTGCTCGGCTACGAGCCTGAAGAACTGATCGGCCACTCGCTTTACGAGTTTCTGCATCCCGAAGATGGAGATCGCGTACGCCGCGTGCGCCGCCAGGCACTCGAAACGCCCGGCGTGACTACCATCGCTTATCGTTTCCGCGTCAAGGATGGCAGTTATACCTGGCTGGAAAGCGCCAGCCGCGTAGTCAACAATGCGGCGACCGGAATTCAGGTCGTGACTGCTTCGCGTGACGTTTCCGAACGGATGGAGGCGACCGAAGCCCTGCGCCGCAGTGAGGAACAGTTCCGCTCGCTGGTCGCTTCGATGGATAATCTGGTCTTTTCCATCGATCTCACGGGACGATTCCTCGTTTATCACCCGATGCCCTCCTCGATTTACGACACCCCCTTCGATACGGATCTGTTTCTCGGCAAGCATTATGCCGAGGTGCTGCCGCAGCCGCTCGTCAGCAAGCTGGGCGACTCCGTGCGCGCCGTCACCTCGACGCTGACGACTCAGCAAATCGATTACAGCCTGAAAGGGCCGGATGACGAAGAACGCTGTTACAGCGCGCGCATCTCGCCAATGATTGCCGCCAACCTGCAACTGCTCGGCTCGACCGTCGTCGTCAGCGACGTGACTGAAGCCGTGCGCGCGCGCGAACGTCAACAGCGACTCCTCGGTCTGGAAACCATTCAGCGCGAGATCGGGCTGCTGCTGCTCGCCAGCGACGATCCGAACACCGTAATCGACCGTGTGCTCGAAATTCTCGGCAGCTTCTTCGATGTCGCGCGTGCCAATATGTTTACGCTCCGTGAAAATGAGCGTTTGCTCGACAGCGCTTATGAGTGGTGCGCGCCGGGCATCGCCCCGGACATCCAGAATCTTCAGGGGCTGGCTTACGATCAACTGTTCCCGTCGCTGCTGCCGCTGCTGGTCAACGAAGGAGTAGTCGCGCCGACACACATCAGCGAACTGCCGCCCGATCTGTTCCGCGCCTTCGACGCGCTCGGTCTGCAAAGCGCGCTGATCCTGCCGATCTTCGTCGATGAGCGGCTGGAAGGCTTCGTCAGCTTCTACGAGCTGCGCCATCCACGCAAATGGCAGCTTGAAGAAATCGCCGCCGCGCGCACGCTGGTACAAAACTATGCGCGCCTGCTTGAACGCGAAAAAGCCCAGCTTGATTTGATTGAAGCGCGCGACGAAGCGATCCGGTCGGCCAAGCTCAAGAGCGATTTCGTTT
>DASZXN010000662.1:0-9088 GCA_035545875.1 Phototrophicaceae bacterium
TTACGACCTTGACGGCTTCAAGCTGGATTTCGTGGACTCGTTCTGTCAGACGCAGCCTGCGCCGGATCAAATGGGCGGCGGGCGGGATTACGATTCAGTCTCGGATGCGGTAGATCGGCTGCTGACCGACGTGATCGAGCAACTGCGCACGCTCAAGCCCGACATTCTGATCGAGTTTCGCCAGACCTACATTGGCCCGATGATGCGCAAGTATGGCAATATGCTGCGCGCAGGCGACGCGCCGAATACGCTGACCGATAATCAGGTGCGCATCCTCGACGTGCGCCTGCTGGCGGGCGCAACGCCCGTTCACGCCGATATGCTGATGTGGCATCCTGACGAGCCGGTCGAAAGCGCGGCGATGCAGGTGATCCACACGCTGTTCGGCGTGCCGCAAATCTCGGTGCGGCTCGATCAGATTCCTGATGCGCACCGCGAGATGCTGCGCTTTTATCTGAGCTTCTGGCGCGAGCATCGGGACGTGCTGCTGCGGGGGACGTTACATCCCCAACAGCCCGGTTATCTCTATCCGCTGGTGATTGCCGAGACGCCGGATGAATATCTGGTGGCGTTCTATGGAACGACAGTGGTGCGGCTCGGCGTGCCGCGCGAGACGCTGCTTCTGATCAACGGCACGTTTGAATCGACGCTGATTCTCGATCTGGACTGCGCCTGGGGCGAGCGCCTGATCACGATTCAAAGCTGCTGTGGCGAGGTTGTTTCATCGCAGCGGATCGATCTGGCGGCAGGGATTCACGCCGTGAATGTCCCTCCCGGCGGCGTCGCCACTCTAGCAGGCTGACCATCCCTAGCGCCAGCGACCGGATTAGGACACACTGGTGTAGTCTCACTTTGAGTTTGGCGACTCGACGTGTGATCTTTCAACGCTGCTTTGCGACCGCTTCAGGAGCCGGCGACCATGCAGTATTTCAAACCGGAAGCGCCTTATTTTGTCGGCGATTGTATGCCGTTCTTCCACGAGGGTACGTTTCACCTCTACTACTTGCAGGACGAGAACCATCATCAGGCCAGGGGCGGACTCGGCGGACATCAATGGGCGCACTCCGCGAGCAAAGACCTGATTCACTGGACGCACTATCCGATGGCAATCCCCTGCGAGGAAGATTGGGAAGGCTCGATCTGCACCGGATCGACCTTTTATCATGACGGCCTGTTTTACGGCTTCTACGCCACCCGAATGCCTGACCGCAGCGAAAAACTGAGTTTGGCGATCAGCAAGGACGGTATCACGTTCGAAAAGACGCTGCCGAATCCCTTCGCCTGGCCGGGCGAGGGCTATCTCCAGCGGGATTACCGCGATCCGTTCGTGTTTCGGAACGAGGCGAGCGGCGAATTCAACATGCTGGTGACGGCCTCGCTCGCGGATTACCGACTTCATCGGCGCGGCGGCTGTCTGGTGCGCCTGACCTCGACCGATTTGCGCCACTGGCAGGTCGCGGAGCCGTTGATCGTCCCCGGCGGAATGCCCGGCTCCCCCTCGGTGCCGGAGTGCCCGGATTATTTTCACTGGAACGACTGGTATTACCTGATCTTCAGTCTGCACGGGGAGGCGCGTTACCGCATGTCCAGGAATCCGTATGGCCCCTGGACGCGCCCCATCGTCGATACCTTCGACGGGCCGACCTTCGCCTCGGTCATGAAAACGGCGGCCTTCACGGGAGATCGACGCATTGGCGCAGCCTTTTTAGGCTGGCGCAAAGACGACAGGGACGATGGTCAGCGTATGTACGGCGGCAATGCGGTTTTCCGCGAGATTTTTCAATACGCCGACGGCAAGCTCGGCACCAAATTCCCGCGCGAGCTGATTCACGCCAGCGGCGACAAGCTCAAGCTGATCTGCACGGCGCTGACCAAAGGCGCGACCGACACGCCGGACGCGCTCCGTATTGATGCGCAGGAGGGGCTGGAAGTCGCTGCCGTCGAGAACGTGCCGCGCAATGCCCATATCACGCTGACAGTCAGGCCGGAACAGAGTTCGGCGGCGTTCGGGCTGTGGCTGCGCGGCTCTGGCGATTTCGAGCAGGGCTATCCACTCCATTTCCTGCCCTACGAGCAGAAGGTCACGCTGAACCAGCAGGCGATTACCTGCGTCACGGGGCTGGATCGACCGTTCACGCTGGAAATTGTCACGAAAGACGACATCATCGACGTGTGCATCGACGGGCGGCGCTGCCTGATCGACCGCAGCGGTGAATTATCCGGCGAGCGCCTGTTTTTCTTCGCTCAGAACGGCGCGGTGACGTTTGAGGCCATCGAAATCGCGCCGCTGATCTAAAAAGGCAAAGCCCTCATCCCCTACCCCTTCTTCCTCAAGGGCTGAGAGGGCGACACCTGCATTGTGATCTCGTAGGGACGAGACTTGTCTCGTCCGCTCACGTGAAACTCTGAACAGCGGACGCGATATATCGCGTCCCTACGAAACGCAGGGCGGGGCTTAGCCCCGCCCCTACAAAGACTGCTCACCAATTTACTGTCTCCCTCTCATCTCCCTCAGAGGGTTTCTGAAAACTCCCTCGAATGGGAGGTATTTCTCCCGCTTTCCAGAAACGCTCTCAGGGAGAAGGGGAAAAGCGAGCTTCAGAGTTTTAAGTTCCTCGCCCTGAGGGAGAGGGATTGAGGGTGAGGGCTGTTCAAACTGTCTCTCAGCGGATTTCCTCGACTGCCCAGTGATCGCCCATCGAGCGTTTGCCGACGGCCAGCCCCGCGCCGTTGGAAACCTCGCGCGTGAGGTCGGCGCGCGACAACACCGCTTCGTTGAGCGTCACGCCGATGCCCGGCCCATCGGGAATTGGGAAAGCGCCGTCGCGCGGGATGGGCGTGTAATCGCTGAGTTGAGCGAAATACGAGCGATAGAAGGCGCGTACCGATTCGACAAAGAACAAATTCTGGATGTGCGCCCCCAAGTGCATACAGACGGCGTGGCAGATTGGGCCAGCGACGTTGTGCAGGACGACGGGCGTGCCGTAGGCTTCGGCGAGATTGGCGATCCGGCGCGTCTCAGCGACGCCACCGTTCCAGACCGGATCGGTCATGACGATCTGCGACACGCCTTTGTCGAGCCAGTCGCGGATTTGCCAGCGTGTCAGCAATAGCTCCGAGCCGACGACTGGAATGCGGCTGCGCTCGGAAAAGCGCTTGATCTCATCGGGATAGACCGCCGCCATCACGTCCTCTATAAAGAGGATGTGGTAGGGTTCGAGCGCCTGCTCGATCCGCTCGATGCTGACGCGGTTCCAGCGGAAATGACACTCGATACCGATCTCCATTGCATCGCCCACCGCATCGCGGATTTGCTGGATCGGTTTCAGTCCCGCTTCAATGTCCTGTCGGCTGATATACTGCCCATGCGTCGCTTCGCTGAAGCGGTCGAACGGCCAGATTTTCATGGCGTGGATGCCGTCGTCGAGCAGGCTGCGCGCCAGCTTCCCGGCGTCGTCGTGCCATAGGTCGTAATCGGGCAGAGCGCCGAAGCCAATGCAGGTGTTATAGGTCGGGACGGTTTCGCGCACGCGCCCGCCGAGCAGTTGGTACAGCGGGATGTTGTACTGCTTGCCCACGATGTCCCAGAGCGCGATCTCGATGGCTGACAGGGCGCGCACTTCCGCTCCGGCATAGCCGTGATACATGATGTTGTCCATGATGAACTGCCACAGCCCCTCGATGTCGAGCGGGTTCTGGCCGAGCAGCAGCGGCGCGAGCGTGCCGTGCAGCGCGCCTTTCGCGCCGGGAATTTTATCGACGGTTTCGCCCAGGCCGATAATCCCCGTATCGGTATGCACCCGAATGATCATCAGGCGCGGATATTCCGCCCACTGTAGACTTTCGATTGCCGTAATCTTCATCGTGTGTTCCCTTGACCTCAGTCCATTGGGTAGAGACTACACCCGCCATCGACAAACAAGACGCTGCCCGTCATATACGAGGCCGCCGGGCTGCATAGAAATAAGAAAGCGTCGGCGACCGTTTCGACAGGCTGGAGATAGCCCAGCGGGATGGCGCGCTGCGCCCGCGCCCGATAGCTGGGGTCGGTATCCCACTGACGTTTTGCCATGCCCGCGCCGACAATCCCCGGCGCGATGGCGTTGGCGCGAATGCCGTCGGCGGCGAGTTCACGGGCGAAGCCGCGCATCAACTGGCTCATGCCCGCTTTGCTGGTGTGGTACGGCCCGATCTCCGGCCAGGGCGTTTCGGACACCCACGAACTCGTGAAAATCAACTGGCCTTTGACCCCGTGATCGAGCATTTGCCGCGCCGAGATTTGCGCCAGCAGCATGGCGGCGCGCAGGTTGATCGCCATCACCGTGTCCCAATCAGCGACATCGACATCGATCAGCTTGCCCGTCGTGACGATCCCGGCGTGGCAGAGCGCCGTGTGAATATCCCCGAAGCGTTCTGTCGCGCCCTGCACAAAACGCTCGACTTCCGGCTTTTGGGTCAAATCTGCCTGAATGTAGACGATCCGTTCCATGTCGATGCCGTAGTCGCGCAGGCGACTCAACGCCTCGTCCGCTTCGAGAATATCGTTAACGGTCATGAGCGCGCCGTGATCGGTTAGCTTTTTGACAATCGCCAGACCGAGCGCGCCCGCGCCGCCCGAAATGACGATGTGCTGTCCCTGAAGTGCATCTTTCGTAAAGGTCATTTTTGTTCCTTCAGTGTTCAAACGTCGGCGGGCGCGTCCTGCGGTTGCTCACCCTTGACGCTCAGGCCGCCATCGACGGCGTAGTTCGCGCCCGTGACGAAGCTGGCTTCGTCCGAGGCGAGAAAGACAAAGACGTTGGCGACTTCTTCGATTTTGCCGACGCGCCCAATCGGGTGCATCTCGTCGTACTGCTGACGAATCTGCGCCGGGTTGGACTGCGCGGCGACGAAGCGGTGCAGCATGGGCGAATCGATGGTTCCCGGCGACACCGAGTTGACGCGAATCCCCAACCGGGCGTAATCGGTGGACATCGCTCGCGCCAGCGCCGCGAGGCCGCCCTTCGTCATCGAGTAGGCGGCGATTCCCGGCAGGCCAAGCGTTCCGGTGATGCTCGCCATGTGAATGATGCTGCCAGCGTGCGCCCGTAACATTCCAGGGATGACGGCGCGGCTCATCAGATACGCGCCGCGCAGATTCACCGCCACGCAGCGGTCGAAATCGTCCGGCGCGACTTCGTGAATGCGACCGCTCGGCATGACGGCGGCATTGTTGACCAGCACGTTCACGCTTCCAAAAGCGGCGGCGATCTGCGCGACTGCCGCTTCGACCTGATCCTCCTGCGACACATCGCAGGGGAGAGCGAGCGCTGCCCCGCCTGCCGCGCGAATTTCCTCGACGACAGCGGCACAGGTCGCCGCGTTGATGTCGAGCACGCCGACCTGCGCGCCTTCCGCCGCGAACCGGAGCGCGATCCCGCGTCCAATCCCGTCCCCCGCGCCCGTGACGATGGCGATCTTGCCTTGTAATCGATTCATCGAAGGTTCCACCTTTGCGCCAAGCTTTCAGCGATGTTCGCTGCCAATGCGTGACCAGATCAGCATGATGTGTTCCTGAATGGTGCGCGAGGCCGCTTCCGGGTTGTTCTCGCGCAGCACCGCGACGATTCCGTCATGGGTATCGGCGATTTCCTTCAGGTCGGCGAAATAGCGCGGGTGCGTCTGGACGATGAAGCGCTGGATTTGCGAATAGAGCGGCATCCAGGTGCGCAGCAGGGTGATGCTGGCCGCCCATTCGCAGATACGCTGATGAAATTGCAGATCGTAATCGACCAGCAGCGCGAGATCCGACTTGGCCGCCGCCTCGCGCATCAGATCGACCATTTCCGCCAGTTCTTCACACTGCTGCGGCGTGATGTGCTGAACGGTGCGGCGAATCGCCGCGCTTTCGACGAGGCTGCGGATCGAGAACAACTCGTGCATCTCGTCGAGCAGAATCGGCGTGACGTAGCTGGCGGTGCGGGCTTTGCGCTCAACCAGCGCGTCGGTTTCCAGCCGCTTGAGCGCCTCGCGGATTGTCCCCTGGCTGACGCCCATCTCTTCGGCCAGTTCTAATTCGAGCAGGCGCGTGCCGGGCGGCAAAATCCCGTGAATGATCTCCAGACGCAGCCGCTGCCAGACCTGATCCGCAACCGAAGCGCCAATCTCAGAGCGATTTTTCATGGTTTCTCTGCGCAAATGACTGTTAGCTGCCCCTTCAACAATACCATAAGGACGCGAAAGCCTGTTATGCACTTTAGCCCTCATCCCCTTGCCCCTTCTCCCTCAGGGAGAAGGGCGAAAGCAAGTCGGGTTTTGAAGTCCCTCGCCCTGACGGAGAGGGATTGAGGGTAAGGGCAATTGCCGAACGAGAAAAGTTCGTAATCTACTCTGAGGTAATCCCTAACTGAACTTCCTGTAAACAGAGCGCGTAGGTGCTGCCCGGCGGATTGGCGCGAATGCTCGTCCCGAAAGCGAGATTGGTGAAATTCGCCGAGTAGCACAGCCAGAGCGTTTTGCCGTCTGCGCTGATGAACTTCGACGGGATATTGACAAAATACGCCTGCTCCCCGAATTTCTCCATGAACACGATCAGCTTCCAGGGGCCAGTCAACTGCGCCGCTTCGAGCAGGTAGGTGTTCATGGTATCGATGGTCGGCCAGCCGTCGGTAATGCACATCAGGTAGCGCTGTAAGCCGGGATTGTAGGTGACGGTGACGTGACCGACGCGCCCGTTCCATTCGAGCAGCGGCTGGATGTGCTTGAAATTGTGTGTCCAGCGCGGCGAACCGTCTCGATCATGCCCGGCGAAAAACTCGTAAGCCTCCGGGTCGTTGATCGTTTCGAGCGAGGGCGTGACGCGGGTCAGGTAGACCTGATCGCCCGCGATCCAGGCGAGGTTGGCGTCGGGGCGCTCGGCTCCATGCCCGACCAGATAGGCTTTGCCATCCGGTGAATACTGCATGTTTTTGCCAAAATCGACGAAATGCGGCGCGCCGAACTTGACCTTGCTGCCGTTTTTGCCGCTTTCGCCAAAGAGCGGCACGGAAGGCGTGAGCGGCGTATCCTTCCACGTGAGGCCGTAATCGGTCGAGGTACGGAAGCCGACGAACGGCCCCAGCACGTCCCAGTTCAGCCCGCGATTGGTCTCGTCCAGCGTATACGTGCCGTAGTACCAGACGCCGTTATGCACCAGACTCCCACAGGGGTAGCGCCCGCCATAAGGCGCGCAGGCCGCGTACTGAATGCCGAGATTTTCGACGGTCAGATGCAGCGGATCGTCGCCCAGAATGCGCGCCTGCCCCGTGCCGGACGTGCCATCGCCGCGCGGCTGATTCCAGGCGTTGCGGCAGTCGGACGAGACGCGGATCGCGTCGTCGCCCGCTTCGGGATTGAACAGTCCATCGGTGAAGGGCGAGTACAAAATATCGTTATCCGCCCACGACGGATACCAGGTATCGACCCGCGCATAGGTCGCAGACCGACCGGTAAAGCTGAGACTGCGAATCGCCTCCGAAGGCGCAAACGGGCAGCCGAGCGGAGGGCGTGACGGCCAAATAGACATGGATTGTACTCCATCCGCGCTTTAGGGCAGCGGTTCCTTGTAGCGTTCCAGTAAAAGCTCGATCACGGTCGCGCACGACCAGTTGTAATCCGGGAAGCCGATCTTACGGTTGGCGTCCCAGCCGCTGCCGGAGGCTGAGTTGTAGTTCTCGTGCAGCCAGGGTGTGCTCTGGAACATGGTCAGGATGCGGTCGGCAGTTTGCTCGGCTTCGGCGTGATAGCCGCAGCGCCAGAGCGTCTGAATCATCCAGTAGACGAAGTGCGGCCAGACGCGCCCGCGCCAGTAGCCGTTCGGATCGTAAACCGGGTCATCGTAAGAGACGCTGGGGAAGGGTTTCTCGCCGAAGAACTCCGCCGGGTTGAGCATATGCCCTTCGATCATCCGCTTAACTTCTTCCGGCGGGAGCGGCACGCCCGCCCACAAGGGCAGGAACATATTCGGCGCTTTGACGCGGCTGAACGGCTCATGCGTGCCGACCTTCACGTCGTAGAACAGCGCGTCTTCGGGGAAATACATCGTGTCGATGATCAACTGTCCCAGTTGATCGGCCTGCGCCTGCCACTGCGCCGCGTCGTCGTTGAGGCCGAGTTCACGGGCGATGGCTGCGAGATATTTCAGTTCGTTGACGATGAAGGCGTTGATGTCGGGCGATTCGAGGCCGTGAATCCATTCGTTGCCCTGTGGCCGCCCATAAACCGGGTCGAAGCGCGGCGAGTCGTCGGCGATCTGCCCAGCGTTGTAATACTGCGCCAATCCGCGCGCCGAACTGTGATACTTGAACCAGAAGCGAAGCTGTGATACCAGACTCGGATAGATGTGCGCCAGCCAGTCCTGATCCGGGTGGGCGCGGTAAGTTGACCACGCCGCCCACGTCATAATCGGCGACTGCCCCTCGCCCGCGCGATGGGTGTCCGCCAGCGTGCCGGGCATCGCTCCACGTGGGCTGAGGTTGTCGGCGAAGCAGGCAATCGCCTCGCGCGACAATTCCGGCGCGAATTCGCGCGCGCCGACGCAGCTAAAGGCCGTGTCCCAGAAGAAGGCAATCGCCAGAATGTGCTTGGTCGTCCAGGGGATGCGGCGCTGATCGGTATAGCCGCCTTCGCCCTGCACGTAGAGGCTGTTCAGGCTGCTGATGGCGTGCGCGTACAAGCGCTGATACTGCTCACCCGCGTATTTGGGCGGCAGCGGCGGCGCGGCGTTTAGAACTTCGAGAAGCCGCGCGGTTTCCTGCGCAGGCGACCAGTTCGCCGCGCTTTGCTGCCACGCTTGCGCGGCGGCGCGAGCGCGTCCGCGCGTCAGGCCAAAGGCGAGGCTGACGGTGAACTCGGCGCTGCCGTTGGGCGCGAGCGTGAGCGTCCGGTCGGCTAAATCGGCCAGACAGACCGCTTCGAGTGTCGTTTCCGGCATCCCGGCGACGAACTCGCTGACCCACATGAAATTGCGGCCATGCTCCCCGTGCTTGAACAGGGTTGACCACGAGCCTTCCGGCTCATCTTCGATGCTGACGCAGTGACCGGGTTGCAGCGCGCCTTCCCAGTTGGGCGG
>DASZXN010000663.1:0-11446 GCA_035545875.1 Phototrophicaceae bacterium
GACGAAATCGGCGTGATGACCACCTTCTCGGAGCCGAAAAGCGGCTATCTGCGCTTCACGGCCATCGGCGGTCTGCTCAATTCCGCGCTGCTGGGCAACCGGGTGTATTTCGAGGACGGCACGGTGGGCGTGATTGGCCTGCACGACTATTTCGGCGCTGGTCGCACCGCCACCCCCGACCTGGACGCTTTCTTCATCGACGTGAGCGACGGCAGCAGCAGCACCGCGGCCAAGGCTGGCGCTCCAGCGGCTTTCTGGCGGCCACTCGAACAGCGCGGCACCCGGCTGATCGCCAAGTCGATGGACGACCGGATCGGCTGTGTGGTGGCGCTCGAAGCGATGAAGAAGCTCAACAAGCAGACTCCAAACGAGGTCTATTTCGTCTTCGCCGTGCAGGAAGAAGTCGGCTTGCGCGGGGCGCGCCCGGCGGCTTACGGCATCGATCCCGACATCGGCGTCGCGCTCGACGTGACCAGCACGGGCGACATGCTGCACAACGCGAAGATGGCGATCAAGCTGGGCGGCGGTGCGGCGATCAAGCTGCACGATCCGGGGCTGGTCGTACCGCCTGCGGTACGCGACTGGATGATCAACCGCGCCGAAGCTGACGGCATCCCCTATCAACTGGAACTGCTCAACGCCGGTTCGACCGATGCCGCCGCTATCCAGATCGCGCGAGCAGGCGTGCCGAGCGGCTGCATCTCAATCCCGTGTCGCTATGTGCACACCAACAGCGAGACGGTGGACAGCCGCGATGTGGATGCCTGCATCGCGCTGCTGACCGGGCTGCTGGCGAATCCGGCGCAGCTCTAAGAACCGCCTCCCGTTTTACACTTTTCAGGGAGGTTTGAAAATCTTGACTTGTCTGTAAGCTGTCTGTGTGCTTCACTTAAGCTATGTCTAACGTGCAACCATTGGCGAAAAAGTATGTCCGAAGCGCATCAGCACCCCTCGCTTGAGGATTTTGAACTGCTTGCAGAAGTCTCGCAGATGCTCACCGTTCTGGATCAGGATCGGATGCTGGAGCGCGTCATCGACCTGATGGCGAACGCGGTCGGCGCGAGTAAAGCCAGCCTGATTCTGCGTCCCGAATACGCCGAGGACTGGCAGCAGGTCTTTGCTCGCCACCTTGACCGGACAGAGGACGCGGACGAGGGAACAGTCGCGCCGATCCATTTTGCCCAGCGCGTGCTCGACAAAGGGCTGGCAGGCTGGGTATTCCGCGAGAAGCAGGGCGCGATTGTCACCGACACAAAGGCTGATGAGCGCTGGTATACCTTCCCGGACAGCAATTCGAACGCGCGCTCGGCGCTGTGCGTCCCCTTCATCTACAACGGCGACGTGCTGGCCGTGCTGACCCTGCTTCATTCCGATGCAGGCCACTTCACCGACTATCACCTGCGCCTGCTGACGATTATCGCCAATCAGACGACCGTCGCCGTGCGCAACGCGCAGATGTTCACGCAGATGCAGCAGCAGCGACAGCAGCTTGAAACCATCGTCCACACCATTCCTGACTATCTGTTCGTGGTCGATGAGCAGGGGACAATTCTGGTCGCCAATGATGCGGCAGCCAAGCTGGTCAACACGGGTGGCGCATCGAGCAACCTGATCGGTCAGCCGCTCGCCAGTTCCGTGCAGATGGACAATATGTTCACCAGCATCATTCAGGCGCTCGAAAACCCGGTCAAGCACGGGCAAACATGGTCGTTCGAGACACGCTCGGAACGTCAGCGCCGCGATTTTCTGGTCACGATTTCGGCGTGGGAGCATCCGGCCACCGATATGGCCGGCTACATGATCATCCTGCACGATGTCACGACCATGCGTGACCTCAACCGCTTCAAGGACGAGATGCTCAAGATGGCGTCACACGATCTGCGCAGTCCGTTGGCGCTGATCGTCGGCTATTGCAGCCTGATCGCGCTCGACACGCCCGAAGATTCGCCCACGCAGGAGTATCTCAACGCGATTCAGCGCGCCACCGAACGGATGCAGGGCTTGCTCGACGATTTGCTGCGCGTCGAGCAAATCCGCAAATCCCCGCTCGAACTGGATCAGAAGATCGACTTCTGCGAACTGGTCAACACCGCCATCGACCATATCCGTCCATCCTTAGAGCAGAAGCATCATCAACTGGAAACCGAACTCCGGCTCGATGATATGCCGCTGGTGACGTTGAACCCAGTATTGATCCGCGAGGCAATGGAAAACCTGATCAGCAACGCCATCAAGTACACACCTGAGGGCGGTCGCATCTGCGTGCGTGCCTTCGCGCAGGACAATACACTCCACTTCGACGTGGAGGACAACGGGATCGGCATCCCGAAAGAACATCTGCCGCGCATCTTCGAGACGTTTTATCGCGCCAAGCAAGCCGGATCGGAAGGCATTGAGGGGCGCGGACTCGGCCTGAGCCTCGTCAAGACGATCATCGAGCGGCACGGCGGCGAAGTCTGGGTCGAGAGCGAACAGGGCAGCGGCAGCCGCTTCGGTTTCTGGATTCCGATGAACTAGCGTAAATTCAGATGTAAGGTTTATGTGTAGGGCGACCTGACAGGTCGCCCCTACGTTGTGTTACGCAGAAATCAGGGGTTATCGAGCAGGGAATAGGCGTTGGCAGCATAATCCTGCGCAGTGCCCGCGACAGGTGCTTGCTGAAGCTCTTCCGGCACGACCTCAAGCTCATCCTGAATACGCTCTTGCAGCCGCTTGAGATCGCGGTCGTTCGGATCAATTTTCATCGCTTCCTCGACCAGCATGTTGGTGATGTTGAGGTGGCGCTGGCTCTCGACTAGCAGCCGCGCCAGATCAACCGTCGTGCTGACGATGTTCTCGCGGTTGTTGCTCCGGTAAGCGAGATGCAGCGCCTGTCGATAGCGCAGCACCGCCTGACCCAACTGGTGCGCCTCGACCGACGCGCGACCAAGATCGCTCAGGCGCAGCATTTCTTCTTCGCTGTCCTTCATCTCGCGGGCAATGTAGAGCGCCGAGGTGTAAAACTTGATCGCCTCCGGCCAATGCTCGGATTCGCCCGACGCCGTGCCCAGCCCGGCCAGCGTACGACCTTCGTAATCGCGCCGCCCCTGCTCGCGAAACAGCGTCAGCGCATCCTCGAACGACTGGATTGCCTGATCCGGTTCGCCATTGTCCAACTGAGCGTAAGCCAGCTTGTAGAGGATCAGCGCTTCGTTCGCTTTATCGCTCGACGCCCGTGCCAGATCGAGCGCCTCGGAATAGGCAGAGATCGCGTCGTCACTTTCGCCAAGCTGCTGGCGCGCGTCACCGAGGATCGTCAGCAGATTGCGCTGGCTCGGCTCGTTGCGCAAATCCTCGGCCAGATCGATGCCGCGCTGGGCGTGCAGAACGGCAGCCTGCGAGTTCTCAGTTTTGGCAGTCAGCGAAGCCAGCGCTTCAAGCGTAGACAGCAAGCCGGCCTGATCGTTGAGCGCTTCGTATGTATTGAGCGCATCGGAGTACGAGGTAATTGCCTCGGTTTCCTGCCCACGCTTGACCTGCTCCTGCGCGATTGAACTCTGGAGCTCGGCCTGACGCGCACGATTCCCCTGCTGACGCGCCGTGTTGAGTGCAGCGCGCAGCTTTGCCAGTTCGTCGGTTGCTTCTGGGGCAGCAACGGGTTCGCCTGCTGCTTCTTCCTCATCCTCCATTGGCTCGATGTCAGCTTCAACTGGCTGCGAGTCGTCCTCGACCAAATCCTCGTCTTCGTCCTCATCGGTGATCGGCAAGGACAGCGACGCGGCAGGTCGCAGCGGCGCTGCCGGCGGCTGGCTGCTCGGCTGTGCTGGCGCGGCGGGCGGGACAGGCGACGTGGCAGCAAGCTGCCCGGATGATTGCCGCTGTGGAGGCGGCTGATTTGGCGCGCTGGTGGGTACGGGAGAGAGCGGCGGTGACGTGCGCGGGGGCTGCGAAGTCACGGGCGGCGCTGCTGCTTCCTCGTCCTCCGTTTCGAGATCAAGATCGTCGGGTGATTCCCCATCCTCCACTTCGACCAAATCCTCGTCCTCATCCGCTTGAACGGGGAGCGGTGCGGCAACAGCGGCAGGTTGATCGCCGTAGGCCGGGAATGCGGTCGTCGAACTGGCCGCCAAACGGCGCAGCATCAGCAGTTCGTAGACGTAGCCACGCGAATTGACGAAATCGCCCGCCTGCATGAGCGCGACGGCTAACTGATTGGCAACGTCACGGTCGCCCTGATCGGCAGCCCAGCGCGCGACGGCGAGGAAGTTATCCATCTCCGCCGCGAGGCGATCCGGCGTGCCGCTAAATTTGCGCGCGTAGGCCAGCACCGCGTCACGGGCTTTGTTTTGCAGCCCTTCGAGCCGCCCGGTGCCGCGCAGCCACGTTTGCGCGAAGGTATGCGTGATTATGTGCAAGCGATAGTAGGGTCTGCCGTAGCGCTGGAAACGCTCGACCAGATGCTGCGCCGCCAGCACATTGAGCGCCTGCATCACCGTGTCTTCCGGCGCGTTGGCAATCAGGCTGAACAGTTCGACTGAAGTCTCGCCGCGCAGGGTCGAACCCAGCAGGAGCAAAAGCCCTTGCAGCGGGCTGGTCAGCGTGCTGAAGCTGGCGGTCAGCGTGCGCAGCGGCGCGGTCGCGTTGGCGCTCTTGGGGAGCGCCGCAAGAAAAGCCGCTGGCGTCTGCTTCCTGGCGCGAATCGCTCCGGCGGCGACGGCAATCGCGAAGGGAATGTCGTCGAGCGCGGCCATTAAGTCGGGCAGGCCGTCCGTTTGCTCCGGCGCGAGGTTTTTGAACATGGTGGCGGCGGCATCGGCTTCGAGAATGCCGAGCGGGACGTTCGTCCAGGGGCCGCTGATCTCGGTCTCGTTGACGAGCAGGATCGGCAGCTTGTCGGTGCAGCGCATGATGAATTCGGAGATGGCCTGCGCGTTGACCTGCCCATCGAATACGACCAGCGGTCGGCTCGACGTGACGGCGTTCATGGCAGTCGAGACCAGCGTGATCGGGTTGTCGCTGGTGGCAACGTCACGCAGGTTGTAAGCGCGTCCGATGCGCGCCAGCAGTTCCGGGAAAGGGGTATTGTTGACATTCAGCCAGAGCACGCCGCCCGCGACTCCGGTATACGCGCTGGCGAGCGTGGCCGCGAGCGCTGTCTTGCCGATGCCGGACGCGCCGTACACCAAAACCGGCTTGTTTTCCTTCAATTGGGAATAGACGCGCGCCAGCACCAGATCACGCCCGATCAGCTTGCCCGGCGGGAGCATCACTGGGAGGGCGTTGGCCTGATGAGCCGGGGCTTCGTGTGAAGTTAAATCCGCCATCGTTGTTTCATCTCAATCTTCGGCCACGCAGGATACTTACTTTGAGTATAGCTTAGATGAGGATTTGTGGGTACTTGAGAGGCTTAAGTTATCGGAAGGACTATGACTTTTCTCTCAGGGGAAGCGGTCAGCAAGAACCAGTGATTGGTTCCTGGTATTGGGTTTTTAGCTAAAAGACGCCAGTTATCGATAACCATTTTGAGCAAGGAATTTCACTGTAGGGGCACGATATGTCGTGCCCTACAAGGGAAAAACCTGTTTCGCCTGAGGCTTATCCATAATTCACGTTAAAAACGGCGAATTCGATTTTGTCGGCGTTCATCGACTATCTGCGCGTTGTAGGGACGAGACAAGTCTCGTCCGCTGATGAAGCAACGTCGAAGGATGTATTCGTCAACGGGCACGACATGTCGTGCCCCTACATCATGCCCTACGTGGCGCTTTGTCGGGATAGACCCTGGTGTCTGCCCAAATAAAACAGGGGCACACGCAGATGCGCCCCTACGAAGACAATTCGCGGAGTTTTTGGCTTTAGCTAACCGCTGAAAGCTGATAGCTCATTGCTACCCTTGAATTACGCGGAAGGTCAAATTCACGCGCGGCGGCTGCGGCAGAGTCGTTTTGGGGATGCGATGCCGCCAGTACTGCTGGGTCGCGCCACGCATGATCAGCAGGCTGCCGTGCGTCAGATCAACCGACAGGCGTGTTTTCGGGTTGTCGATACGCTTGAACTGGAATGGCCGTGCCGCGCCGAAGCTGACCGAGGCGATCACCGGGGCGAGTTCCGGCTCGTCGTCGCTGTGCCACGACACGCTGTCCTGCTCATTGCGATAGAGGTTGAGCAATACGCTGTTAAAGACCATCTGCGCGGGCGCTTCGACGCGCTGCCTGATTGCCAGCAGGGTTTGTGTCCAGGGTAACGGACGCTGGGTAATGCCCGACCAGCGATAGGTCTTGCCCGGATCGCCATACCACGCGGTCAGCCGGGGCAGCGGCACCGATTTCCCCGGCACGCGGATCGATTCCTGCTTCCAAACGATCTCGCGCTCCAGTTCCGCCAGAATCACGTCGCTTTCTTCGAGCGTGAAGAACTGCTCGAAGAACAGCACCTCGGCGTCCGCCATCGGCAGGCGGACGGCGTTCAGGCTCCCGGCGGCGGCACCGGCAGTTTGTCGACCGGCGTGTCTTTCCATTTTTTGCCTTCTTCTTCCAGCATCACGGCGATGCCGCTGCGGATCGGATACTTATAGCCGGAATCCGCGCAGACCAGCCAGCTATCCTTGTATAGTTCCAGCCGACCCGGATCGCTGCCCTTATCGGTGTAATGCACCGCGACCGGGCAGCGCAGGATTTCCAGCAGTTCGGGATCAATCGGAGACGCCATGAACCTACAATCCTCACTCTGACCAGATCATCATGGGTGCTCAGTATAGCATGGCGCGGCCCAGAACACGACTATTGGGTCATGTCCTCAAGTTTTCTATAATTCAGCCGATTGCCACAAGGGAGTACCGATGCCGGGAACACGCCGCTGGTTCATCATTGGTTTGAGCTTGGCGCTGCTGTTCGTGATCGCCGTGCCTGCGCTGAACGGTTTTTTCGCGCCGCCTGTCGTTCCCGGCGACGCAACCGCTGGCTTTGCGCTCTGGCAGGCCGACGACTGCGCGGGCTGTCATACACTCGATGGGATCGGTGTGCCCTACGCCGCCGATCTCACGCGGATTTACGCCGCGCACGGTGAAACCGATTTGCGCGCCTTCCTGGCTGCGCCGGACGTGCCGCATCCGGCGCTTCATGCTGCCCAAATTGATGATCTGATCGCCCTGCTGCGCTCGGTCAGCGCTCAGGCCGCGCCGCTGCCGACGCCTTTCCTTCACTTAAGCGGCGGAGCTTAAATTGCGTCTCGCCTATCGCTTCCTGATCTCGTCGGTTATGCTGCTGACGCTCGCGGCGCTCGCCAGCCTGATCGCCGCGCTGCCATTTCTGCCCGGCACATTGACCGGCCTGCCCTTCAATCACCTCCATGAACTGGCGCTCGCCCTGCGCGATCTGGTCGTGATCGGCGGGCTGCTCGGCAGCGGGATTTACGTGACCCTGCCGCCGACTCCGCAGCCGAACAGCCGCCTGCTCGACACCGCGTCGGTGTTGTGGCCGCTGCTGATCAGCCTGACGCTGATATGGGGCATTCTTGGTTTGCTAGCGACGGTCAATCCGCTGCTTGGCATCCTTCAGGCGATGGTGATCGCGCTGGTCGTCGCTGACGTGATCGGCAAAACGCGGGTCTGGACGCCGATCCCGTTCATCTGGACAGTGGGCATGAGCATCAGCGCGATTGCCCTGCTGATCAGCGTGCTTCCGATCAGCGATTTCACTCTAGCCGCGACGATGACGACGCTGGCGCGTGGGGTTCGACTCTACATCGGTGAGGCGCTGGCGGCAGTCGCGCTGATCTACGGACTGATGCGCCGTTTCAGCAGCGCGCCCGCGCAGTGGGCGGCAAGCAGCCTCTACACCGTCGCCGGGATGCTGGCGCTCGCAGGTACGCTCGTGATCTTGGGCAGCCTCGGCCTGCTGGCGAACGGGATCGCGCTGATTGCGCCGCTGTTGTACCTGATCTTCGCCGCGCACACCTACGCCGCCTTCTCGAAGCGCAACGAAACCGCTACGCTGGCGGCGCATTGGGCAGCGCTCGGCGTGCTGCTGCTCGTGCTGGGGATCGGGGTGCTGGGTGCAGCGCTGGCGATCACGCAGGTGTGGACAAGCGGCACACAGTTGAGCGCGCTGCTGCCGATCACGGCGCAGTACGCGATCACGGCGGTGATTTTAGGCGTGGTCAATCAAAGTTTCGCGGAGATGCGCGGGCAGCCTCGGCGCGTGACCGGGCTAGCGCCGTTCTGGTTGATCGCCTTCGGCATGGTCGGGAGCGGTTTCGCGCTGACAGGCGTCGGATTGGTGCAGGTTTATCTGGAGCGGATACTCGGCATCAATCATGCGGAGGCGCAAATGCTGCTCGCGCCGCTGTACTCCTTGTGGATCGTGGGGCTGGCGACGCTGCTGCTCGGCGTGGTCGTCTACGCGACCATCGTCTGGATCAGGCGACCACGCTTCGGAAAGCCAGCAGTCAGCATGATATAATCGCTAATGAAAGATCGACAGGATAAAGCCGATGGCTGTCCAGAAAACTGACCTCACTGCCGAAACGATTTTGAATGCGCTGGCGGAACACAGCGAGCAACTGTACGCGCTTGGCGCGCGTAAGCTCGGTCTGTTCGGATCCTTTGTGCGCGGTGAGCAAACGCCCGAAAGTGACATCGACATTCTCGTGACGATGGCGACGCCGGATTATTTTGCTTTCACCGACGTGCTGTTTTATCTGGAAGACTTGTTTCAGCGCAAAGTTGACCTCGTTCCCGAAAAACGGCTGCGCGACGAGCTTCGCCCTTACATCATGAATGAGGTCATCTATGTCGAGAGAATACAAGCTCTACCTGAATGATATTCTGACGGCAATCGAGAAAATTGAGCGTTACGTTCAGGGACTTGATTACGCGCAGTTCAGCAACAGCGATATGGTCATCGATGCAACGCTGCGCAACTTTACGATCATTGGCGAAGCCGCCAAAAATATCCCCGATGAAATTCAAACGAAATATTCCGATGTGCCCTGGCGCGCCATTGGCTCATTTCGCAACGTCCTCGCACACGAATACTTCCGCGTTGATCTGGAGGAAACCTGGAAGATCATCCATGACCGACTTCCACTACTGAAAATCCAGATCGCTGAAATTCTGAAGCAGGAAAATAGCACTTCCCAATAACCGAACGATTTTCAGCCTGACATTAATCTACCGTCGCATTCGCGGACATGGCGAGATGCCCTTCATGATCGAGCGCCCATAACTGCGCCGAATCGCCGTCGATCCGACCCGCGATCTGAAAGGGGTGCGTGTCGTAGAGCGCGCTCACAGCGCGGAACGAGAACGAAGTCACAGGTCGATTGGGCGCGTGTTCCGCCAGCAGATCGAGTAGACAGGTCGCCGTGAGCGCGCCATGCACGACCAGCCCCGGATAGCCTTCGACCTCGGTACAGTAGGCACGATCATAGTGGATGCGGTGCGAGTTGAAGGTCAGCGCCGAGTAACGAAAGAGCAGCACCGCGTCCGCCGTCACCTCGCGCGACCACTGCGCCTCCGCCGGAGCGACCTGCGTATTCGGCACGGGCTTCCCGTTGGGTGCTTCACGGTAAACGATGTCCTGCTCCTCCAGCAGCGCCAGCCCCTGCTCGCCAATGATCTCGTGGCGCACCAGCACGAACACCAGCGCGCCGCTCTTGCCCTGTTTCTCGGTCACGTTGGCGACCGTCGATTTGCGCAGCGCCCGCTCGCCAAGATGCAGCGGTCGATGAAAGACGAGGCGGCTCCCCGCCCACATGCGGCGCGGCAGGGTTACGGGCGGCAGAAAGCCGCCGCGTTTGGCGTGACCATCCTCGCCCGTGTGATCCATGCGCACGGCAGGCAGGAAATAGAGCCAGTGCCACGCCAGCGGCAGCGCCGCCCCATTGACGAACACTTCCGACTTGTTGAGTGTTGCCGCCATGCGCTGCGCGGGCGAGAGCGTCAGCGTATCCGACGTTTCTTCGGCCTTGCCGATCCAATCCTGATACGAAGAATCCACCACAAATACCATCCTGAACGCTTGATTTCCGGGCACAATTAACATTACAATAAGTCTAAACAGCCAAGCGCGCAACCCTGCGCGCCCGCGTGACGTATAGCATAGCACCACGAGCATAGCCTGAGCGAAGATTGTGAGCGATAACCAGCCACCACCTCCCGACTACAACATCATCCCGCACGATCCCGCACCGCTGACCGAACCTGCGAGCCAGCCACCAGCCCAGCGGCGCGGGCGTTCCGGCTGTTTTTACCTGACGATTGGATCGCTTGGGTGCGTCATTCTGATCCTGATTATCCCGCTGACGCTGCTGATCCTCGGCGTGACCTCGACCAGCAGCCTGATCAGCAGCCTCGGCGGAGTCCTGGGTGTCGGTCAGCCGCCCAAAGCCAGCGTGATCAGTTCGCAGACGATTGTCGAGGGGATTCAGCCGCTCGGCCAGTTGGTCAGCATCAGCGTGCAGCTTGCCAAAGCCGACATTCGCGTCAACATCAATCAAGGGACAGCCGACGCCTGCGGCTACGGCGCGAGCCACGTCGCACAGGGCACAGTGCAGGCCGGGATCGACCTGACCAAGATCAAGCCCGGCGATCTGACTTACGACAGCGCCCGCCAGACCTACGTGCTGACCTTGCCGCAGCCACAGCTAACCAGTTGCAGCGTCGATTATATCCGCCAGTATGACCAGTCGTTCACGACCTGCTCGGTCGATTGGGACGAGGCGCGGCTGCTCGCCAGCTATATGGCGCTGACCAGCTTCCGCGATGATGCGGTCGAGGGCGGCATCCTCAGCCGCGCACAGACGCAGACGCAGGTCGTCCTCGGCAACTTCGTGCGCCTGCTGACCGGGCATCCGATTGAGATCGACTTCGCGGGGCCAGCCGCGACCGAAGTGCCCGCGTCCTGCTCGCCGGACGTTCCGGCAGGCTGGTCGTATTCGGCGGCGAATGGGGTGTGGACGAAATAACCTCACGTCCTTCCCTTCCCGAATTCGGGAAGAGGAGAAAACAAAGACGAACCACCAAGATCACCAAGAAAAGAAAAACAAAGGGCGTTCAGTTGAACACCCCCATAGACACCAAGTTAAGCCCTCACCCTCAATCCCTCTCCCTGAGGGAGAGGGACTTCAAACCAGTCAACCCGTCTTTCACCCTTCTCCCTGAGGGAGAAGGGGCGGGGGATGAGGGCAAGATCAGAAACCTTAAATTGATGCGCATGGGCGGGTCTGTGACCCACCCCGACAAAGCACATATGCGTTACTTGACACTCAAGGGCATCGATTTCATGCCGTGCAGCAGAATCGTCTTGTTCCATTCCAGTTGAGCGGCATCGACGGCCAGCGCGAGATTCGGCAGGCGCTGGAGCAGCGTGTTGAAAGCGACCGCGCCTTCCAGCCGCGCGAGCGGCGCGCCGACGCAGTAGTGAATGCCGTTGCCGAAGGCGACGTGTTTGTTGGGCGTGCGCGTGAT
>DASZXN010000664.1:0-7584 GCA_035545875.1 Phototrophicaceae bacterium
AGCAGCGCATCTTCGCCAAGCGCGTCAATTTCGGCGTGTTGTACGGGATGGGTGCGTTCCGGCTCGCCCGCGACAGCGATCTGACGCTCGCGCAGGCCAACGACTTCATCAAGACCTATTTCGCGCGCCTGCCCAACGTGCAGGTCTACCTCGACACCGCCAAACAACTCGCCTACGACATGGGCTACCTGACGACGCTGTTCGGCAGACGGCGCACCTTCCCCGGCCTGCACGAAGCCAATCGCAACGTGCGCGCGCAGGCCGAGCGCGAAGCGATCAATATGCCGATTCAGGGGACGGCAGCGGACATCATCAAGCAGGCGATGGTCGAACTTCAGCCGCAGCTTGCCGCGCTCAACACGCACATGCTCTTGCAGGTTCATGACGAACTGGTGCTGGAAGTGCCGGAGGATCGCGTATTGGAAGCGGCGCAGTTGGTCGTCCGCACGATGGAAGGCGTCGTCAGGCTCGACGCGCCGCTGCGCGCTAACGCCGCTGCCGGTCTGAACTGGCGCGATGTTCAGGATGTAGGACTGTAATTCGGCTTAACCGCTCGGACGGCGACCGAACCTGAGTACGCGCGGCAAACGCGCGCCGCGCCGAACCAGCGTGTGCATCCCCACCGAGACGACGATGATCAGGCCGTAGATCAACTGGGTGTAGAAGCCTGTCAGGTTGACGGCGACTGTCCCCGGCTCGATCACGCCGATGATGAAGCAGCCGACGAATGTTCCTAGAATTGTTCCCACACCGCCCAAAACGGGCGTGCCGCCGAGAAAGACTGCCGCCAGCGTTTGCAGCAAAAAGCCGCCGCTGCCGAGCGTCGGGTAGAAGTAGAGGATGCCGAGGCTGTTGACGATCCCGGCGAAGGCCGAAGCCACGCCGACCAGCGCGAACATCATGACGCGGCGCTGATTGACGTTGATCCCCATCAGGCGGGCGCTGGTGGCGTTATCGCCGATCAGATAGGTATGCGCGCCGAAACGGTGGCGGTTGAGCAATATCCAGATGGCGATACCGACCACGATCATCCAGAGGAACTGCGCCGGGATAAAGCCGAACAGCTTGCCGACCAGCAGATTGTAGAGCAGCGGCGCGGTCTGCTGCGTCGGGATCAGCGAACCACCTTTGGCATTGGTGATCACCAGCGCTACGCCCGCGTAGAAGAACTGCGTGCCAATCGTAGCGATCAGCGAAGGGATGCCAATCTTCACGACGATGAAGCCGTTGAGCAGGCCGCAGAGCAGCCCCACCAGCAGGCAGGCAATCAACGCGATCAGCGCGCTGGCCGATCCGAGGCCATGCGCCACCGCGAAGTTGTAAGTCTCCAGATAGCCGACCACCGACATCGCCATGATCGAGCCGAACGACAAATCGATCTCCTGCGCGATCACCAGCAAGGTCAGCGGCAGCGCGATGATGCCGTAGTACGGCACCGTCGCCATCAGCGCGCCATAAATATCCGGCTGCAAAAAGGCTTTGGGCGCGGCGATCATCAAAAAGACGATGATGATCACCAGCACGCCGATAATGCCGACTTGCAGCCCATTGTGGCGCATAAAGCTCCCCAACGACCGCGACTCCGGTTTCGTTTCTACAGCGGGTGCAGCCATATTTCGCAAAATCCCTTGATAATCGCGGGGCGCACTCGTCCTGCGCTCCGACGCAATTTTCTAATCCAGATGCCCCGTCTCGGCGACGCGGTACATCTTTTCGGTCAGTTCGTTGAGGGTGATGTCTTTGGTATAAAACTCGCCCGCCACCCTGCCGCGATCCAGCACGACGACGCGATCCGCAACCGAGTAAACGTGAAAGACATTGTGGTCGATGAAAATGGCGGCTTTCCCGGCGCGCTTGATGTCCTTGACGAACTCGATCAGCTTGCGCGTCTCTTGCAGCGACAAGCCCATTGTCGGCTCGTCGAGCACAATCAAATCGGCCTTGAAGTAGAGCGCCCGGACAATCGCCACGCCCTGTTTTTCACCGCCAGAAAAGTTCTTGATCTCGGAATCGGGCGTGACCGCGCCTGACGTGAAGCCCATCGACTGAAGCATCAGCCGCTGGGTTTCGTCGCGCATCTTCTTCACGTCGAGGAAGCCGAAGCGATTGCGCAGTTCGCGCCCCATGAAGATGTTGCGCCAGAGCGTCTGCTGATCGGCGAGCGCGCGTTCCTGATAGACCGTCTCGACTCCCAACTGACGTGCTTTAGGGACAGTCAGGTTTTCGACGCGCTGCCCATTGAAATACATCTCGCCGCTGTCCGGCTGATGATAGCCCGTGATGATCTTGATCAGCGTCGATTTACCGGCCCCGTTATCGCCGAGCAAGCCGACGACCTCGTTCTGATCGACGTGGAAGGTCACATTTTGCAGTGATTGAACTTCACCGAACGACTTCGTAATATTTTTCAGTTCAAGTCGATACGTCATTGAAATAATAGCCTCAATCGTTTTTCGTAGGGGCAGGTTTAAAACCTGCCCCTACACAGTCACAACAGAGATTCTTAGCGAATGCCCGCCTCCGCCAGCGGCGCGACGGCATCGACATTATCTTTGGTCACGAAGCCCGCGCCGGTATCGACGTGCAGGCCGGAGAAGCCGTACTTCTTGGTCAGGCAGATTTGCAGGATGGGCATGTAGCCTTGCAGCCATTCCTGCTGATCGTTGACGAAGCCGATCCAGCCATCCTTGATACCCTGAATCGTCGCGGCGCTCAGGTCGAAGCCGCCCACTTTGATGTCGCCTGGCTGCTTGTTCGCCGCCTGAAGCAGCGCCGGAGCCGTCGAGGTCAGGTTACCGTGATCGATGATGACGGCCTTGAGATCAGGATGCGAAGCGACGAACGCCGTAAAGGTCGGGATACCCGCCGACGGATCGGAGTTGGTCGCGGCGTCGATTTCGAGGTAATCGACATTCATGCCTGCCGCCTTGAGCGCGTCGATCACGCCCTGGCTGCGCTGACCGCGCCCAGCCTGCGAGAGCAGCCCCCAGACCATGACCTCATCGCCCTTTTGAAGCGCAAACTGGCTGACCGCTTCGTTGCCGACGTTCTCGCCCTGCGTATACAGGTCAGCGCCGGAATAGCCGAAACCGTTGGTCTTGTAGGCATTTTCGAGCGTCGTCAGTTCGACGTTCTGGCTGGTGATGATGATGCCCTGCTGCTCGGCCTGATCGACCAGCGGCTTATAGGCTTCGTCACCGGGATGCCCCATCACAGCAATGCCATCCGGCTTGGTCGCAATTGCCTGCTGAAGCTGGGTCACCATCTTATCCGGCTGCCAGTCCGACCAGACGTACTGGGTATTCGCGCCGAGGTCAGCCGACGCCTGAAGCGCGCCGTTGTAGACGACACTCTCAAACGAGCCGCCGGGCGAGCCGCCGGGGAAGAACACGATATTGACGCCGCTGCACCACTTGTCGGCAGTTGCCGCCGGGGTTGAAGCCTGAGCAGCAGCCTGATTGGAAGTGGCAAGGCCGAAGCCGAGAATCGCTGCCGCAGTCAGGCAGCCCAGCGAAATAAATGCTTTCTTGAACATAGTAGACTCCTACAAGTATTCTTCGACAATATTTCCGAAACCCGAAAGGTGGAACTCCCTTTCGCTGCTTCCTGTTTTGGGACTCGCTTCGAAACCTGCCTTGTCTATTCGCGCATGGGTTGTGAGCGCGGCATAAACGAATTTATATCACAAAATCAAATTTTAAGCTGTGAACGGTCACAGCACAACCCACGTTACTAATAATAGTCGATGATTATATGGTGTCGCGCCGTTGAAAGTCAATGAATTGGGGCGAGAATGCAGGGTCAGCGCATCAAAATGCGATTGAAAGTCACCCAGGGTCATCAGGAATCGTAGGGACGCGATGGATCGCATCCGTTGTCGCGGACGGCATTCATGCCGTCCCTACGAAACCCCGTTCACCTTTTATGACCCAAACAGAAATTTGATGCGATGCCCCTGGGCGAGAATGTCCTTAAAATTTCATGTACGATGCACGAGACCGTGTTATACTTAGTTTTACTCTACTTAGCGCACGCACCCGAAAATCAACTATGCAGCATTTTATCGACCTCGCGGAGTGGTCAACGGAAGACCTCCGGCAAATTCTGGATTTAGCCGTACACTTAAAGATGGAATGGCGATCTGGCGGCAACAAGCCAGTGCTGAAAGGCAAAGCGCTGGCAATGGTGTTCCAGAAACCGTCCCTGCGGACGCGCGTCTCGTTCGAAGTGGGGATGCAGCAGTTAGGCGGTTCCGCGCTCATGATCGGCCCACAGGAAATCGGGCTGGGCAAGCGTGAGAGCATCCCCGATGTAGCGCGTTCGCTGTCGTGCTTCGTGCAGGGGATCATGGCGCGCGTCTTCGCCCATGCTGATGTTCTCGAACTGGCAGCGAACGCCACCGTTCCGGTGATCAACGGCCTGAGTGACGCGCAGCATCCCTGTCAGGCAATGGCTGACGTACTGACGATCTACGAGCATTTCGGCAAGCTGGCCGGAGTGCGCATCGTCTACGTTGGCGATGGCAACAACGTCGCGCTCTCGCTAGGGCAGGCGGCGGCTAATTTCGGCGCGCATTTCGCGGTCGCGTCACCATCGCGCTACAGCCTGTCGGAAGACAATCTGACACAGGTCGCCGAGATCGCCGAGCGCAACGGCGGCACAATCGAAGCCTTTGAAGACCCCTATCGTGCCGTCAAGGACGCGGATGTCGTCTATACGGATACGTGGGTCAGTATGGGGCAGGAAGCGGAAACCGAGGAGCGCGTCGAAGTGCTGCGCCCCTACCAGGTCAACGACGAACTGGTGAAAAGCGCGGGCAAGAACGCCATCGTCATGCACTGTTTACCAGCGCATCGAGGCTATGAAATCACCGACAGCGTTGCCGATGGCAAGCAATCGGCAATCTTTCAGCAGGCCGAAAATCGACTGCACATCCAGAAGGCGATACTCGTGAGCTTGATGAGTTAGAGGCAGTAATTCGATGGCAAGGAATCGTGAAGCCTACGAGCAGGCGATGAACGCGGGGCACAACGCCGCCTGGGATCAGGACTGGGGCGTCGCAGTCGCGTCGTATGGACGCGCCATTCAGGAGTTCCCGGACGACCCGGAGGCGCACATTCATCTTGGCCTGGGTTTGCTGGAAATGGGACGACTGGAAGACGCGCTCAAGGTCTATACCCGCGCCCATCAACTCGCGCCAAACGATCCTATCCCGCTGGAAAAAAGCGCCGACGTGCTGGAACGCATGGGTCGCCTGCGCGAAGCCGCGCAGCAGTACGTCAACGTCTCCGAAGTTTATCTCAGCCAGCGCGACCTCGATAAAGCGATTGGCAACTGGGAGCGCGCGACCCGGCTCACGCCCGGCCTGGTGCCGATCCACGCCAAGCTCGCGCAGGCTTACGAACGCATCGGCGACAAGAAAAAAGCGATCTACGAATATCTGACGCTGGCCTTCAACTTCCGCCGCGTCAACGACGTAGACAAGGCGATCAAGGCGGCACAGCGCGCCCTGCGTCTCGACAAGAACAACGCTCAGGTGCTCAACGCCATTCACGTGCTGCAATCGGGCGGCGACATCCTGCCCCCGACCAATGACGGCATCATCGTAGACAACCACAAGGAAGTCGCCTTCAATCACGAGGACGCCAAGAAAGCCGTGAGCGACGACGATCCGCTTGGCCCAATGGGTGAAGCGATGAACTATGCGCTCGGCCTGCTCGCGGCTTACGTGATGGAAGGGGGCGAAGCCTTCAAGATCGCGGCGGACGCGCTTCAGGCGATGGAAGCTCATCGTCAGGGCTTCAACGAGCAAGCGATTGAAGCCTATCAGCGCGCCGACGCCAAGCTGCGTCACCCGGCGATCAAGATGAATCTCGGCGGCCTGCTCGTGCTGACCGATCAGGACAATGAAGCAATCAAGCCGCTGATGGATGCGATCAATCACCCGCAGATGGCGACCGGCGGCTATCACGGCCTCGGCAAAGCCTACTACAAACTGCAAAAGCACCGCCAGGCGGTCAAATATCTGCTCCAGTCGCTGCAAATGGTGGACAGCGCTCAGGCGCTGGTCGATGAAGAAGCCGATCAGGTCAACTCGATCTACGCCCAGCTTGGCAGTGTGCTGGAAACCGTCAACGACGAGAACATCGCCATCATCGCCAAGCGCTTCACCGAACTACTCGAAGGCAAGGAATGGAAGCTGCGCATCTCGGATACGCGCCGCCAGCTTGAAGAAACCCTGCGCGAACAAGGCGAGCGCGGCGTAATCGACATTCTGATCGCGGAGGAAGGCGACCGCCTCACCCAGTCGATTGGCCTGATCGACCGTTATTCACGGCAAGGCTTGCTGACGCTGGCGATGGACGAAGCCCATCGCGCCGTCGAGTTCTCGCCCAACTACCTGCCCGTTCACATCCGCATGGCCGAGATCATGATCCGCGAAGGCCGCCTGCGCAACGCGGTCGCCAAGTACAACACCATCGCGCGGACGTATCTGGCGCGCGGCGAAAACGACCGGGCGCGGCAAATCCTCAGCAGCGTGCTCGAAATGGCTCCGCTCGACGTGGCGGTGCGCGAGAGCCTGATCGAACTGCTGGAGCAGGAAGAAAAGTGGGACGAAGCGCTCGACCAGTACATCGATCTGGCCGATACGCATCACCAGCTTGGCAACTTCGACAAATCGCGCGAGACCTACGTGCTGGCCGAGCGTATCGCCGTGCGCGTCAACGCCACGCCGGACAAAATCGTGCGCATCAAGCACCGCATCGCCGACATCGACCAGATGCGGCTCGACACGCGCAAGGCGCAAAAGACCTACGAGGAGATCATCCAGCTTGATCCCAACGATGAGCGCGCCCACCGCCAGTTGGTCGACATCAACTACCGACAGGGCAATCAGGTTGAGGCGATTCGTCGTCTGGACAAGCTGCTCGGTCTCTACGCACGGCAAAAGCAGGTGAATCGTATAACTCAACTGCTTGAAGAATTAGTCACCCTGTATCAGAATGATACTGGATTGCGTTCGCGGCTCGCCGCCATCTATCGTCAACTTGGACGAACACATGACGCGATTGTTCAACTGGACGCGCTCGGCGAATTGCAGCTTGAAGCGGGTTTGCATAAAGACGCAGCCAATACCATCCGCCAGATCATCACGATGAACCCGGATCATTTGGACGATTACAAGAAGCTGCTGGCGCAGTTAGGTGGATAAGCATTCAGCGATTAGCCATTAGCTCTGAGCTTTTAGCTAAGAACTGCTTTGTTGCAAGGATCGTTTTTGTAGGGGCACGACATGTCGTGCCCCTACGGAGAAATCAACATGTTTGCAACAGAGCAGCTAAGAACTAAAAACCAAGAACTAAAAACTGGTTTTTGCTAACTGCCAACCGCTAAACGCTAGCGAATTTCAGGCAGCTCTGCCCTGCCTGAGGGTGAAGGTCAATAAATCTTGTGGAAGTCGTTTGGGCACTCAATAACCTAAACCTGAGCGCCGCCATCGATATTTTATTGGTGGCGCTGCTCTTCTTTGCCGCCAGTTTTTTCATTCGAGGAACGCAGTCGGTCGCGCTGGTGCGCGGCATG
>DASZXN010000665.1:0-14129 GCA_035545875.1 Phototrophicaceae bacterium
TGTCTAAAGAGTCATAGCTTTGAGCGGCGCTTGCCTCGCGGATCGACGGTAGGGGCGGGTTTGAAACCCGCCCTGCACGATAAAAACGGCAGTCTGACCGCGAGATACAGGCTTATTAAACACGCCCATGCCTCGCCCTGATTTGTCCTGCCCTTCTCCCCTCTCCCAACGTGTTGGGACGCCCGCTTGCGAATGCGACCGCAGGTCGCACGAGAGGAGGCTGGGGATGAGGGGCTTCTTTACTCGTGTTCCGGCCCGGCGGGGCCGACCTTCGCCTGCATTTCCAACACCTGCTCGCCGTTGCGATCAACCCACACGCCGCACGATCCGCCGCCGACGCTGATGTCGAGTTCGACTTCCGAGCCATCCATGCGCAGCACCGGGTGATAGAATTCCGCGACCTTCTGCGCGTCGCCGACGATGTAGTGACCGATCAGCGAGCGGCGGAAGCGATCCGTCGTCGTGTTGGCGAAGCTGCCATGCACCAACTGACCGTTGAAGAACATCACGTCGCCCGCCTTCATGATCACGGGAACCGCGTGCTCGCCTTCGGGCAGCGGCACGGTCACGTCGGTGAAGCTCTGCGTCGTGTCGGCCTTGACCGTACAGAGGATGTCCCAGTTCTGGCTGCCCGGTACAGCCTGCAAGCAGCCGTTCGCTTCGTCGCAGTCGTCGAGCGCCAGCCACGCCGCCATACACGTTCCGGGCTGAACCTTCAGGTAATATTGATCCTGATGGAGCGCCTGCCCGCGTGCTCCCGGCGGCTTGAAATACAGCATCGTCTGCACGGCGAACGGCTCAATCCCCTTGAGCAGCGCCGTCAAATCTTCGTTGATGCGCTGGCTGATCAGCCATTGCAGGCTCACGTCGTCCCAGCGGTGCATGTGGATCATGCGCGGATACTGCTTGAGTGGATCAGGCTTGTCGTCGTAAAGCAAATCGCCGGTCTTGGCGCTGTTGCCGACGATTTTTTCAATCGGCACGCCCGCGAAGTCGCCGGGATGCTGCTGACCTTCGCGCAGTGACATAAAATGAGCGCGGTAGAAGGCGACCTCTGCTTCGGAGAACAGCCCACGCGCAACGACGTACCCATCCCGATAAAAAGTTTCAATCTCCTGTGGGGTGAGCATAGACGTTCCCTTTCTCCTTTCCAAAACGATTTCTAAATTCATATGGCTCACAATGGCCTCACTCTAACTATGAGCCAAGATCGACTTTCCATCAACCATACCGCTGTTGTAGCCTGTCCTACAAGTCATTATAGCCACTATCGAATAACTTGACAAAGATTTCGATTTCGCGTTATTCTCCGTTGTAGGACAGGTGACAGCCATACATATACTTTAGCGCATTCTTTTTGAGCAAACCATTGTTTTCGCCGCAAATCGTTCCAAATTATCGCCTTGTTCCAATTCTTAGGAGATCACGATGAAAATATTCAAGCAGAATCCGAAGGACGTGAAGTCGCGCGACGATCTGGTGCGCGAGGCGCATTTCCAGTTCCAGCAAAAGAAGATTTCGCGCCGCGACTTCCTCCGCTTCTCGACCGCTTTAGGCGGCGGCGCGCTGGCAATGGGGCTGCTCCCGCCGATGGAGCGCTTCCAGTCCCGCATCGAGAGCCGTCCGCTCAACTGGCGCGCGCAGGACGCGGCTCCGGTGCGCGGCGGCACGATCTACAACGCGCTCGGCGTCGATACCCAGACCCACTTTGACGACCCGGCCAAGCTCAATCTCGTCTTCGCCTCCAACGTCGTCCGGCAGGTCTGCGATTTCCTCGTCGTCCTCGACACAACCCTCACGCTTCAGCCCGCGCTGGCGACCTCGTGGACGCCTTCCAGCGATGGCATGAGCTGGACGATCAAGCTGCGCGACGGTGTTAAGTTCAATCATGGCAAAACCTTTGGTGCGGACGACGTGGTGTTCACCTTCAACCGCCTGCTCGATCCGTCGGTCGCTTCCGGTTGGGCGGGCGCGGCCAATTACGTGACGGGCGTCGAGAAAGTCGATGACAGCACCGTGACTTTCCACACCAACCGCGTCGCCGCCGACTTCATTTATTCGCTGTTCCTCTATCAGGCGTTCATCCTGCCCTCGGACTGGCCGGGCGATTTCGTCAATAACCCCTGGGGCACGGGGCCGTTCACGCTCGACACCTTCACTCCCGGCGAGACCATCGTCTTTAAGGCACGCAGCGACTACTGGCAGACCGGCGCAGACGGCAAGCCGCTCCCCTATCTCGATAGCGTCGAATTCGACTACTACAAAGACCAGACTGCCTCCTACAATGCCGCGCAGGAAGGCTCGGTCGATATGGCGAGTGCCGATACCACGCTCGCGGATCAGTACAAGGCGCTGACCGACTACGATTTCACAACCGTCCAGACCGCCAACCTCGACGACATTGTGATGCAGTTCGATCAAGACCCCTGGACGAAACCGGAAATGCGTCAGGCCATGAAGCTCGTCATCGACCGCGCGGCCTACGTCAGCACACGCTTCGGCGGCTACGCCATCGGCGGCAATGATCAGCCGATTGCCCCCGGCCTCTACGCGCTCTCGCCGAGCAGCGTCACGCCGACCGCGCAAGACCTCGATCAGGTCAAGGCGCTGCTGGCGCAGGCGGGCTACGCCAACGGCATCGACATCACCGTGACCTACATCGACAAGGCGTCGGACGGCGGCTACACGGATAAGTTCGCGCAGTTCCTCGCCAGCCAGTTCCAGAACACGGGCATCAACCTCACCCTTTCGCCTGACCCGCACTACTGGGATACGTGGCTGAACGACTGGGGTGCCAACCATATCGGCCTCTCGAACTGGGCGCAGAAGAACACCGCCAGCGAAATGTTCAATCTGGCTTACTACTCGAAGGGCATCTGGAACGAAACTCACTGGAACGACCCGGATTTCGACTCGCAGCTCAAGACCTTCGACAGCACGCTCGACGAAGCCACCCGTAAGACGCAGTTGGTCGGGTTGATGGATAAGCTCTCCAAAGACGGCTCGGTCGTGATCCCCGGCTGGCGGCAGGATGCGGCCATCATCTCCAAGAAGGTTCACTACAAGATTCACCCGCAGGCTTATGTCTGGTTTGGTGACGCCTGGGTCGATCAGAGTTAATTTTGCTCGCTGCATCAAGTCTGGCGCTGTAGCGGTGACACGCACTTTGTGTCACCGCTATAATTTAAAAACGCGCTGTCAGGGTGTTGGCTGAAAACGTATCGGCTCTTTTGCTTTTTCCTCTCGCCTCGTTCCGTTGACGCGCGAGCAGGTTCTAAAGTCCCTCTCTCCGCTTGCGCAGGAGAGGGATTTAGGGTGAGGGGTTGTGCTAATCGCTAATCGCTGACCGCTAATGGCTAATGGCTAAAAGGTTTCCATGCTCCGTTTTATTCTCCGTCGTTTGGGATTGCTCGTCGTCACCATGTTGGTCTTGTCGATGGTGATCTTCGCGCTTTCCGAAGTTGTCCCAGTCGATCCGACTGTCATGATCTTAGGCCGCGAATCCACGCCCGAACAGCGCGCCGAGCTTGCCGAAGGTATGGGACTCAATCTGCCGGTGCCAGAGCGCTACGTCAACTGGCTGACGCGCTTTGTGCAGGGTGATTTCGGCAAGTCCTACATCATGGACGTGCCGATTGAGCCGCTCGTCATCCGCCGCCTGAACAACTCGCTGGTGCTGGCTGTAGTCGCCCTCTGTATTCTCGTTCCCGTCTCGCTGATACTCGGCGTGCTGGCCGGATTGTTCGCCAGCCGTTGGCCGGATAAGGTCATCTCGATTGGCAGTTTGCTCTCGGTTTCGCTGCCCGATTTCGTCATCGGTATGATTTTGATCACGATTTTCGCCTGGGGCTTGAAATGGCTGCCCGCCGATAGCAGTCTGCGCGGTGAGCAGATCAATCTCGCGCTTCAGTGGAAAAAGCTCGTCCTGCCCGGCCTGACCGCCGCCCTTGTGCTGATCGGTTACGTCGCGCGCGTGACCCGCGTCAGTGTGATCGAGGTGATGGAGTCGGCTTACGTGCGCACCGCTATCCTCAAAGGACTGCGCTACCGAACCGTCGTCGTCCGCCACATTCTGCGCAACGCCCTGATCGCGCCGATTGCCATCATCACCACGCAGATGAACTGGCTGATCGGCGGGTTGATCGTCATCGAGCAGTTATTCAACTATCCCGGCCTCGGCAGCCTGTTTGCGCAGGCTTCGCACGACAACGATCTCCCATTGATCGAGGCGGCGGCGATGGTCGCTATCGTCCTGATTGTCTTTTCGCAGCTTCTGGCCGATATTCTCTATGCGGCGTTGAATCCGCGCATCCGGTTGAATTAGGCGATGGAACAACCGCTCGAAAGTCCTACCACGGTCACGCCTGCTATCGACGTGGTGCCCATTCAGCGCACCTCGCGCCTGCGCCTGCTCCGCCGCAGCCCCTCCGCCATGATCGGCACGGCCATCGTGATCTTCTGGGTGCTGATGGCGATCATCGGCCCGCTGATCGTGCCCTATGGCATCAACGACATTGATCCGGGCAAAATCTGGTCAGCGCCATCTGCCGCCCATTGGATGGGCACGGACGCGCTCGGACGCGACATTTTCTCGCGCCTGATCATCGCCGCGCGCCTGATGATGCTCCTGCCACCCCTCGCCGTCGCTATCGGCGTGCTCATCGGCAGCGCCGTTGGCCTTTGGGCGGGCTATCGCGGCGGCTGGCTCGACGAGATCGTCATGCGCTTCATGGACGTGATGATGGCCTTTCCCGCCGTCATGCTCTACCTGATGATCGTCGTCGCCTTCGGTCAATCCGCCACGACCGTCGTCCTCGCTATTGCCATCGCCAACATTCCGGCGATCTCGCGGCTGGTGCGCGGCCTCGTCCTCGATTTGCGCGGGCGCGAATTCGTCGCTGCCGCTCGAATGCGCGGTGAATCGACCTTCTACATTCTCTTCCGCGAAATTCTGCCCAATGCCACCGCCCCGATTTTGATCGATGCGCTCGTGCGCATCGGCTACGCGGCCTTCGCCATCGGCGCGCTCGGTTTTCTCGGCCTCGGCGTGCCGCCGCCCAACCCGGATTGGGGTGGTATGGCGGCGGATGGTCGTACGGCGATTGTCCTTATGCCGACGGCGGCGCTCTTTCCGGCGCTGGCGATTGCCTCGCTCGTGATCGCCTTCAACCTGATCGCCGACGGGCTGACCGCAGCCTCCAAGAAGGAGGAATAGAGTATGCCTGAATCGGTGCTGCAAATTCAGGATTTGAGTGTCAGCTATACCAGCCGCCGGGGAGTCGCTCGTGCGGTACGCCATCTCTCGCTCGACATCCATCAGGGCGAGACCTACGGCCTCGTCGGAGAATCCGGCTGCGGCAAATCGACCGTCGCCCTCTCGATCATGCGCTATCTGCCGCGCGGCGCGCAGATGACCGGAAAGCTGCTCTTTCAGGGGCAGGATATGATGCAAGCGCCGCCCGACGTGCTCCGTCACTTACGCGGCAACCGCATCGCGATGGTCTATCAAGACCCGCAGGCCGCGCTCAACCCGGTGCTGACGATTGAGCGCCAGCTTGCCGAAGCGCTGCAAGCTCACGAGGACATCAGCGCTAAAGCTGCCTACCGCCGCGCCGCCGAAATGCTCGAACACGTGCGGATGCCCGATCCTGAATACACGCTCAAGCGCTTCCCACATCAATTGAGCGGCGGGATGCAGCAGCGCGTCGTCATCGCAATGGCGCTGCTCATGCACCCCGATCTCGTCGTTATGGATGAGCCGACCACCGGCCTCGACGTGACCGTTGAAGCGGGCGTGCTCGACCTGCTCAACGACCTGCGCCGCGAGTTCAACATGGCGATCCTCTATATCAGCCACAACCTCGGCGTGATCGCCCGCATCTGTGACCGCGTGGGCGTGATGTACGCGGGCGAATTGGTCGAACAGGCCGCTAAAGACGAACTGTTCAGCCGCCCGCACCATCCCTACACGGTCGGCTTGCTGCGCTGCCTGCCGCAGAAAGGCGCGCGTTACACCGAGCGCACCCTCTACTCGATTCCGGGGCGCGTCCCGCCGCTGACCAGGCTGTCGCCGGGCTGTATTTTCGCCTCGCGTTGTGCCCTCGCGGACGCCGCCTGCCGTACGACTGCGCCCCCGCTTGAAACCGTCGCTCCCGATCATGTCGCCCGCTGTATCCGCTGGCAAACCGTGATCGAGCAACCCGCGCTCGCCGCCATGACTCCACCGCCTCCGCCCCACGTGAGTAGTGAAGCCAAACGTCAGAAACTCCTTGACGTGCGCACCCTGAAAATCTATTTTCAGCAGGCGCGCGGACTGCTTGGCGGTCATCGTGACGTAAAGGCGGTCGATGGCGTCAGCTTCGCCGTCCAGTCCCAGCAAACGATCAGCATCGTCGGTGAAAGCGGCTGCGGCAAAAGCACCATCGCGCGCGGACTCGCTGGCCTGACCAATATCACCGCTGGCGACGTGGATTTCGCGGGCAGCGACTTCACCAGGCCGCTGGAGCGCCGCACCCGCGACGGCCTGCGCGAACTGCAAATGATTTTCCAGAACCCCGATTCGTCGCTCAATCCGCGCCACACCATTCGCGAGTCGCTCACCCGACCGCTGCGCCTGTTCCATATTGTCGCGCCGGAAAAAGAAGAGGAAACGCTGATCGCCCTGCTGCGTTCGGTCAACCTCGACGAATCCTATCTGGATCGCTATCCGCGCCATCTCAGCGGCGGCGAGAAGCAGCGGGTCGCCATCGCCCGCGCCTTCGCGGGTGGGCCGCAGTTGGTCGTCTGCGATGAGCCAATCTCCGCGCTCGACGTGTCGGTGCAGGCGGCTGTGCTGAACCTGCTTCAGCGCCTGCAAAGCGAGCGTCAGGTCGCGCTCGTCTTTATCTCGCATGATTTGAACGCCGTCCGCTATCTATCCGATACGGTCGCGGTCGTCTATCTCGGCAAAGTCGCGGAAATCGGCAAAACCGAAGCGATCTTCAACCCGCCGTCGCATCCCTATACCGAAGCGTTGATTTCCGCGATCCCGGACGTGAATCTCGACGCGCAGACCACGCCGATCCGTCTGAGTGGTAGTGTGCCCAGTCCCGCCAATCCGCCGAGCGGCTGCCGTTTCCACACGCGCTGCCCGCGCAAAATCGGCTCAATCTGCGAGACGCAGGAGCCGCCCGCCCGCGCTGCTGGCGACGGTCATACGATCTACTGCCACATCCCCTTGGACGAACTCACCGCCCTGCAAACCGAGGCGAGGAAAACTTAACCGTGAGAGTTTTTTGTAGGGGCACGGCGTGCCGTGCCCCTACGCAGCAGACGAGGAGCTCAGAATGCTTGCCTACGTAGACATTGAAGGACGCTGGAACATCGAGAACCCGGCGTGGCAGCCGAAGCACGACAACGAGGCCAAACAGCGCGCGGATAACATCGCCGCTGCCATCGGCATTCCCTGTACCGTCGTGCCTTACTGGGAGTTCAGCATCGACTGGATGAAAAAAAACGACGTGGACGCCTTTTTCATCAGCGGCAACACGCCCGATTGGGTCGAGTACGACTGGAACGACTTCAAGCCGCTCCAGAATGCCATCACCAGCGGCGATTATCCCGTATTGGGCTTCTGCGGCGGTCACCAGTTGATCGGCATGACCTTCGGTGCGGAAGCCGAAGCGCTCTGCGAAATTCAACCCGGCGAGGTCGATCTGTTCCCGGAATATCATCCGGGGATGCGCAAGGAAAAGGGCTATTACGCCCTGCAAATGTGCCAGCCGAAGCACACGCTCTTCAAGGGCTTCCCCGAATCTGGCCCCGTCGTCATGGAGAGCCACTACTGGGAACTCAAGCAGCTACCGCAGCGCTTCGACCTGCTCGCCTCAACCGACTGGTGTCAGATTCAGGTGATTCAGCATCAGGAGCTGCCGATCTACAGCATTCAGGGGCATCCCGAAGCCTACACCGAGCAGTACCCCGATGGCAAGCGCTTCATTCACAACTTCGCCGTTGCGACGGGCATCATCAAGGAATAGCACATTGCTCGACTTCATCCATACCCTGCGCTACGAAGACCTACCGAGCGAGATCGTCACTCAGGCGCGCCGCCTGCTGCTCGACGTGATCGGCACGGCGGCGGGCGGCAGCACCACCGACGCCGCCCGCATCATGAGCAATAATTCCACGCGCTTCTACGGCGCTGCTGAAGGCGATGGCACACGCATCCTCTTAGATGGACGGCGTGTCAGCGCGCCCGGTGCGGCAATGGCGGGCGGGATTATGATCGACAGTCTCGACTGTCACGATGGGCACGTGCTGGTCAAGGGACATATCGGTGTCGTCGTCCTGCCGACGCTGCTCGCTTTCCTTGACTGCGGTTGCGTGCTCGACGATTACGAATTCCTGACCGGCTTCGTCCTCGGCTACGAGATCGCCACCCGATCCGGCATTGCCCTACACTCGACCGTCCCCGATTTCCACAGTTCGGGTGCGTGGAACGCGCTCGCTTGTGCCGCGCTCGGCGCGCGCCTGCTCAACCTCACGCCGGAGCAAACGCGGCAGGCACTCGGCATTGCCGAATATTACGGCCCGCGCAGCCAGATCATGCGCGTGGTCGATTACCCGACGATGGTCAAGGATGGGTCGGGCTGGGGCGCGCTTGCCGGAGTCAGCGCCACCTATCTCGCTGCCGATGGGTTCACTGGTGCGCCCGCCCTGACCGTCGAGCGGCCTGAAGTCGCCGAGATATGGGCAGATTTGGGCACGCGCTGGCGCATCATGGAGCAGTACCTCAAAGCCTACCCAATCTGCCGCTGGGCGCAGCCCGCCGTCGAAGCCGCCTTCTCCTTGCAACGCGAGCACCACATCCCTGCCGACCAGATCGCCAGCGTCGAAGTCCACACCTTTCACGAGGGCTGCCGTTTAGCCACCCGCGAGCCAGTCAGCACCGACGAAGCCCAATACAGCCTGCCCTTCCCGGTCGCGGCGGGACTCGTGCGCGGGCAAATCGGCGCGGGCGAAGTCACAGGCGACGCTTTGCATGATCCGGCGATTCTGCGGCTGTCGCACGCTGTCAAGCTGATCGAGGATGACGGTTACAATGCACGCTTCCCGGCGGAACGCTGGGCGCACGCGACGATTGTGCTTCAGGACGGCACACGCCTCGACTCCGCGCCCGCGATTGCGCGTGGCAATCCCGAAAATCCACTTTCCGATGCTGAACTGCGCGAGAAATATCACCTGCTGACCGAACCCGTCGTCGGCAAAGACCGCGCCGATAGGATCGAACAGGCCGTCGATCAGCTCGGTCGCAGCGGCTCAGGCGAAACCCTCGGTGACCTGCTGGCGTTAATCCTCGAATCACCATGATGTTTCGTCTTCTGCCTAATTTTCTTGTAGGGACGGGATTTATCCCGTCCGTGCAATTCACCTCTTTTGCATCTTTGGAGCAAAGTATATGCCCGTCAAAATCAGCATCATCGGCGCAGGGAGCGCCATGTTCTCGCTGCGCCTCGTCATTGATCTGTGCCTGACCCCGAATCTCGCGGGCAGCACGATCAGCTTCATGGACATCGACGAGGATCGCCTCAACGCCATCCATCATCTCTGCCAACGCTACTCCGACGAGATCGGCAACAAGCTGATCCTCGAAAAGACCACCGACCGCCGCGAATCGCTCCAGGGCGCGGATTTCGTCATCAACACCGCGCTCGTCGCCGGGCATGATCGCCTGCGCGCGGGCTGGGACATCGCCCGCAAATACGGCTATCGGATGGGCGGCAGCCTCCATGTCATGCACGACGAAGCCTTCTGGATTAACTTCTACCAGTTCAGGCTGTTCGATTCAGTCATGCAGGACGTGCTCGACATCTGCCCCAATGCCTGGTATCTGATGGTCGATAACCCGGTGCTGTCGGGCATCACCTATATGAGCCGCAAATATCCGCAGGCGAAAATTATCGGGCTGTGTCACGGTTTCAGCGCCGTCTACCGCATCGCTGACCTGCTCGGCCTGAGCCGCGAGGGGCTGACGTTCCAGATTCCCGGCGTCAATCACAACGTCTGGCTGACCCACTGCTATCACAACGGGCAGGACGTGTTCCCGCTGCTCGATCAGTGGATCGAGAACGAAGCGCCGCAATACTGGGAAACGAGCAAGCCAAGCGATTACATGGGGCCGGTCGCGGTTGACCTCTATAAGCGCTTCGGCGTGTTCCCGATTGGCGATACCTGCAACCCCGGCGGCGGATCGTGGCCGTACTGGTATCACGTCGATGACGCGACCGAAGCCAAATGGCACGAAAGCCCCAGTAGTTGGTACGCCGACTACTTCGGCCACCTCGCCCAGAACATCGACCGCATCAAGCGGATTGGCGACGACCCGAACAGCCGGGTCATGGCCGAGTTTCCGCCCAAGCTCTCCGGCGAGGTCATGGTTCCCATGATCGAATCGCTCGCCTGCGACATCCCGCGCGTGCTAATCGGCAATATCCCCAATTCCGGCAATTTCGTGCCCGGTGTACCCACCGATTTCGCCGTCGAAATTCCGACGCTCGTCAGCAAGCGCGGCATTCAGGGAATCAAGACCGATGGCCTGCCCGAACCGCTGATCGCCCATATTCTGCGCGACCGCGTCGCGCCAATTGAAGTCGAGTTGGAAGCCTACGAAACCGGGAACAAGACGCTGCTGGAGCAGTTAATCCTGATGGATCCTTACACGCGCTCCGAGGAACAAGCCTGCAAGCTGCTGGACGAGATTCTCGCGCTGCCCTTCCACGAGGAAATGCGCCAGCATTACCGCTAACGAACGCCAGTGTAGGGGCGGGTTTAAAACCCGCCCTTCTCTAACAAGTCACGCGGGGATTACTGACCGGATACGGTGATTGTCACGGTCGGAAAAGCCGTTGGCAGCCCGGAAGTCGTCGGGATGCGATTAATCGCCAGCAGCGCCAGCACGATGATCAGGATCATCGCTACGATAAACGCGATGATCCAGCCGCCGCGACTGTAAACGTAGCGCATGATCTAACCACGCTCGTAAGTGGCGCGCAGGTAAATGTCGATCAGGTAGCGCGGATAGCCGATTTTGGTCAGGTTTTCCTCGCACACTTTGATCGATGCGCCCGCGTCGCGCCAGAATGGGATACGCTTGACCATCGTCTCGACCTTCTCGCGCGGCATGATGATCCACGTGTCTTTCGGCACGTTGCCATACGAGATCACGTCCATATCCTCTTTGGCAATGTTGCTCTTGAGGTACGGCGCGATCAGCACGATTTTGCGTGCGGCGCGTTCTTCCTTGAGATAGTGCGCCACGAAGCGCGCTGTCCCGCCCAGATCGACCAAATCCTCGATCACGCCGACGACCTTATCGTTCACGTCAATCGAGAGCTGGTGCATGATTTCCGGCTTTTCGAGCGGCTGCCCCGGCCCGGCATAATATTTGACGCCCATCGTCCCGAACGAGATCGGCGGGATATTTTTGTTCAGCGTCCACGCCAGATGATCGTGCAGCAGCACGCCCGGCAGCATCCCGCCCATCGTGATCATGACCGCGTGCGTGATCTGCTGCTTGGTACAGATATTGTCGATCTGATAGCGGTAAATCGTGCGTGCCAACTGCGAGGCGATAAAAGTCATCACGTGATCTGGCACGTAAAGAAATTTGAGCGGGTCGAACGCAACTTCGGTTCCGGTCGGATTCTTCCAGAACTCCGCGTCGATCTGGTCGTCCAGCCCTTTAACTTGATCAGTATAGGCAGTCATGAGCGGTCTAATTTCCTGAGCGCATGGATTTTACTTCCACCATACCAGACCCGCATCCATCTCGAAAGATCGGATTTTGTACAGAGAGAAAATTTGCGTATTCACGGTAGGGGCAGGTTTAAAACCTGCCCCTACGATTAATCTCAGATGGCTTGCAGCACATCCCCCGGCTTGAGCGTGACCGCCTCATCCAGCATGATCACATTCCCATCAACGCCCGCCGCAATCGCTTTGCCGTTCAGCGTCACGCTGCTGACCTTGCGCCCGACCTTCCACGTCTTGACGCGCTGCTGACCATATTCGACGCGCAGTTCCGCGCCGTGATCAGCCTGCGCGTAGCTGCCCCAGCCCGTCCCGGTTGACCAGAACGAGCGGAAATCCGTCTGCACGGGTTGGAAACCGAGGTAGTCGCGCGTCAGATCAGCCTCGAAACCCGACAGCGCCAGCAGCACCGACCACGACGCCAGCGCCCGCGAGTAATGGTTGCCGCACTCGATTTCGTTCCAGGGATTGCGCACCGCCTTGACAATCGCTACGCCCTCATCGACCAGCCCCTCGTAAATCATGTGGCTGGCGACCTGATACTCGATCCCTGTCCAAACCTCGTCGCTGTAGACGAACGGCAGATCAGGCCGACCGCCGCGCGGCCACGTGCAGAGCAGCAGCGCCGCCTCGTCGCCGTAAGCGTAGATACGTTGGGCGTTGTTGTGGTTGCGCAGCGAGGTGCGGAAGTTGTACTTGAAAATCGCTGCGAGCGTCGCTTTCGTCTGCGCTTCGTCGAGAATGTGTCCCTGCCCGTTGACTCGCGCCATCCACGCGCCGATCACCTGATCGGACAGGCAGCCCGCGCCGTACTGATACTTGGGATTGCCCTCGCGCTGACCGCCGAGGCTGTGTTCGACGCTGTAGGCCGAGTGCTGCGACGCCTCTGGATCGACGTGCTGCTCGTAGTATTCGCCGTTGAACAGATTCGCCTCAGTCCACTGCTGACCAGCGTCCGCCAGCGCCGTATATTTCAGGCAAGCCTCGCCATCGCCGAGCGCGTCGGCCATCGCCGCCGCACAGCGCAGCGCGCCGATATACCAGCTTTCCATCATCGTGTTCGGGCCGTAGAACTCAATATCATAGGTATTATGCTGCAAGCCTTCCATCACGCCGTCCTGGTTGTAATCCCAGAAGTTCCAGGCGTATTCCAGCGACTTCTTGACCTTCGGCCAGACTCCGCGCAGCCACTCGCTATCGCCGGAGAGCTTCCAGTCACGGTAGACCTGCATCACGTTGCCCATCTGACCATCTGCCGCCGGATGGAACTCTTTCGGCGGTACGCCCAGCGGAATTTGCAGGCGGAAGGTCATCCGACCAGCCTCGTCGGTGCTGTAGTGATACATCGACGCGCGCATCGAGCGTTCCAGTTCCGGGAACAGGTATGCGTGTGTGATCGCGTAGTTCCAGACGTGCGCGCACGACCCCTCGCACGATCCTGACGTGCCATGCACGCCTTCCCAGCCGTACATCGTGCCGTCTTCCAGCAGCAGCACCGTCGTGCTTTTCAGGATCGACATCTGGCTCGACACCGCGTCCAGCACTTCCGGCGCGACCGTTGAGCCGAACAGCGTATCGTGAAATTTCTGTGTATCGCCGCGCAGACGCGCCTCGTTCTGCCCGACGTAACGCGCCACGTCGAGCGCGTCGCTGAAACACTGCGCGTAGGGCACGCGCCAGGTCGGGGGATTCGATTGATACTCGCGGTAGCCGTCGATCCAGTATTTGATGAAATTGGGGAAATACCAGACGAAGTACACCGGAATCTTGACGCTCTGCCCCGGCTCGATGTGCGCGCGCATCGCCAGCGATCCGGTATCGCTCGCGTCCGGCTGCGACGGTTCGTCATAGGTACGCTCTTTCAGGCGACCGGTCGTCGAGAATTCGTCCCAGAAGTATTGCAGCGCGTCGTACCACGCCCCGCGAAACCACGCCGTTTGATGATCGGTGTCAGCCCACGTCGTCGCCAGCGCCATCGACCCACCGTACAATTGATCCGGCGTGAAGCGCTGGCTCTCCATCACAATCGCGGAGAGGTTGCCCTCCTGCGCGAAGCGGTTGTAGTTGGCTTCGCCCGTGCCTTTGAATTCGCCATCTTCGACGTAGGTAAACGTTCCATGCCCGCGATAGCCGAGCGCGTTGAACAGGTTCGCCGCCAGCGACACGTTGACCGGAGCAACGCTCGTATTCTTGATCGTGAACTCGAAAATGCCAACCGGCAGCCCTGAGTCCTGCACGTTGAGCGGGATCATCGGGTTGTAAGCCATCATCGAGACCTGTACGGGCAGGCTGTCATCCTCGAAATCGACCCACGCGAACGGATACTCACCGCGAAATGT
>DASZXN010000666.1:0-1801 GCA_035545875.1 Phototrophicaceae bacterium
TCCCGCTGTGCAGCGGCGGCGAGCGCATTCGCGTTAACGGCGAGAAAGCCCACCCGACGCAGAAGCCGGAAGCGCTGCTCGAACGGGTGCTTCTCGCGTCGTCCAACCCCGGCGACGTGATCCTCGATCCGTTTTTCGGCACGGGAACCACTGGCGCAGTCGCCAAGCGCCTCGGTCGCCACTGGATCGGCATCGAGCGCGAAGCGGCGTACATCAAGGTCGCGCAGGAAAGGATTGATCAGGTGGTGGAAGAAACGCCAGAACCGACGGCTGAACGCGGCGAGCGGATCGCCTTCAAGCGGCTGATCGCCGAGGGGTTAATCGTTCCCGGTCAACTACTGAGTTTCCGCCGCGATCCGGCACAAGTCGCCATTGTGCGCAGCGATGGCAAGCTCCAGTACAACGACCTGCGCGGCTCGATCCACCAGATCGCGCGGACGATTGTCGGCGCTCCCTGCAACGGCTGGCAGCATTGGTATTTCACCGACGCGAGCGGCGAGCTTCAGCCGATTGATGCGCTGCGGCAGAGTTTGAAGCAAAATACCAACGAATGATGAGCGAAAAGACTTATATCGATTACTCGGATCAGGAAATTGTCTTAGTGGATGAAATTCGTGCTGTGATCTTACTCAACGTGAATTATGGATACGCCGCAGCAGGAACCGTTTTTTCCCTGGTAGGGGCACGACATGTCGTGCCCCTACGATCAAATGCTTCGCTCAAAATCGTTATCCATAACTGGCGTTACTCAAGCACCCAGAAGTTGAGATCGTAATTGACCGACTGCCTGATGTATTGGCTCGCCCCGACGAAATCAGGCAGAGCGTAACCGATGACCGAGCCGTGTTATACTATTCTTTACAGAAAGATGTTTTCGGTGGAAAGTGGGTTGTTGTCGCCGTGAAACGGATTGACCGTAACTTCATTTCCACAATTTACGTGACCGATAAAGTCAAGGCTGGCGAAATCATATGGAAAAAATGACCCAGTTCTTTTATGACAAGAACGCCGATGTTTTGTATATATCGGTCGGCGACCCACGTCCGGCGATTTCCGAAGAATTGGACGATGATGTGCTGCTGCGTCGTGATATTCAAACCAACGAAGTTGTCGGATTAACGATTCTGAACCTGTCTTCCCGTTTTGGATCGCTTCAGGAAGCGCAAACGCTTCCAATTGAAATTGAAGTCCACAAAGCCTAGCTGTTCAACTCTTTGCTGATCCATTGAATGAGCTGATCGCTGAGGGTGGGATCGGCTTGCAAAAGTGCTGCCCCTGAAGCTGATCCGCTCGGCGCGTCGTAACCCACTTCGCCCTGTGCCGCTGAACGCAGATATTGAATAATCGCATAGCTGGCGCTGTCATCCTGCGCGACGGCCAGATAGAGCGGGCGCGGGTTATAGCGCGTGATCGTGTTCTGCGCGATGTCGAGGCTGGTCGGCGAGAGCATGACCAGCGCATCGCACAGCGCCTCGACGGCGCAGCCCGCCAAGCCAACGTCCGCGCCGCCCTGCGCGCCGATCACGCCCAGATGCCCCGGATCGGCGACCTGTTCAAGCGACTGAATCATCGCCTCGAAATCACCGACTGCCGTCGCCGAGTTGATCACCAGATTTGCGCGCAGCGGCATGACCAGCACGGTATAGCCCTTCTGCTGAAGCTGCTGCGGCAAATTGCCCCAAACGTCGTTCGATGAGGCCAGCAGCAGCAACCCCGGCGAGATGTCCTGGGTCGCGCTGGTGTAGAGATCGCCGCTCAACTGGGTGCCGTCGGGCGCAGTCACCTCAATCGACTGAAAAAT
>DASZXN010000667.1:0-6881 GCA_035545875.1 Phototrophicaceae bacterium
GCCGTCCGGCAGCACGTCGATTCCCTCGCGCCAGAAATAAATCGACGGCACGATCATCAGAAACGCGGGCAGCAGGAAACGCGGATCGATCAGCGCGGGATCGAGACCGCGCTCGGCGACAATTGTGACGATGAAGATCAGCAGCGGCACGTTCCACAGGATCGTCAGGCCGATTCGGTAGGGATGCGGCAGGCGGTGGCGCGTGATAATCGGAGCGCTGGACATGAGCGGATCAGGCGGCGTCAGTCGTCGCCAAAGACGGCGTGGACGCGGAACTGATGGTCGAACGAGTCGGCGGCGTTGGCGACGACTTCCTCCGGCGTGAGCGGTTCGCCAGCCACGTCCGGGCGAAAGACGTTTTTCAGCGGCAGCACCGAGGCCGTCGGCGGGATCGACGAGGTATTGACCTCCTGCAAGCGCTGAAAGTGCTGCAAGACGTGCGACATCTGCCCGGCGTACAAGGCAACCTCAGCATCCGTCAGGTCGAGCTTCGCCAGTTCCGCGATTTTGCGAACTTCGTCGTGCGAGAGTTCCACAGCCGTTTTCCTTTCCAAATCCATGTTCCATTATTCAACGGGTGCAAAGATGCGCGGCTTACGACCAGCGCCGGAACGTTTGCCCCCGTTTTGATGAGGACTATCCGGGAATTCGACTCCGCGCTGCTGACACCACTCCGCCAGCAATCGTTTCCCGATTTCTGACAACGCCTCCCCCTGCGCGGCAGCAAGCGCTGCCGCGCGTTGTTCAGGCGTGACGTTAATCGTGATGCGCTCCGTAGCTTTATTCATGCGTTGGTAGTCCCATCAGGAAGGTTTCCATGCTGATCCCATCATCTAATGCTTCCCAGTCGATCACATGCCCCACGACACGGAAACGCTGGCGTTCTTCCTTCGAAGCGTTCAGCAAAAACGGAAACCAGACCAACGGCACAGTCATTGTACGACCATCTGCGGTTTGCACCTTGATTTCATCTGCGCACACCTGTACGGATGAAATCTCATTTGCAGGGATATAAACTGCATCCAGTTTATCGCCCATACGACCACTCCTTAAACCTCACCGTGAATTGTTTTCCACGCTTTTAATAGTTTACCCTGATTTGCGAGTGTGATGCGCTGCGCTTTTTGCACATCCGATATACTGACACCGCTTTTGTATTTGACCGTCGCGTGATCATCCAGGTAAATCTGGACGACACCGCTGCCAACATAGACGTGAACGTGAGCGGGCGTATGATCGTTCGTATTGATCTTGAAATTACACCCCGCTTCTTGATGAACGGTCGGCATTGTCGCGTCCTTGTCAGTATCTGTCTCCCGCACATGCTTTCTATTATATCAAATAATTTATCTGATTACTGGCGTCCCAAGACAAAATCCTCGTGACGTAGGGAGAGTTTTGCTCAGTCGGAGGCTCTAATCATGGATATTCAAGGGGTAGTATTGCGACTCTTGCAAGATTTGTAATGAATCTGAAATTAGTATAGAAATTGAAAGGCTCTATTTCTGCCTTCTTTAAATGCGAGTATAATCGCTGCTTATGAAGAAGCTCGCAACGCAGGAAATTATCGTCGCCAAACGCGGTTCGCTGGAGCAGCGCAAAGCCTCCACACCGATGGATGCCATGCGCGCGCTGGCCGGGATGCAGAAGCGCCCGCTGCCCGTGCTCAATACCGTCACCGACACGGGTCACGTGATGATGTTCGGGCAAATCCGCTACGGTACGCCCGCCTATGATCCGGTCACGGTAGCGCTGAATTACGCGCGCGCCGGACTGGATGGGATCGCCCTGTTCACCGATAACACGATCTACGACGGCGGCATCAACGATCTGGCGCTGATTACGCGCGCCGTCAGCATCCCCATCCTTTTGCAGAACTACATCTTCGATGAGTATCAGGTGGTCGAGGCGCGGGCGGCGGGCGCGTCGGCGCTGACGCTGGTTGCGCGCCTGCTCGAACCGTCCACGCTGCGCCTGCTGATTTCCGCGACTCAGCGCAACCGCATGTCCGCGACCGTGCGCGTGCAGTCGCTCGAAGAACTCAAGACGACGCTCGAATTCTTCCCTGCCGTGATCGAAATCGGCAAGCGCGACACTGAAACTGGCCTCCTCGACCTTCATCTGATCGAGTCGCTGCGCGCGGCGGTTCCCTCAAGCTGCCGCGTCCTCTTTTACAACCGTCTGCGCACCTTCGAGGAAGCGCAGGCTGTCGCGCGCTTCAAACCCCACGCCGTGCTGATCAGCCCTGAACTGCTGGCGCAGGAGAACGCGGTCGCCCGACTGCGCGATCTGTTCAAACCGTGACACTTTTCACATAAAGTTGCATTTAGCCGAAATCCCGTTAAGATTTTCAGCATTAATTACGGAAAATATAGGGGCGCGCCTTGAATAAATTTCGACCGTTCCTGCTGTTATTGATTCTCTTATTTCCGCTGGTAGCGCTGCACGCCGCGCAGCAAACGACGCCGCAGCCCACCCCACAGCCGCGCCTCGAAATTACGGGCGTCAATGCCTCGCAGATGCCGACGGTTTCCGTGTCAGCCAACGTCTACGACACGCTCGGTCAGCCGGTGCAGGGACTCAACGCCTCGAATTTTGCCGTCACGGGCGATCTGACCGACAAGGTGCAGATCAGCAAAGTCGAGAACATCAGCGACGACAATCTGCCCTTCGCCACTGTGCTGGCGATTGACATCAGTACGAGCATGGCGGGCAAGCCGCTCGACGATGCGAAGCAGGCCGCTCACGCCTACATCCAGAGCATCCGCGACAACGACCCGGTAGCAATCATCACCTTCGCCAGCCACGTCACCATCGTCCAGAACTACACCACCGACAAAAATACGCTCAATCAGGTGATCGACTCGCTCGAAGTCGCGGGCGAGACGGCGCTCTATCAGGGCGCTTACGAGGCGATTGATCTGGCCGCCAGTTCGCCAACGCCGCGCCGCGCGCTGATCCTCCTGAGCGATGGCGCGGAATACGGCAATATCAGTCACGTGGATCGCGGCGCGCCTGCTCAAGAGGCGCTGGTCAAGGGCGTGCCTGTGTACACGATTGGCCTCGGCTACGGCTTTGACCGCACCTTCATGCAGCAGCTATCCAGCAGTACCAACGCCCACTTCAATGAATCGCCCACGCCCGATCAACTGACGCAGATTTACACCTCGCTGGCAGCGCAGCTGCGCAGCCAGTACGTGATCACGCTGACCGCGCCGCTGCCGCTCGATGGGACGGAATATTCGCTTGGCCTTGAGGTGACCACGCCGCAGGGTCAAGCCAGCGCCAGCGCAACCCTGCGCGCGCCGATCCCCGTGCCGATTGTCAGCTTCGCGCCGATCAACGGTACACTCACCCAAGCGACGGACGTAACCCCGACCATTCTGCACGACGATCCGCTCAAATCCGTGACCTTCACGGTCAGCAGTCAGCAGCCTGTCGAAGTGACTGAAGAACCGTACACCTTCACGATCAACCCGGAGGATTATCCGCCCGGCAATTACACGCTGACCGCCGCCGCAACCGACAATAACGGCGACACGGGCACGGCGGCGACCGGCTTCACGATTGGCGCGCTGCCCTCGCAAATTCAGTTGTCGCCGGATTTGGCTTCGCTCGGTGCGATTAGCAAGGCGCAAACGGTCACGATTCAGGCGACCGGGCAAACGCCCGCCAAAGGCGCGACCGTCGATTTCAACCACAGTGGCAGTCTGCTCACGCTGACCGCCCCATTCAGCTTCACGCTCGATCCGCTCCAGTTCCAGCCCGGCAATAACAGCCTGACCGTCACTGTGACGAATGAGGGCGGCGTCACGTCGAGCAAAGACTTCGCTTTCAAGATCGCCGCGCTGCCGCCGCAGATCACCATTAGCGGCTTGCAGGACGGACAGACGGTCGATCAACCGCTCAATTTCACGGTGACGACGACCTCGCAGACGCCCGTCACGCAATTGAACGTCAGTGCCAGCGAATTCGTCCTGACTGCCAACGCCGATGGCTCGTACACGCTCGATCCGGCCAAGCTGCCGCCGGGCGACAACGCGCTCGTCGTTCAGGCGACCAGTTCCAATCAGCAGTTCGGGCAGGCACAGGTCAATTTCGTCGTGCCCGCGCTGCCGCCGACGATCATCGTCAACGGCCTGATGGCGGGCGAAGTGCTGCACGAAGACCGCGCCATCTCGCTCGATTTCGTCGCCCAGCAGCCCGTGATTCACGTCGCTTTCTTCGTCGATGGCGCTGATCTGGCGCACGAAGTTCACACGCCTTACGGCGTCACGATCAAGGTGCTCGACTACACACCCGGCTCGCACATCCTGCGCATCATCGCCGACGAAGCGAATGGGCAGGAAAGCACGCTCGACCTGCCCTTCAGCATCGCGCCTGAACCCGCCGCCACTGCGACCGCTGCCGCGCTCGCCGCGACCCAAGCGGCGCTGGCGACCACCACGCAAATCGCGCAGGCGACCGCGACTCAGGTCGCGCACAATCAGCAGGCGACTGCGACCCAAATCGCGCAGGTGAGCGCGACTGCCGCGCAAGCCAGTCTCTTCGCGCAGGCGACCGCAACCCAGGCTGCCCAAAATCAGCAGGCGACCGCGACGCAGATCGCCCAAGCCAATCTATCCGCACAGGCCAGCGCCACCCAAGCCGCCCAGAATCAGCAGATGACGGCAACCCAAGCCGCGAACAACCAGCAGGCCAGCGCCACCCAAGCCGCCCAGAATCAGCAGATGACGGCAACCCAAATCGCGCAAGCCAATCTTTCTGCGCAAGCGACGGCAACGCAAGCGGCGCAAATTCAGCAGGCAACGGCAACCGATGCCGCGCGCGCGACTCAGCTTGCCAGTAATCTCGCCACGCTGAATGCGCAGATCACGGCGACGGCGATCAGCCGAGCAGCCACCGCCACCCAGCAAGCGGTCATTAATGCGGCGGGCAACGCGCAGGCGACCCAACGGGCAATCACCAACAGCACGGGGACAGCCGTCGCGCAGGCCAGCGCCACCCAAGCCGCGATTCAGGCAGGTGCGACGCAGGTCACGTTCAACGTCACGTCAACCCAGGCTGCGCTTAATATGGGCGCGACGCAGGTCGCCTACGCAACGGCAACCCAAAACGCGCAGGCCAGCGCCACGCAGTCTGCCCAAAATCAGCAGACGACAGCGACTCAGATCGCACAGGCAACGGTCGGCGCGCAGGCCACCATGCGAGCGGCAGCGCAGGCACAGATGCAGGCGGCGACGCTCGACGCGCTCTCGACCGCCAACGCGCAGGCGCGGCTGCAAGCGCAGGCCACCCAGAGTATGCGCGCGACCCGCAGCGCGGAAGCGACCGTCACCCAAGCCATGAACCTGACCAGCACGGCGGTGCTGGCGACGGCGACCCAGTTGGCCGTCAATGCGACGGCCACCGCCGCGCCCTATGCCACCGCAACCCAGCAGGCCAACGCGACGGCAACACAAGTCGCAGCGACGGAGCAAGCCAACGCGACGGCGACAGCGCAGAACGCCGGAGCGACGGCCACCGGCGCCGCCGCCACGCAGATCGCCCAGCAGACGCTCGCCGCGCTGGAAAGCACGGCGACACAGGTGGTCATTGAAGCGACGCAAACGCGCAGCGCGCTGGAAACGCAAACCGCGCTCGATGCCATCTCGACGCAGGTCGCCGTCAACGCCACCAGCACTCAGTCAATTCAGGCGACACAAATCGCCGTCGGGACGATGATCGCGCAGGTGACGCAAACCGAGCAGCAGGTGGAGATTGATGGGACGGCGACGGCTTACGTCAACGCGACGATGACGCAAAGCGCAGCTTCCACCGCCACCAGCGATGCAGCGACACTCGATACACGCCTGACGGCGATTGGGCCAACCGCTACGCCGATCAGCGGCGGCGCGCAGAACGCGCTCACGCTGACGCCGCAGCCCTCGCCAACGCTGACCGAGGTTCAGGCGCAGCAGCCGCCGATTGAGGCCAATATCGCGCCGATTGCGGTCGTGCTCATCGTGATCATCGTGATTATCGTCGTGCTGGTGCTGATCCTGCGCCGTCCATCGCCGCCAACGCCGCGCCGATAGAATGATTTGTAGGGGCATGGCGACACCATGCCCCTATCAGACCGTCCACAGAATAAGGCATCGTCGATGCGTAACCTGATCCTGCGGTTTCTCATCAACGCGGTCGCCATCGCCGTTATCACGTCGGGACTGCTCCCCGGCATTACGATCATTGGCAGCCAGATGATGACGATTGCCATCGTCGCGCTGATCTTCGGCCTCGTCAACAGCCTGATCAAGCCGATTGTGCGCGTGCTGACCTGCCCGGTCGTGCTGCTGACGCTCGGCCTGTTCACCTTCGTCATCAACGGCGCGATGCTCGAACTAACGGCGATCCTCACCACGAAATTCACCGTCAACCTGACGCGCGGCAGCCTTGACATCGAGAATTTCGCCTGGGCAATCCTCGGCGCGCTCATCATTAGCGTGATCGACGTGGCGCTCGAAGCGATTCTGATTCGCAGCGGCTCATCGACCACGACCGTCATCCGCTACGAGAGCAATCCGCCACCGATCACCAGCGGCGTTGATGGCAACGACGATGACGATCTATTTGATGGGTACGATCCAAATACGGGGAAAATCAAGCGCTGACGCAGGCGCTCCGGGTTGGGCGCTCAAATATCCTCACGGAGTTCGCCACGTCTGACCAACCCGGAGCGCCAAGCCTGTGGCATCACGCCGATGACTCTTCAGGGTCGCATGAACGCGACCTTTTATTTCCTCGTCGCCGGGATGCTCCCGCTCGGCGCGCTGGCAGGTGGAGCGCTTGGTCAGGCACTGGGTATGCGCACCGCAATCATCCTTGCCGCTGCCAGCAGTCTG
>DASZXN010000668.1:0-9514 GCA_035545875.1 Phototrophicaceae bacterium
CTCGCTCCAGATCAGATTCCAGGCCGATTCAATCAGGCGGGGCAGCGGGCCAGTCAGTTCCTCGCGCCGCGAATACCCGGCGAGGCCGTTCTCGCCGCGCGGCGTCTTGCCGACGAACTTGGCAAAGACCACGCCCGACTGCGGGAGCCAATGCTGCGGATACTCGCAGAACAGCAGAATCCCGCTGACCGTTGGGCGCTCGGCGGCGTCAATCGCACCGATCTCGCGCAGAAGGTCTTCAATCTTGCCGTTATAGGGACGCTTGGTACGCTCGGCACGTTTGGCGAGATATTCGTCAATCATTTTGCGGCTGAAATCGTCTTTGGTCGCGCCAGAGACAGGCTCGGATTCGTAATCGCCGGTGCTTTTGGCGCTCGCCAGCTTGAGAATTTCCTGCCCGCCGAGCGGTCGGTTGAGCGTTTCGGCGCGGATCAGCACGCGGCCATCACTGAGCGCGTGCAGTTCAATGCTGCGAGGGACGCGCAAGGCGTAAACCGTGCTGCCCGTCTCCATCTCGACAGGCTCCCAGTTGCCCGTGACGATGGACGGACTGCACAGCGAGTCGGCCTCTTTGAGCGCCTTCGCCAGCGCCTCGTTCTCGACCTTCTGCGCCGCTTCACCGCTGTCATTCAAGCCGACGACCAGTGTGCCGCCTTCGGTGTTGGCGAAGGCGACCAGCGTCTCGGCGATCTGTTTGGCGTCCGGGCCTTCGAGAAAGTTGAGCCGAGGGCCGGGGCCGTTTTTCAAAAAATCAGGATTTAACATTGCATTCTACGTGTCGTTCCGTTGGAAATTTGATTCAATTTTATCACGGAACCCCCACAAGCACATGGCGGCAAACAATAGTTCGGGGTTTGTTATAGGGAGTCATTCGGCTTATACTGGGAAGATGAGTGCAAAACATCTGCTCAACCTGGTGGGCGACCACCTGCGCACATTACCGATTGTCGTACTCTACCTGACCGACGGCTGCAACAGCCGCTGTGTTACCTGCGACATCTGGCGCAACCCTCGCCGCAACATGAAAATGGAACTCGTCGAAGCCATCGCCAGCGATTTGCGCGGCCTTGCGGTCAAACAGGTTGTGTTGAGCGGCGGTGAAGCCATGCAGCATCCCCAATGGCCGGAGATCGCGCGGCGCTTTCGCTCGGAAGGCGCGCGTGTTTCGCTGCTGACCAACGGTCTGCTGCTGCGCAAGCAGGCCGACGAGGTGATCGCCAGCGTCGATGAGGTGATCGTCAGCCTCGACGGAGGCACGGCGGCGACCTACGAAGCGATTCGCGGCGTCGATGGCTTCGACCTGATCCTTGAGGGGATTCGCTTGGTGCGGGCGGGCGGCATCCCGGTGACGACGCGCACGACCGTTCAGCGCGCCAACTACCGCGAAATCCCGCAGATGATCGAAGCCGCAAAGTCGGCGGACGTGAACCACATCAGCTTCCTCACCGTCGATGTCAGCAACCCGTTCGCTTTCGGCAGCCGTGCTTCGCTGATCGCGGCGATGAGCATCCCGGCGGAGCATCAACCTCCTGTTTCCGCTTTGACGAAAGACGACTTGCCCGAACTATCGCGTATCTTGGACGAGATCGAAACGCGCTTTGCCGATGATTTCGCCAGCCGCCGTATCGCCGAATCACCTGCCAAGCTGCGCCGGATGCTGACCTATTTCGGCGCGATTCTGGAGCTGGACGAATTTCCCACCGTGCGCTGCAACGCGCCGCACCTGTCGGCGATCATCGAAGTCGATGGGACGCTGCGACCGTGCTATTTCCTGCCGACAATGGGCAAGGTCAATGGTGCGCCGCTCCACGAAGCGATCAATGCGCCGGAGGCGCTCGAATTACGCCGCGCCTATCGGCAGGGCGAGCGGATCGAATGCAAATCCTGTGTGTGCCCGCTCTATAAAGGAGTCCGGTCGCTGGTGAGGATGTAGGGCATGATTATCGCGCTCATACTCCTGCTGATCAGCGTGATCTACATGATCGCCGTCATTCTGGTGGCGATGGGATTGTTCAAAGACCCGGTGCTGCGCCAGTTCGAGCGCTACTATGATGGCGACGACGCTTTTCATCTGCTGCCCGCGACGCTGCTTGGCTTGGGGCTGATCGCAATTTTCGGCGGGATGCTCTTTACGGCGACGGTCGCGCCGCAGTATCCGCCGATGTTTCTCGGCGCGATTCTAATCTTCGGCGCGTACTTCGCGCACAATCATCGCCGCCGCCTGAGCCGCTATCCACAGGTGTTCATGGCGTTTCCGCGCTGGTACGTCGAACTGCGCGAGCGGACGACGCGCGAGGAACGGCGGCGGATCGCCTACATGTGGCTGTGCCTGCCGCCGCGCATGAAGCTGCACCTCAACGGCAGCGACCGCCATTTCCTCGTTTGGGCGGATCAGGTCATTCTGGCGACGGTCACGCAGACGGTCGAAGATCAGGAAGCGCAAATCAGCGATTCGCGCTACATCCCGGATTTGTACGGGCGCTACGGGTAATCGCGGCCATGATTTACGCTCGCAAGCTCTATCGCCGCGTGTTTCCGGTACGCCTGCGCACGCTCAATAGTCTGGACGCTTACGCGCTGTGGGCAGCGAGTTATCCGCCGCAAGCGCACAATGTCCTCATGGAAAATGAACAGCAGGCCATGCTCGACCTTATGCCGCCGCTGAAGGATAAGGTTGTGCTTGATCTCGCCTGCGGGACGGGGCGCTATGGATTGCTGGCGCAGGGACGGGGTGCGAAGCAGGTGATCGGGATCGACAACAGCCCGGATATGCTCAAGGCCAGTCCACTGGGAAACCGTGTTCAGGCGACCACCGAGATCATTCCACTGGCAAGCGCCTCCATCGACGTGATTTTGTGCGGGCTGGCGCTCGGTCATCTGCCGCGCTTGCAGCCCTCCCTCGACGAGATTGGGCGCGTGCTCAAGCCGAATGGCGTCGCGCTGGTGAGCGACGTGCATCCCTTCGTGGCGCTCAACGGGGCGCAGCGGACGTTTTCAGCCAATGGCGGCGTCTACGCGGTCGAGCATTATCCACATCTGTACAGCGATTTTCAGCAGGCGGGGACAAGCTCAGGTTTGCAGATCGACGCGGTGCGCGAGCCGAAGTTGAAGGATACGCCGATTGTGATCGTCTACCGCTTTTTACGTGCGTGAGCGGGTGATGAGCATGTAAGCGCCGATCAGCGCGGCCATGATCGCGGGCGGCAGGCAGAGCGAGAGGAGAATGCGGGGAACCTCGGTCATGCCGAATTTGCCAAAGACGACCCACAGCACGACGAACAGAATAATCGCGCCGACGCCGAGTACGCCGCCGATTTTGCTGGCGAAGGTCAGATTTTCCCGATTGACTGGATTCGGCGGTGGTGATGCAGGGCTGGGTGTCTGGCTCATGGTTCCTCCGTAATGCGGACATTCTAATCGCAAATCGCACGGAAAGATATGGCGTAAAAAGAAAAGATTAGAGCATCAACGCGAAGGCGCAAAGGGGTAAAGAAAGACGTAAAGTTGAAGAAAAGACATGTTGTGGTAATCCGCGTCACTTTACAGCGCGCGAAAGGTCATTATGCTTTAACCATGCAGACTGTTCGTCGTGGAAAAAGCTATGGACTTACGACAGCTTAAAACCTTTCAGACTGTCGCAGCGACGTTGAGCTTCACGCGCGCCGCCGAACAGTTGGATTACGCCCAGTCGAGCGTGACGGCGCAGGTGCGCGCGCTCGAAGATGAACTCGGCGTTCAGTTGTTTGATCGACTGGGGCGGCGTGTGACCCTGACCGACGCCGGAGAGCGTCTGCTCGATTATGCCGAGAAAATGCTCAAGCTGGCGGACGAGGCCGCGCTCGCACTGGCTGAGTCGAGCGAGCCGACGGGCAAGCTGATCATCGCCGCGCCGGAGACGCTCTCGACTTATCGCCTGCCGCCGCTGCTCAAGCAGTTTCGCACGCGTTATCCGCGTGTGCAGTTGATCCTGCGCTCATTTCTCGTGCCGGAGACACTGGCTCGACTGGCCGATGGTTCTGTCGATGTGGCAGTTCTGCTGACCGACGCGCCGCCCGATTCGAACGGGTTGATGATTGTACCGCTGGTCGAGGAACACCTGCTGCTGCTGGCCGCGCCGGAACATCACCTGAATGACGGCGGCTGTGTTCAGCCGGACGATTTGCGCGACGAGTCGCTGCTGCTGACCGAAGCGGGATGCAGCTATCGCGGCGCGTTCGAGAATCGGCTGCTGGCGCGCGGCGTGCGGCCAACTACGACGATGGAGTTCGGCAGCGTCGAGGCGATCAAGCAGTGTGTGATGGCGAACCTCGGCCTGACGCTGCTGCCGGAAATCGCCGTGTGCAGCGAGGTCAATCAGGGCAAGCTGGTGGCGCTGCCCTGGTTCGAACCGGATTTTCACATGGGCACCCGCCTGATCTGGCACAAAGACAAGTGGCTTTCGCCTGCGCTGCAAGAATTTATCCGCCTGAGCGAAGAAATCCTGATCAAGCCGACGATGGAGAGACAAGCATGAACCCTGTTTTACCGGATGAAACGCTCGCGCGCCGTGATCAGCTTCCGCTCAAGCCGGAAGGCGTAGTCATGGAGGGCGAGAAAATCCGCCTGATGCCGCTTGACCTGGCGACGGACGGCGAGCCGCTGTTTTCGCTGACCAATGGCACCCCAATCACGCTGGGCAGGCGTCACGTCGATGAATACGACGCCGACGAGGTGATCTGGCGCTACATGTTCGGCGGCCCGTTCGCTTCGCTGATCGATTTCATGGCCTATCTCGATAAGCTGGTCAAAGCGCCGAATGGACGCGCCTTCAGCGTGATCGACAAGGCGAGCGGTTGGCCGGTCGGGATCGCCTGCTACCTCAACAATTCACCGCAAGACCTGAAAATCGAGCTGGGCAGCATCTCCTACAGCCCAATCGCGCAGCGGACAGGCGCGAATACCGAGGCGACGTACCTGATGCTCAAGCGCGCATTTGATCTCGGCTATCGGCGGCTGGAATGGAAGTGCAACGCGCTGAATGAGCGCTCGCGGCACTCGGCGCTGCGCATGGGCTTCCAGTTCGAGGGGATTCAGGAGGCGCACATGATCGTCAAGAATCGCAACCGCGATACCGCCTGGTTTCGCATCCTCGATCACGAGTGGGCAGGGGTGAAGGCACACCTTGAAGGGTTGATGGTGCGGTAGGAGTCAAGTGTTTGCAAGCAGGGCGCAGCACGCTGCGCCCCTACGATAGCTGTACACTCGATTTGTTCCTCGTCTACCCAGCGCAGTCATTATCATTTTTCCTGATGGAAAGCATCAGAAACGCGCGTCGATTGCGATAGAAGGCCGATTTACACTTCGCGCATCCGAAAGAGCAGGGGAGAGACTCATGCTTTCAGCGCAAGAACGTCAGCAGCGCATCGAGACCATTCGGCAGTTTCCGGCGCGCCTGACTGAACTGGTCAAAAATTTAAGCGCGGAACAACTCAAAACAGCCTACCTGCCCGGCGAATGGTCGGTACAGCAGATCGTTCATCACCTGCCGGAGTCGCACATGAACAGCTTCATCCGACTCAAGCTGATCCTCACCGAAGATCACCCACCGCTCAAGCCCTACGATCAGGCGGCGTGGGCAGAACTCGCGGATGTGAACTTAACGCCGATTCAGGCATCACTGACGCTGCTCGCAGGTCTACACGAACGCTGGACGATCCTGTTCGAGTGCCTGACCGACGAACAACGCCAGCGCACGGGCTATCACCCTGAAAACGGCGATATGACTCCCGATGATTTGCTGGTGGTGTATTCGGATCACTGCGACATTCACGTGGATCAGATCATGCGGACACTGGCGGCAGCGCCCGCATGATCGTCTGTGTGGCTTGTTCAGCCGGGAAAAAACGTGGAGTAGAGCAGGTAGAGATTGAGCACCATGATGATCACGGCCAGCGACCACGAGAGGATTTTCGTCAGCGTTGAATTGACGAACACGCCCATCTTGACCTTTTCGCTCGTGAACTGCACCAGCGGGAAGACGGCGAAGCTCAGTTGCAGCGAGAGGATCACCTGGCTAAAGACGAGCAGTTCGCCCGTGCCACGCTCGCCGTAGAGCGCCGCGACAATCACTGCCGGGATAATCGCCATCGCTCGCGTAATCAGTCGGCGCAGCCAGGGGCGAATACGAATATTGACGAAGCCTTCCATGACGATTTGCCCGGCCAGCGTGCCCGTGAGCGTGGCCTGCTGCCCGGAAGCAAGCAGGGCGATGGCGAATAGTGGGCTGGCGAGGGTCACGCCGAGGACGGGCGTGAGCAGCTTGTAAGCGTCACCGATGTCCGCGACATTCTGATAGGGGGTGCCATGAAAGCTCGCTGCCGAGATGATCAGGATGCCGGCGTTGACGACGAAGGCAAAGAGCAGCGCTCCGGTCGAGTCGATGGTGGCGAAGCGGATCGCTTTGCGCTTGCCCGGTTCAGTCTGTTCGATCTCGCGGGTTTGGACGATGCTTGAGTGCAAATACAGGTTGTGCGGCATGACGGTCGCGCCGAGGATGCCGATGGCGATATAGAGCGCTGATGGATTAAAGACGATCTGGCTGGACGGGATCAGACCGTTCAGAATGGCGCTGAATGACGGCTGCGTCACCACAATCTCGTAGGCGAAGCAGGCGAAGATGATGAAGATCAGGCCGCCGACCAGCATCTCGACGTAGCGGAAGCCGCGATGCTGCAAGAACAGGATAATCACAATATCCGACGCGGTGATGATCGTGCCGATCACGACCGGGATGCCGAATAACAGGTTGAGCGCAATCGCCGAGCCAATGACTTCGGCTAAATCCGTTGCAGCGATGGCGATCTCGGTGAGTATCCATAGAAAAACGACGACCGGGCGCGAATAGTGGTCACGGCAGGCTTGCGCCAGATCGCGCCCGGTGACAATGCCGAGCTTGAGCGCCAGATATTGCAGCAGAATGGCCGCGAAATTCGAGAGCAGGATGACCGAGAGCAGCAGATAACCGAACTGCGCTCCGCCTGCTAAGTCGGTTGCCCAGTTGCCGGGATCCATGTAGCCGACCGAGACGAGCAGACCAGGGCCGACAAAAGCTGCCAGCGTGCGCCAGAAGCCAGCGCTCTTGGGCACGGGAATTGAGCCATGCACTTCCGCGAGTGACGCTGCCCCGCGCTCCTGCCGCCAGCCCGATTTCTGATTCGTGCTGGTTGGGAGAACTTCTTGCTCTAGTGGTTGTTTGATCAACATTACAACCTCAGCGTTTCAGATAATGCGTTTCGAAAACGCATTTTAGGTTAATCTAAATCTAATTGGATTGTATCCTAAATGATTGCTTTGTCAACAATGGTTCTTGGCGCAATTGGATATAAAGGACTCGGCAATGGGGGATCAAAAAACCGCGCCATTGATCAAATCAGGAGCGCGGTTTAGTGACAAGGGCACGCGATCGCGTGTCCCTACATTGCACGGATAGACTTGTTTCTCTAGGCCTGATGCGTCTGCGGGTGCAGCGACTTGGACAGCTCGGTGGTGACGATGCCGCCTGCCGCGATCAGCACGAGGATCACCGCAACCCAGATCGGGAACTGGTTAAGCGGCTGGGCAAGACCGATCAGCGCATCAATTGAATACGAGCCAGCGCCGAGCAGCACCAGCACCAATGCAAGGGCGATCAGGCTGAGGTTGAACTCGTAGCCGCCCTTGCCGTTGGCAAAGCCCTTCTTGAAGTGGACGGTGACGATGGCGACGATCATCGCGCTGATGATGAAGGCGGCGGCGAACGGCGTCAGCAGGCCAACGAAAACGAACAGCCCGCCGAGAAACTCACTGAGCGCAGCCATCCACGCCAGCAGGGACGGGAACGCGCTGCCCTGATTTGCCAGCGACTTCGCCATCCCGGAGGTACCAGAGCCGCCGAACCAGCCGAAAACTTTCTGGCTGCCATGATAAATGAAAATCACGCCGAGCACCAGCCGAACGATCAGTAAAGCAAGTGACGACATACAACCCCCTGTTTCAACTCACGATAAACCGAAAACAAGTTCGTCGATTGACTTGACGGACGAAGGGACAACGACGGTAAAGCTCAACGAGATCATTACGTCTATAATTAATTAGACGCGACAATGATTTTCTCTCTTACGCGGCAGCCTGAGCAAATTGGACTTAAGTCCGTTTCGTAAAAACAGGGGAAGTGACGAATCAAAACGGGTGAGTAATCTCACCCGTTCAGAAAGTCACATTGATATGCGGAGAATCCGCAATTACTTGGCGACAGCAGCCTTTTGCACTCTGACCCACTCGTCTGTGAGGGTGATAGTGCGGTTGAACACGGGCTTCACGTCCGTCGTGTCGGGATCGACGGTGAAATAGCCGAGGCGCTCGAACTGGTAGTTCGTCCCGGCAGGCGCGCCTTTGACGCTCGGCTCGACGTATGCCTGCTCGATCACGTCCATCGACTTGGGATTGAGGTAGTCGAGGAAATCCTTGTTCTCGTCCATGTCACTGGCTTCAGCGACGGTCAGCAGGTGATTGTAGAGGCGGACTTCCGCCTCAAGCGCGTGTGCCGCGCTGACCCAGTGGAGTGTCGCTTTGACCTTACGGCCATCCGGCGAATCGCCACCGCGCGTAGCCGGATCGTAGGTGCAGCGAAGTTCGACAATATTGCCGTCTGCGTCCTTGATGACTTCCTCGCACTTGATGAAGTAAGCCGCGCGCAGGCGCACTTCTTTCCCCGGCGAGAGACGATAGAACTTGGGCGCGGGGACTTCCATGAAGTCTTCCTGCTCGATGTACAGCACCCGTGAGAAGGGCACCTTGCGTTTCCCAGCGTCCGGGTTTTCAGGGTTGATCATCGCCTCGAATTCTTCGGTCTGGCCTTCGGGGTAGTTGGTGATCACCACCTTGAGCGGGTGCAGCACCGCCATCACGCGCGGGGCGGTCTTGTTCAATTCCTGACGGACGCAGTAGTCGAGCATTTGCAGATCGACAATGCTGTTCGACTTGGAGACGCCAATCATGTCACACAGGTCACGCAGAGCCTTCGGCGGAACGCCGCGCCGACGCATTCCTGAGAGCGTGGGCATACGCGGATCGTCCCAGCCGCGCACGTGCTTCTCGCGCACTAACTGGATTAGCTTGCGCTTGCTCAGGATAGTGTAAGTCAGGTTGAGGCGCGCGAACTCGATCTGCTGCGGATGATAGATGCCCAACTGATCGAGCGCCCAGTCATACAGCGGACGGTGATCCTCAAATTCGAGCGTGCAGATCGAGTGGGTGATGCCTTCAATCGAATCGCTCTGCCCGTGTGCCCAATCGTACATCGGGTAGATACACCATTTGTCACCCGTGCGCGGGTGAGTCGCGTGCAGGATGCGATAGAGTACCGGATCGCGCAGGTTGAGGTTGGGGGAACTCATGTCGATTTTGGCGCGCAGGACGCATTCGCCGTCCTTGAAATCACCGTTGCGCATCCGCTCGAACAGGTCGAGGTTTTCTCCGACCGAACGACTGCGATAGG
>DASZXN010000669.1:0-3683 GCA_035545875.1 Phototrophicaceae bacterium
AGCGAGGGCGGCGCGCTGTAGTTATATTCCGGCGTGACGAATACGAAAGCGTCGGCACGGCTGACGATTTCGCTCCAGGCTTTGGTGTGATCGTGCTCGTACTTCTGAAAGCGCGGGTGATTCGGTTCATCGAACAGCGGCAGGTTGATCTCGGCCAGATCGACCGTTTCAATCTCGAACTTGCCATGCTGACGGGCGTAATTGGCGAACCAGTCGCCGACCCGGTGGCCGGAACGTCCCTGACGAGTGCTGACGGTGATAATCTGCAAATGCAACACGGGGTTCTCCTAAACCAGGGCAAACGCATCAAAATCAGATAGAAAGTCACAAAGAGCCACAAGGAATCGTAGGGACGGCATTGATGCCGTCCGCTATGCCGGACGCGATCAATCGCGTCCCGACAAAATCCGTATCGCCTTTCATGACCCGAACATAAATTTGATGCGTTCGCCCTATCTCCTAAACGGACTAGCGTATCATTTCGCTGCAAAGTGTAGTACACTCCTGCCTATGCAGGAAGTGCAAATCACGCAAGTCTGATATGAGAAAAAATCATGAACTTTTCGCAGCTTGAACTGATCCGCGCCATCCACGAAAAAGGCAGCATCTCGACCGCCGCCGAGACGGTCGGCCTCACGCAGTCCGCCGCCAGCCGCGCGCTCTCCAGCCTTGAGGATGAACTCGAAGTCACGCTGGTCAACCGCACCCACAGCGGCGGTGTGCTGACCGAGTCAGGCAAACATCTGCTGCCGCACATCTACGAAATCCTCGCCCACGCCGAATACATCCGGCAGGATACGGCAGCACGGCGCGGACTGGCGGTCGGCAAGCTGCGCATCGGCAGCGTGCCGAGCATGTCAGCACGCCTGCTCTCCCAGTTGATCGCCGTCTATCACCACCGCTATCCGGGGATCGAAACCGTCGTGTTTGAAGGTCATGAAGCCGAGATCGCAACCTGGCTGCAACAGGGGATCGTCGATGTCGGGCTGATCAGCCACGCTGCACCGAGCGACAACGTATTCACGATTGCCCGTGATGAACTTAAAATCGTCGTGCCGACGACACATCGGCTGGCACGGGGATCGAGCGTCCCAATCCGCGAACTGGCGAACGAGCCGTTCGTGATGTCAAAAACGGGCTGCCTGCGCCTGCTGCAAGCGCTGTTTCAGGAGGAAGGGCAGCCTTTCCTGCTGCAATACGAACTGAGCGACGTGAACACGGTGCTGGAAATGGTCAAAGAGGGGCTGGGGATCAGCATGATCCCGGCGATGAGCCTGCCCGACGATCTCGACAAGCTCCATCCGTTGAGCTTCTCGCCGCCGATCTATCGCTATCTGCACATCGCCGTCAACAATCTGGCGACGGCTTCGCCTGCTGCCCGCGCCTTCATCGACATTGCTACCAACTGCAACAGCGGCGTCGCCGGACTGCTGCAAAAGGCGGAGGTTGAGCGTCAGCGCCAGCCCGCCTGAAGTCAGGATTTCGTGGCGGCAATCAAGGCGCGCAAGCCGATCAGGTGCAGGCAGGCGGCTTTCAGGCCAACCGAGTCCATCAGTTCGAGATGGCGCGGCAGGCTCAAGGGAAGATCGCCGCGTTCGCGGTTGTTATGGACGTGGACAGGGTAGCTGTCGCCTTCATCTTGCGCCAAATGCGATCCATAACGCCGATCCTGCCAGCGCCAGACGCTTTGATAGACCTCGAACAAGTTCGGCGGCTCGGCAGCCATACGATCCAGCAGCAAGAATAAGCCGCCCGGCGCAAGCAGATCAACGATACGCCGATACGCCGCCTGCATCTGAGCGTCAGTCAGATGATGGAGTGCCTGAATACTGATGATAAAGCGACACGGCTCCAGCGCGAGCGTGTCCAGTTCGGCGAGGTTGTGCTCAATCGCGCGATATTGATCGGCATAGGGCTTGAGCCGCTCATGGGCTAAGGCCATCATCGTCGGGGAAAAATCGACGCCGATGATCCGCGCTTGCGGGATGCGCTCGAAAATCAGCGCTTCGACGATGCCTGAGCCGAAGCCCAGATCGAGGATGGTATCGCCTGCTTGATAGGCATCTGCCAGAATTGAAACCAGCAGATCAAGCTGTTCGGGGCGGGTTGGGTTGAGCCTGACCGGATTGGAGTCCCACTGCCGCACGCCCTCCGGGTCATGAAAATCCTGTGTCATCAGAGCCGCTTTCGACTGTTTTTATCGAGCGACGACGTATAACTCTCACTGGCCTTTATGTTACAATCCCCTGCATAGAAAATCATGTAACTCAGGACATCCAATGAGCGATTGGACTGTAATCGTCGGCCTGGAAATCCACGCCGAGTTGATGACGAAGAGCAAGATGTTCAGCGCCTGCCCGGTGGTGGACAGCGTGACCGCGCCGCCCAACACCGCCGTCGATCCGGTGTCGCTGGGCTTGCCGGGGACGCTGCCGGTGATCAATGCCGAAGCCGTCGAAATGGCGCTGATGGTCGGGCTGGCGCTCCACTGCGAAATCCCGCCCGTGAACCAGTTCGCGCGCAAGAGCTACTTCTATCCCGACCTGCCCAAAGGCTACCAGATCAGCCAGTATGACCGACCAATCTGCATCAATGGCTATCTCGACGTGGAACTGTCGGACGGATCGACGCAGCGGATTCGCGTGCGTCGCGCCCATCTCGAAGAGGACACGGGCAAGTCGATCCACATCGACGGTGCGAGTCTGATCGATCTCAATCGCGCAGGCGTGCCGCTGCTCGAAATCGTCACCGAACCGGACATTCACAGCGCCGAAGCTGCCGAAGCCTTCGCCCGCAAACTGCGCGCGATTTTGCAGTACCTCGGCGTCAACAACGGCGATATGTCGAAGGGCGTGATGCGCGTCGAGCCGAACATCAGCGTCCAGCACAAGGACGACACGGGCTACCGCACGCGCACCGAGGTCAAGAACCTGAACAGCATCCGCAGCCTGTTCCGCTCGATTGAGTACGAAACCGAGCGTCAGGTCAAGGCATGGGAGAGTCAGTCGGGCGTGCGGCAGGCGACCCTGGGGTGGGATGAGGCCAAGCAGCGCACGGTCGTGCAGCGCTACAAAGAGAGCGCCGACGAGTACCGCTATTTCCCCGAACCCGACCTGCCGATCCTTGAAGTCAGCCGCGCGTGGGTCGAGGCGGTGCGCGCCAACCTGCCCGAACTGCCCGACGCCAAGCGCGACCGCTTCGTCAGCCTCGGCCTGACGGCTTACGACGCTTCGGTGCTGGTCGCGGAGAAAGCCGTCGCCAGCTACTTCGAGGCGGTGATCGGCGCGGGCGCGAATCCCAAGTCTGCCGCCAACTGGATCATCGGCAACCTGTTCAGCCTGAGCAACCGCGACGGCATCGAGCGTGAAGCGGTCGGTGAGCGCGTCTCAGCGCAGAATATGGCGGAACTGGTCAAGATGGTCAGCGACGGCACGCTCAATAAAGCGACGGGCGTCGAAGTCCTGACGGAAATGTGGGAGACCGGGCGCAATCCGGTCAGCATTGTCGAGGTGAAGGGGCTGGCGCAGGTTTCCGATACGTCGGCAGTCGAAACAGCGGCAGCGAAGGTCATGACCGAGAACGACAAGATGGTGCAGGACTATCTCGGCGGCAAGGACAAGCTGTTTGGCCCGCTGATGGGCAAGGTCATGGCCGAACTGAAGGGTCAGGGCAACCCGGCGGTC
>DASZXN010000670.1:0-11204 GCA_035545875.1 Phototrophicaceae bacterium
TGAACGTCGCTGAGTAAGCGCGCGATTTGTGGATCGCGTGTCAGGCGCAGCGCGCCCTGCAAATGTGGCAGGCATAAGCCGTCCGACTGCTCGAAGGCGGCGCGCAAGCGCTCGTCGCTGCCATATTCGCCGATCACGCGCAGATAGATGCTTTCGGATTCGTCGTGGAGGACACAAGCAGGGCAGGGCTTCTTCGCGTCGAGCGCGTCCGCCAGCGGCGACGGCGCGGCGTTATTGAGCAACCGCGCCAGCCCGCCGAAACGCTCTGGCTGCGGCGCGTGTTCCAGCGTCTTGATCAACTCGTCGAGCGCGGCGTGATAGAGGATCGCCGTCGGCAGCGCGTTGTTGAACCTGGTCAGCGCCCAGGTGTGGGTATGACACAACCCTCGGCTGGCGCGAAACTCGTCCTGCACGGCTGGATCGGTCGGGAATTCGTAGAGCAGGCCGTCGAGATAGTGTTCGACATCACGCGCCAGCAGGCGGCAGACGGCACAGCCGGGCTGGACAAACGACTCCAGCAGGTCGAAATAGCCGAAGGGTGTGGTCATGAATCTTTGCGTCCGATGTACAAATCGATCCGAGCTTTCAAATACGTAGGGGCGACGTGCTTGCTTCGCAAGCTTACAGGTCGCCCCTACACAACGATACATCGGATTGAAACGATCCAATCAGCCCGTGATGGTGACGACGAGCGTATAGCTGGTGGTCGGCGTGCCGACTGGAGCGGAAACCTGAATCGAGTAGTCGCCATTTTCCGGCAGCGTGCCATCGAAGCCCTGAGCGCCAGCCTGCGCGCGCGCCAGCGGCGAACCACTGGGCGAGACCAGCGTCAGATAGACCGGACTGCCGACCCAGTAAAGCGTGAGCTGCATGTGCTGTCCGGCACGAGCGCCCGCCACATAGTTGCGGGTCGTGGTGCCGCTGACCTGCCCGGTCACCTGCGCCGAGATCGCGCCAGCGGCGAACTGAATCCGCTGCGTGCCCGACGAGGGCGGCGGCTGTGGCAGCGCGGAAACGGCGACGGTGAGCAGATAACTGGTCAGCGCCGTGCCAGCAGGCGCGGAAATCTGGATGGTGTAGTCGCCGCTCTCAGGCAGGTTGCCGTTGAAGGTCTGCGCGCCGTTCTGGGCACGCGCCAGCGGCGAACCACCGGGCGAGACCAGCGTCAGATAGACGTTGTTGGCGGGCGACGAAACGCGCAACTGCATGTACTGTCCGGCCTGCGCGTTGAGCACGTAGGTATCGACGCAGGTCGCGCTAATCTGGCCGTTGACCTGTGCCGAAGTTCCACCCGGCGCGAACTGAATGCGCTGGTTCACGTTGTTGCAGCTTGCGCCCTGCGACGATCCTGAGCCAACGCCGGTGACCGCAATCGTTACGGTATAGTTGGTCTGCGCCGTGCCAGCGGGCGCGGAAATCTGAATGTTGTAATCACCGCTCTCGGCGAGCGCCTGATTGAAGCTCTGGACGCCATTCTGCGCCCGCGCCAGCGGCGAGCCGCTCGGCGACACAACGGTCAGGTAGACGTTGTTGGCGGGCGAAGTGACGATAATCTGCGCCTGCTGCCCCGCCTGCGCGTTGAGCAGGAAGCTGTCGAGCCACGTGCCGCTGGTCTGCCCGGTGACGGTCATGCTGCTGGTGCCGGGAGCATACTGAAGGCGCTGCTGGCCGGGCTGCTGGCCGTTATTGACGACGGCGGCGAGCAACTCGTAGTAGCTCAGGCCGAGGCCGGGCGAAGTCGAGACGCGCAGTTGATAATCGCCGCTCTCGGTCAGCACGCCCTGATAGCTCTGAACGCCGTTCTGCGCGCGCGCTAATTGAATCCCGCTCGGCGAAATCACCGACAGATAGACCGGGTTGGTGAAGCCCACCAGAATGATGTCCATCGTCTGGCCGGCCTGCGCGTTGAGCAGGAAGTAGTTGTAAATCGGGCCGCTGGTCAGGCCGCTGACCTGCCCGGTCATCTGCGCGGTGTTGGTGTTGGGCGCGAACTGAATCCGCTGGGTGTTGATCACGGGCGTCGGCACAGGCGTTGCGACCGAAGCCAGCGGCGCAATCGTAATCGTCAGGTTAAACGCGCTCAACGGCGTGCCGGAGAACGCCGACACGGTGATGCTGTAGTCGCCTGTTTCGGGCAGGGTTCCGCTGAACCCCTGAGCGCCCGCCTGAGCGCGCGCCAGCGGCGAGCCGCCGGGCGAAACGAAGGTCACGTAGACCGGGCCGCCCGTATAGGTCAAGGTGATCTGGGCAGGCTGCCCCGCCAGCGCATAGATCACGTAACTCGCGCTGGTATTGCCATCGACCTGTCCGCTCACCGTCGCCGAGGTCGCGCCCGGCGCAAAGGTGATGCGGGTTGCCGAGTCGAGCGGATCCGCCAGAGCGACTGCCGCGAGCATCAGCATCGCCAGCAGTGGAATGAAAATGCCAAATAACCGTTTTGAGCGCATGGTTCACTCCTTGAATCGTCACGCTGCTAGAAACTCATTGTGTTACACACCACATTAAACGTCAAGTGTGGTTTGTGCGAAAACATCAGGTCGTACCCCAACCGTCGATCAGACGTTGTTTTGCACATGCTTCAAACCATTAGACACAAAAAGTCCGCCAAAGGATGCGCCGAAACTGGTATGATTAAGGACAGAGAGGGCAAGATGAGTCAAGGCATTATCAAGAGTTCGACCTTTATCGCGGCCTTCGGCGCGGAGTATCATCTGCTGGGCGATGGTCGAGTCCGCGCCACCCTGACGATGGGCGCGGCGCTGCAAGGCCCGCCCGGTTACGCGCACGGCGGATCGCTGGCTTCGCTGCTCGACGAAGCGATGGGCGCGGCCTCGTGGTTCGCCGGGAACCGCACCGTCAGCGTGCATCTGGCCTTTGACTACCAGCGTCCGGTCGCGTTGGGCGCGGCGGTGCAGGTTTTCGGGCAGGTGGATCGGCGCGAGGGGCGCAAGATTTTCACCAGCGGCTCGATTTTACTGGCGGACGGTTCAATCGCGGTCAGCGCGAGCGGGATTTTCGTCGATGCGCCAGCGATGTTGGGTGAAGCATCCGGCTTCACGCTGAAAACAGACAAGTGAACGGTATGTCGATTTACGTCATTGGGGATATTCACGGCAACCTGATCAAGCTCCTCGATCTGCTGATGGAAGCCAGGCTGATCGATCAGGGGCGCAAATGGAGCGGCGGCGCGGCGCAGTTGTGGTTCATGGGCGACTTCTTTGATCGCGGGCCGCACGGCATCGGCGTGGTCGATCTGATCATGCGCTTGCAGCCGCAGGCCAGCGCCGAGGGTGGCGAAGTCCGCGCGCTGCTCGGCAATCACGAAGTCCTGTTTCTGGCGGCGCAGCGCTTTCGCCAGCGCAACAAATTCATGCTGGCGTGGAAACGCAACGGCGGTCAGGACGCGGACATGGCGCAGGCGACTTCACGGCACATCGCCTGGCTGCGCGGCCTGCCTGCGATGGCGCGCGTGCAGCAGCGCCTGTTCATGCACGCCGACGCGATGTTTTACTTCGATTATGGCAACGGCATCAATGCAATCAACGACACGATTTCGGCGGTGCTGCGCGGCGACGACCTGGACGACTGGGATCAACTGATTGAAGCCTTCAGCGAGCGCATGGCCTTCAGTTCGCCGCACGTCAACGGCCTTGCCAACGCTTTTGAATACCTGGATACCCTCGGCGTCAAGCAGATTGTTCACGGACACACGCCGATCCAGTACGTCGCGGACACGCTCGAACCACGTGAGCCGTTCATCTACGCCAACAAAATGTGCATCGACGTTGACGGCGGGATGTATCTCGGCGCGCCGGGCTTCGTCTACAAACTTCCTGAATAACCGCTTTCAGACGGGCACAGCGCGCTGTGCCCCTACTATCAGCGTCACGCACTCAAGTGCTTGAGGCTGAAGGCGCTTCGCCCGTACCATGCCCTTACATCGCGTTCTGATGGAGGTCGCATGGACAGGAAACGCTTCGCACTCTACACCGTTGTGATCGGCGCGTTCGTCGGCGTGATCGGCGATCTGCTCTTCTTCGGCAAGGCTATCGGCATATCCTTCCCGCTCTTTCTGCTCATCCTGATCGTGCTGGTGCTGGCATCGCAAGGATTGATGCGCCAAACGATCCATCCGCGCCAGTTGTGGCCGCTGATCCCGGCGCTGTTTTTCGGCTGCATGGTCGCCGTGCGCGCCGATGCCGGAATTAACACGCTCAACGTCATGGCAGCATTCGCCCTGTGCCTGCTGGCGCTCCACTATATGCCGGGCAGCCGCCCCATCGATCTCGATGCAACCGCCGATCACATTTTCAGCACCCTCGAAGCGACTTTTGGCACGCTGCTCGCGCCCTTGTTCGAGGTTTTTGACTCGATTGGCTGGTGCGTCGAGCGGCTGACAGGACACGGGCGCGTGATTATGTCAGTTGGGCGCGGACTGGCGATCACCGCGCCGATTGTGCTGATCTTCGGCGTGCTGCTGGCGTCCGCCGACGCGGTTTTCGCCGGATATGCTGACCGGATCGTTTCGTTTTTGCGCTTCCCGCAGTTCAGCAACGAGGTGATCCTTCAGATCGTCATGATTGGCGGCATTGGTTGGGTCGCCTGCGGAGCGCTTGCTTACGGCGTTGGGCGGCGGATGCGCGCGGAAGATCGTGCCGAGAAGCCCAAGCGCAAGCTCCCCTCGCTCGGCCTGATCGAAGGCTGCATCGCGCTCGGCAGCATCGATCTGTTGTTCGGCCTGTTCGTAATCATCCAGTTCGCCTATTTCTTCGATGGGCGCACTACGCTGGCGATCAGCGGCATGACTTACGCCGACTACGCCCGCAGCGGCTTCTTCGAACTGGTCGCCGTCTCGGTGCTGACGCTGGCGTTCGTGCTGGCGCTCGACGCGATGACTGTGCGCGCCCGGCAGCGTCATACCCGGCTGTTTCAAGTATTGTCACTGATTCTGGTCGCGCTTACGGGCGTGATCCTTGTCTCGGCCTCCCAGCGAATGCTGCTCTACGAGGATCAGTACGGTTTCACGATGCTGCGTGTAGACACGCACGTGTTCATGTACTGGCTGGCCGTGCTGTTTATCTTTTTCGTGCTGGCGCTGTTCCGCGTGCGTCGGCGGGTTTTCTCGCTCGGCCTGCTGATTGTCCTGATCGGCTACGTCGGCACGCTCAACCTGATGAATGTGCAGGGCTACATCACCGAGCGCAACATCGCGCGCGCCGCTGAAGGCCGTGAGGTCGATTTCTACTATCTGCTCCAGTTTTCGGAAGACGCCGAACCCGCCATGCTGCATATGTATCAGACGACAAATTCGCAGACGCTGCGCACCGCGTCGGGACAGTGGCTCGCTCATATGTTGATGCAGTTGGACAGCTTGCGCGCAATGGGGACTGACTCGACAATCTTCTCGGCCAACCTCGCGCGCGATTCCGCATGGGCTTCGCTCAATGCGGTGCGCGCCAGCCTGCCGACGTTCGATCCGAGTCACTACTACTATTACGCTGTAGTCGCAGCTTCGGACGACAGCCAGCAGCAGGGATCGTCCTATCACGGCGATGATATGACAGGCTAGGTTGAAGTTTTAATTCTGCCCAGCGGAATTCTGCTGTTTTTGCGGCTCAAGCTGGAAGAAGCGCAGGCTGTCCTGCATATCGCCCACGTCGTCCATTTCCAGCGTGATTGAAGGCTGCTGCGGCAGCGTATGCACCAGTTGCAGCAGCTTCGGATAATCGAGCACGCCTCCCGCCAGACCGTGATGATAGTCGAGCTTGCCGTCGTTATTGTTGACGTGGATGTGGACGAGGTAGGGCTTCATGGTTTCGAGCCACTGCGGGAACGGCACGTCAGAATACAGATGCGCGTGTCCGATGTCGATGCACGAGCGCAAATACGGGTGATTGATCTCTTTCAGCACGTCGCCGATGATGTCGGGGTCAAATTCCCACATATTCTCGACGGCGACGGTCACACCCAACTGCTGGGCGTACTGCGCCAACTCGCCCCAGAAATCGACGTTGCGCTTGTGCCAGCCCGCGCGATATTCGGGCGTGTGAATCGCGGCGATAAAGTTGGCGTGCAGCACGACGATCTTCACATCGAGTTCGCTGGCGATACGCAGCGCATGGCGGAAACGTCCCTTGCAGACCTCATCGATCTGGCGATCCGGGCTGCCGGGAGCCATATCCATAAACGGGCCGTGCATCGTCCGCAGACCGGGCACGGGGCGCAGCAGCACTTTGTAACGCTCCAGCACGGAGCGCCAGTCGCCATCGAGCACGTCGGGATAGGCAAAGGCCATCAGTTCGATACCCAGCCTATGCTCGACGGCAAGTTGAACGCACGCTTCAATATTCTTCGGACTTGAGCTTAATAGTACCCGGTCGCCCACAAGACCCTCAAATTTGCTATGACGGCTTAGGATCAGTCTACACCCAACCGTTCTTTTGCGGCAACTAGCCGACTCGGTGGGAGTATAAGTCTCGCCCGACGTTCAAAACGTCGGGCTACCAAACCCCAAGCCTGCTGAAGCAGGCTGACGAACCCGTGTGAACCCTTATCAGCCCGCTTCAGAGAGCTTGAATTCATAGCCCGATGCTTTCAGCGTCGGGCGGAAGCCGCAAAACGCGGCGTTCAACCTTAACTTGGTGCTTATGAGACGCGATCAATCGCGTCCGCCGATTGCCCTATCCGCTTGTCTGACCTAAATCCGCCCCGACTTTCCCTCTTCGAGATAGTATTTGAGTTCATCGAGCGTGCGCTGATTCTCGGTGCGCGTCCGCCCAATGACCATCGGCGCGAGCAGACGCAGCAGCCCCAATGGAGTCATGCTGGTCGTCCGTTCGAGATGCGTGCCCTCGTCGGTGCGCGTCAACTCATAGCGAATGGTCACGTCCAGCCCGATGATCTTGCGCTTGGTCGCCTGATGAAAGACCAGCCGCGAATAGGGTTTGTACTCGCGCACCTGCCCGTAGAGCACGCCGCCGCTGTTGTGATCCACGTAGGTCGTCCCGGCGCGCACGACGTTATCGGACACGTTGGTGGTCGTGTTGTACGTCCCGGACGGCGCTAGCCAGCGATCATAGTGCACGATGTCCGCCAGCGTGTCAAAGACGGTTTCCGGTGGACTCTTGATGTCCACCTCAAGATGAATGTCAGCCATCGCTCCCCCTTGCCTGTCGGTTAAACCGGAATCCGGTCTTCAACCACCCGCACCGCATCGATGATCACGCCCAGCCCTTCGTCGATCTGCTCATCGGTGATGTTGAGCGGCGGCAGGAAGCGAATGCAGTTGCTATAGAGTCCGGCGCGCATGGCGACCACACCCCGGCGCAGCGCCTCGTTGATGATGTCGAGTGTTTGCTGGGCGGCAGGATTCTTGGTCAGCGGGTTGGTGACGAGTTCGACCAGCAGCATCGGGCCGAGGCCGCGCACATTATCGACCAACACCGATTCCTTGTCGAGGCGGTCGAGATGCTGGCGTATCCGCGCGCCGACTTCATTGGCGCGCTGCAAAAACTCCGGTTGGCGGATCATGTTGATCGTCTCGATGGCGGCAGCGCAGGCAATCGGATTACCGCTGTAGGTGCCGCCGAGTCCGCCGGGGTGCGGCGCGTCCATAATCTCGGCCTTGCCGGTGACGGCGGAAAGCGGCATTCCGGCGGCAATCGACTTGGCCGTGACGATCAAATCGGGCACGATGCCGTAATGCTCGACGGCGAACAGCTTGCCCGTGCGCCCAAAGCCGCACTGGACTTCATCGCTGACCATGACGATCCCGTGCAGCGTACACAGGTTGCGAATCCGTTCAAGGAAGCGCTGCGGCACGGGAATGAAGCCACCTTCGCCCTGCACCGTCTCGATGACGATGGCGGCGCAGGCGCTCGGATCGATCTGCGCGATCATGGCGTTTTCCAGCCGCGCGATGCAGTCGTCGATATAGGCATCCTCGCTCATGCCAGCGGGTCGGCGGTAAACGTTCGGGAAAGGCAGGCGATAAATCTCCGGCGCGAACGGGCCGAAACCTTTCTTAAAGAGGCCGTACTTGCTCGTCATCGAGAGCGTGAGATTGGTACGCCCGTGATACGCGCCCTCAAAGACGATGATGCCGGAGCGTCCGGTGTAGCTGCGCGCGATCTTGACCGCCGTCTCGACCGCCTCCGCTCCGCTGTTGAGCAGGATGGTTTTCTTGGGGTAGTCGCCGGGCGTGACCTCGTTCATCAGCTCCGCGACCTGCACATATGGCTCGTAGGTGCCGACAATCGCGCAGAAATGGATCAGCTTCTCGGCCTGATCCTTGATCGCGGCGACGACGTTCGGCGGGCAGTGACCGACCGCCAGCACGCCGATCCCGCCTGCAAGGTCGATCAGAGTGTTGCCGTCGGCGTCGGTCAGCGCCGCGCCCTTCGCTTCGGTGATGACAATCGACGAGGCTTTCGACGCGCCGCGCGGGGTCGCGGCTTCGCGCCGTGCCGCGATCTCGCGGCTTTTTGGCCCCGGCACTTCGGTAATCAGGTTAATTGTGGACATGAGGAAACCTTTTACGACAAAATGGTTTCCACCTATCTTAACCCGATTTAGGCCATGACGCTCTGTACCGGACGACCTAAATGACCGAGCATTGCTTTGATTGCTTCCCAAGTGAGCGGAAAACCGGGGCTGTCGGCTGCACCTAGATAAAGGAGGGTATCCCAAATGGCGTCAGCATTGGCTGGACGTTGATCGGATTCAGTGAACGCTACCAGTGCGTCTTCTGCCCACGCGACCAGTTCAGCCAACGAGGTTCGCCCATTCAAGTAAGCAAGAATTTGATCGGCTAGCACTTCCTGTGTGATCATTTTACTACTCAATCACCTGATGTCCGGTATCAACCGGATATTTCTGATGTCTTGCAATCAGTTTTCCGTTTTGGTCGTAAATTTCCTGCACGATGGATTGCGTCATTTCGTTTGCATCTACGATTTTAACATAACGCGCAAAGCCGCTGACACGCCCTATTTTGTCGATCCAGTAGCGCCGTCCAGCATTGGATAGTTCGTCCCAATTCGGAAAATCACGCTCATTCTGAGCGCGTGTCGCCATAATTTAACGGATCGTCTGGCGCCACACGTCCGCGACCTCGCCATAAGTGATCTGCGTCGCGCCGACGAACTGCGCCAGCGACTCAATCGAGGCGCGAAGCTCCGGGGCGGCTTCGGCGGGCGCGTCCGGCTCGGCGTAGATGTGGTTGACGTTGAGTGTCTTGGCTTTGCGGTCGTAAGCGGGGTCGATGCGCCCGATCAGCGAATCCCCATGCAGAATCGGCAGCACGTAGTAGCCATATTGCCGCTTGGCGGCAGGCACGTAGATTTCGATGCTGAAGTTGAAGTCAAACAACTGCACCGTGCGCTTGCGGTCGCAGATCAGGTTGTCGAAGGGCGAGAGCAGGGTCGTGCGCGGCTGCCACTCCCCCGCCGCGATCCGCTCCAGCAGCGGCAGATCGTCGGCGTGAAGGTAGTAGTTCCCCGGCACGCCTTCGACCTTGATGCGCTCGACGCGCCCCTGCTGTTCGAGGTCATTGAGGACGCTTTGCAGATCAGGATAGCGCCCGCGCGTGTAATGCTGCTTGATCTGCGCAGGCGTGGCGACGCCGAGCGCGCGAATCGCTTTTTGCGCCGCCGAAGTGACGACCGCCTCAGTCGCCCAGGGTTTGTGCTGCGTCCAGTCGGGCAGAACACGCTCGCTCAAATCCCAGCGCTTTTGCAAACCGGAGCGCCCCGTCACCATGATCTGCCCGCGCGCCCAGAGGAAATCGAGCATCCGGCTGACATTACGATCATTCGTCCAGCCGCTCGACACCCATTGCTTCGGATCAACGCCGTCCAGTTCAAACTCGCGGGAAAAGCGCGCGCCCTTTTCACTCAATTCCGCCAGAATGAGATCGTACAAATCCCGGTTCTGCTCGATCCACTCCCCCACGCGCTGCGTCCAGGGATTGCCAACGTCGGTGTTGATGTAATTGCGCATCCGCCACTGATGGATCGGGTAATCTTCGGTCAGGACAATCGAGGCGACGTGCGCCCAATACTCGAACAGCAGCCGATCTGCGTAAATCAGCTTATCGAGCAGCGCGGGATCATAGACGCCGAGCCTGCTCCACAGCACCAGCAGCGGGCTGCGCGCGACCACGCTGATCGGGTCAATCTGCACGCAGCCGAGGTCACGCACGACCTCCATGATGCTGTCGGCAGTCGCGGGCGGCGGCGATCCGCTCAAGCGCTGGCGCGTGATCGCCAGGCGGCGTGCGGTGGTTTTCGAGATCGTCCGAGCAGCCATGCCAAATCCTCATTCAACCGGGTGACGATACCTACTCAAATCCTTGCCATGAGCGCCGAGCGCGAGAACTGCTTCACGCCGACCCAAATCAGCGCAGCGTCGATCAGCCAGAGCACCACGCCCAGCGCGACGACCAGCGCCACGCTCAAATAGATCACGCCGACGAACTGACCGATCACGAGCAGCACAATCGGCAGCACCAGAATGCCGGAAGTCTGCTGCGCTTCCATGAACGTGCTGACCCGCGACGAGATCAGCACAATGATCGACATGCCGAGTGTGGCAACGGCGGGCGCGACCAGCAGGATCAGCGGCCACCAGTGCGGCAGCGGAAACCAGACCCGCCCCATGATCGGCATCCCGGCGAGATTGACGACCAGCACGTAGACGATGAAGCTCGCCCACGAGAGCGCCACCGCCGGAGCGACTGCCGAGAGCAGCTTGGCGAGATACAATTCGCCATCAGTCGCGGGTGTGTAGAGCAGCGCTTCGAGCGTCTTGCGCTCCTTCTCGCCGACGATACTGTCCGCGCCGATGATGCTCGACACCATCAGCGGCAGGATCAGGAACATGGGCGCGAAGGCGAAGCCAAGAATCACGCTGATTATGATCTGACCGGGGTTCATGCCGCTGATTTGCGCGGCCAGTTCGGGCGGCATCATGGCGATCAACGGCTTGAGGTCGTCGGTCATCTTCGGCGACGACATATCCGCGAAATGCGGCAGCAGCGTCACGAGCAGCGGGATCGCCACCACGAACACCAGCGGCAGAATGATCGCGGGCAGCCACGCCATGCGGTTCTGGCGCACCTCTTTCCAGTCCTTGACGGCGATATTCCAAATGATCGGCCAGTTCATGAGACAGCCTCCGTGCGCCGCTGAAGCTCAAAATAAATG